>JBOFHT010000016.1:0-39577 GCA_051649785.1 Methanobacteriaceae archaeon
TCTCTAAATCTCGTAATACTCTACTAGTTTGGGGAGGACTTACATTAATTATTTTTGATATTTCAGAAGGCATTAGAATATTATCTGCCAAAGCCAATAATACTTTTCTCCTAGTGTTAGATGATTTAATATATAAAAATCCATGGATTGTTTTTTGTTTCATATTGATTATAAATTAAATACCTTCAAATAAAGTATTTATTATATATTTATTAATTTTTAATTAAGAAAATATTGCATTAGTTTTCTATAAATTTAAATAATAGTTATATTATAAATAAAACTAATAATGTTTTGAATAATAAATTTAGGGAACAAATACATAATAGATGATATTTTTATGGAAGAGTGGTTTTATAATTTTGTTTGGGAAATTAGGTGATAAAAATGATGATTAAAAGGAAAATTGCAATATTAGTATTATTACTTATTGCAGTAGCTGGCTTTACTGTGGCTCCAGCTAGTGCAGCAAAAACTGGAAAATTATACTTTAAGAACGACTGGTCAGGGAGTGTTACTTATTTTAATAAGAATAGTTCTAACAAAGACTATATACATGGAGAATACTTATTAAATTAGTACAACGTTCTAAAAATTATATGGTAATTGGATTATTAAAATAAAGTAGGATACGATACTAAGATAAAACATAAAATAACTAAAATATCTGTCAAATTTAAAAAAACAGCTAAAGGTAAGACTTATTTATACTACAAAAACATTTTATGAAAATGGTGTTGGATTATCCTAAAAATGGGTATAAACCATATTATGCTGTAGTGACTTATAAAAAAATCTAGTTTTGGTGCTAAGTTGACTATTAATCCTATTATATTCATTAATGTTTTCTTGTTCACCTTTCTTACTTTTTTGTTATGATTAATTATATAATTAAGTAATAAATTAATAAATGAAAAAAGAAAGGCACTTAATTAAGATAATAAATGGGGTTTGTTTAAAATAATAATGGTGGTAATGATGAAAGATGTTTTTGAGAGACATAGGGGGACGATTGTTGGAATAAATTGTGTAGACCCTGTAGGAACTGATTTGTTGGAGTTGTTTGTTGTTCATGATGATTATTTTGGGTTATTAAATTCTGCTAATGGTTTTCGTGCTTATTATCATTATGGGTCTGTTTTAGGAGTTTTTGAACTTAAAAATGGGTTTAAAGAAGAAGACATAACTTATTCATTATCCATTAATGTTAATCACTTTGTTTTATATAACGGGAGTAGAGGAGTTGGGCTGGGTCTTGGGTTTCCCATAGGCTTTTGAGTTGATAATTATGAATCAAAAATATTGTGAAGAGTGCAATGCATTAATCGAAGAAAATGCTGATTATTGTCATAAATGTGGTGCAATAACTTTAAAGCTGAAGGATGATATTAGAAGGGCTGAAGAAGAAATCAAAAGAGAAGAAGAAATTAGAAGGGCTGAAGAAGAAATTAAAAAAGAAAAAGAAATATATGCTGAAAATAAGGAAAAACATAGGAAAAAATATTTTATTAACCCAGACAAAAATAAAGATTTAGCTATAATCATCTCATTATTACTACCTTTTACTGGGTATTTCTACTTAAAAGATGAAACAATATTATCTATACTTATTATAATAGAAACTTTCAGCTTTCTTTTTTTAATTTCAATAAATTTTACTTTCTTTGTCTTATTATATCTAGTACTTACTCTAATATCGTTTATTGCACTTTATGACTTAGTTAATAAAAATAAAGAAGTCAATGATGTTTACATGGAAAATGGAAGTGTTTTTAATTCTAAAAATTTTGGAAAAATTGGTTCTGTCGCATCTCTTTCAATCGGAGTATTTTTAATTAGTATTTTACACGTTGCCCTTAGTCAGGGTGGTGAAGCTGTTACTTTATTGATACTGTTAATATGTATTTTCATTTCAATGCCTGGAATTTTTATGAATATCAGTAAAGATAAAATTTCAGTAAAAAGATATATGATTTATGGTTTTGTTTCATTATTTGGTGGATTTATTATTTTAGGGTTTATTCCTTCAATATTTTTCTTTGTTGCAGCAATATTACTTTCAAAAGAAAATTATAATCTAAATAATGTAATTAGTACTTTAGAATGTTATAACTGTGAGAAAATTAATAAAAGTGAATCTATTTTTTGTGAAAATTGCGGTACTCGACTAGAAAAAGATAAATAAACATGTTAATGATTTTAATATAATGTAGCTAGCAAAAACTAACTTGCCCAATGCATAGTGAGTCATAGTCAAAATTTCTAAATCAAAACTTCATCAAATCCTTGGATTTGGAAATGAAGAAGATTTTTCGATGTGCAAAATCTTTTTGGCAATGACTAAGTGTCCAAAAAAAACAATTAACATGTGAATTTGTCCAATAATTCAATATTTTTAAATTTTTTATGAAATCAATCTTCATATAAATTACTATTTAATAAAATCTAATTATTGGACAGTCATTATGTTAATTACTTGCCTTTTCCAAATTATCTTTTAGATTAGTCATAATCATTCTTTTTTCATTATAATTATTTTAGCAATTACTTATACTATATTCGGCACCTTGACCTATACCTTCATTTACACAAACAGCAACATATTCTAATTTGCTTCCTTGATTCTTCAATGTTTCAAAAAGTTCTTCAGTAAAATATTTAGCTAATTCTTCTGCGGAACTGTGGGGGAGTGGTAATAATACACAATCTTCTCTTGGGAGAACATATTTTTTATTCCCTATTTTGAATTTAAGTGAATCTAATTTTTCAGCATCTTCAATAGTAGATATGCCTTTAAACTCGGTCTCAGGGTTTTTTATAGGGATGAGCATTTTATGATCAAACTTCTTACAAATTCCTCTCACAATTTCTTTTACTTTTTTAAAGTCCACAACAAAATCAAAGTCTCCGTCACGTTCCCCAATAAGTTCAACATCTACAATATAAGAGTGACCATGGATACAACCACAAGAATCATGACTTGGGATAATATGGGCTGCTGAAAACCTTAAATTAGCATGAATTCCATTAATAATAATTTTCATTTTATCTCCTTTTTAATCTATTTTTTTAACTTTATTTCCAAGTTTATTTTTAACTTTATTTTCAAATTTATTCTTAATTTGCTTTTTTAAAAGTTATTTTTTTAATATTTTTTATTTAATTTAAAATAGGGGAGCTATGATGTATTAGTTTTACTAATATCTAGCTCAATATCATTTAATTCATTAATATAATTATTTGCAATGGTTTCAATAAATTCATTAATATTATTTTCATTTACAGGATTAGAATGACTATTATCTTTTTTATGAGATTCACATTCAAAAATCCCTATTGCATCAACATCATTAGGGGTGCCGTCTTTTCTAATATTAATTCCTAAATGTATTTTCATACTGCTAATGGATGCAATAGCTATTGATACTGTAAGTTTTGAGCCATTAATATAAATATCATCACCTTTCCTAGTGCTAATAATACCTCTACGTGATAAATCTTCTTTTAAAAGCATTACTAATATTCTTTGGCGATGGTATGCAGTTCTTAAATCAGCTGGCTGGATATCAAAGTGTTCTACAATAAAATGGATCATATCATCAGATTTAATTTCAAGACCAATATCTTCAAAATCTTTTAAATTATTAGAGCTTATGTCCATAGGGCCTCTAAATGTAATTATAGTTGAACCTTTAATTTTAAATGTTTTAAATGCCCAAGAAGGTTCTATTTGGCTTCCATTATACTTTATTTTTTTATTTGTATGTTTGTATGTGATATTCATAATAATCATTACTTTAACTATTTGATGGATTAATTTATGAGGATTAGTGCTATTATTAATATTAATAGCATATTTATTACTTATATTCCTATTAGTGGAGCTATTAACATCATTGTTATTATTACTATTACTATTTCTATTATTATTCTAATTATTATGGGAATTGTTATTATTGCCACTTAATACAATATACTTAATTATTTATCTAATAATTATAGTGCTATTTTAGATAATAAAATAATAATATATAAGTACATAATGAAATATATTATTGACAATTGTAGTATTAAAAAGTTTATTAATATTATTTATATCATTTATCATTATGTTTTTAATAATACTTATATTTATTATAGAGATATTGATTAATGATTTGATTATGATTTTAAGTTATATGGTATTAATGTAAATATATTTTTTACATTTAAAAAGGGGATTATTATGAAAGTTAGAACAAGAGACTTTATTCACACAAAAGACGATTTATTCTTTGCCTGTACTAATTATGCCCATCCTACTGATAGAATAATCTCTTTTTTAAGATATATTCCTGATGAAAATGGTGATAGGGAGAAAAATGGTAGAAGATATTCTAAAGTTGATTCTCAACAAGCTTATGATTACCTAGGTCAAAATCACTCTGAATATCTTTATTTTTGTGATGTTACTAATATTCAAATGATGGGAGTTCCATTAGATAAAGTATCAAATATAATTTGTCCAAATAAGCGTTTAAAAGATATTATTAATAAATTTAGTAAAAATACGCATGTTCTTGATAGTAGTAATAGTAGTAATAGTTGTTTTAAAAATATTGATTTAATTAAAAAACTTATTAAAGTAGCTAGATTCTTTAATCAAATAGCAGATATTTCTTATGATAATCTCGGAATATCGGGTTCTATTCTCCCTGGACTTGAAAAAGAAGAGGTTTCAGACATTGATTTTGTCGTTTATGGGCTTGAAAATCATAGAAAAGCAGTTGAAGCTTTTAAAAATTATAAAGGCAAAGAACTTCCTATTATGATGGACTATATTAGCGAGGAGGGCGAAAGTATTAATGGTTCGGATATGGCTACTATTAAGTTAGAGGCTATTCAGGACAGCTTTTGGAATCGTTTATATGAAAAACGTCTTAAAGATTCAAGTTTATCTAAATCTGAGTTTGCTTGGTATGAAAATCGTAAAAATAACCGAGGAGTGATTGAAGGAACATTGTTTGACATTTTAGCTACGCGTAATTGGGATGAAATTAATGATACTTGGGGTTCAAATACCTATGAGAAATTAGGTGTTGTTACTATTGAAGCTAAGGTTAAAAGTGCATTAAAATCTTTTGATAAT
Organism: Methanobacteriaceae archaeon; assembly: GCA_051649785.1. Classification (GTDB taxonomy): domain Archaea; phylum Methanobacteriota; class Methanobacteria; order Methanobacteriales; family Methanobacteriaceae; genus JBOFHT01. The sequence continues at coordinate 5,129 of JBOFHT010000016.1, forward strand.
CCTGCTAGCTATGATATTGAAAATTTAAAAATTATTAATTGCGAGGGATTTAGTGATGATATTGATTGTTTTAACTTACCTATAAAAACAGTTGTATCTTTTACCCACACTTATTCTGGTCAGGTACTAGATGGGGAAGATATAATAGCTAAAGGTAAAGTTGAAAGAGTTATAACTAATACTGCCTCAAATGATAATAATACTTGTAATAATAGTAATAATAATGCCAATAACAATAGTGATACTGATGGGGCTAATAATAAAAATACTAGTTATCGTCTTGTTATAGGTACTACTCGTGAATCTATTAATGAATTTATTAAATTAAAGAACATTCCCATTTAAATTTTTGTATTCATTAATAAATTTATTATCACTTCTCTTTCTTTTTATCTTAATTTTGATTTTATTTTATTTCATCTCCTCGTATTTTATTTTAATTTATTTTTGTCTCACTTTCAATTTTATTTTATTTTTTTACTATTATCTAAGTTCTCGTGCAATGGATATGAATAAATTTATATAAGATTTCATAAATAAGAATAAATTATTATATGTGATGTTAACAGTTATGTTAATAAGCAATTTTAAGATTATTTATTTGATTTGATAAATTTGGAGTCATAGAATGAAAAATAATGGTAATTGTGAATTTAAAGAAGATATTAATATAGGATTAATAGGTTTTGGAACAATTGGTGCTGGTGTGGTAGATATTTTTAATAAAAACCAAGAACTTTTGTCTCAAAAATGTGGGAAAAATGTTAAGTTAAAAAAAGTAGCTGATTTAGATATTACCACTGATAGGGGAGTAAATGTTCCTGAAGGTATTTTGACCACAGATGTAAATGAAGTAATTGAAAATGATAGTATCGACATAGTTATTGAGTTAATTGGAGGATATGAACCTGCTAAAACTTTTATAATTAAAGCTATTGAAAATGGTAAGCACATTGTTTCTGCTAATAAAGCCCTCATTGCTAAAGAATGGGAAGATATAATGGTTAAAGCTGATGAAAATAATGTTCGTGTTGCATTTGAAGCTAGTGTCGGTGGAGGAATTCCTCTTTTAAATCCTCTTAATGAATGCCTGGCTGCAAACAGAATTGAGTCTATTTATGGGATTATGAATGGAACTGCTAATTATATACTTACTAAAATGAGTTTTGAAGGTTCTAATTTTGATGATGTATTAAAAGAAGCTCAAGAAAAAGGATATGCTGAAACAGACCCTACTTTTGATATTGAAGGTCATGATACTGCTCAAAAACTTATTATTTTGGCAAAACTTGGATTTGGTGAATATGTTCCTCAAGAAAATTTTTATGTTGAAGGTATAACTAAAATCACTCCTGGAGATATTGAATTTGCAGATAAAAACTTGGGATATGCTATAAAACTTTTGGGAATAGCTAAAAAATCAGAAAATGGTGAATTGGAACTTAGAGTCCACCCAACATTCATACCAAAATCTCATCTTTTAGCATCTGTTAATGATGTGTTCAATGCAGTATACCTGGTAGGAGACTTTGTTGGACCAGTCATGTTATACGGTCAAGGAGCTGGAAGGGATGCAACTGCAAGTGCAGTAGTTAGTGACTGTCTTGATATTATATTCACTGAAAATAAGAGAATTAGCTATGGTCCTGTAAAGAGCCAAGTAGATAATGTTATGTCTATGGATAATATTTTATCAAAATACTATTTGCGTCTTCAAACTAAAGATGAAGCAGGTGTTCTCCATGAAATAGCAGGTATATTAAGTAAAAATAATATCAGTATTGAATCTTTAGCTCAAAAGCAAGAAAATAATCAATTGGGTTCTGTTCCAATTATCATTGTTACTCATAAATCTAAAGAAGAAAATATATCTAAAGCTATTTCTGAAATTGAAAATTTGGATGTTATTGAAGATAACGCAATGTTGATTAGAATATTAGATGATTAAATTTAAATTAAGAATCAATCTATTTTTATGTTATTCTAATTTCATCTATCTTTTTTTTAATTTTACTTCTCTTTATTTATTTTTATTTATTTTAATATTTTCATGTCTTATTTCTCTATTTTTATTTTCCCTATTTAAATTTTTTTAACTTTATTATTTTAATTGTTTTCATATTAATTCTATTTACATTTATATTATCCATTAATTTATTCACTTTCTAAAAGACTTGTGGAATGATTTTTATTTTTTAGAGCAATTTTACAATAACTTTGTAATTTCTTAAACCGCTTATAAGTAATTATAATCTCAGGATTATATTGATTTTGAATTTTCAGTTAACTTTATTTAATATAGTAAACTTACATTATAATAAGATAGTAATACTTAATATTATTATATTATTATATTATTATAATGGTTATTATTATAGCTAATATTTGCAATTATTAATATCTAATCTTAATATTAACCCTAATAATAATCCTAATAATGTAATTTTCATAGTTCTTATAGATATTAAGTTATTTATAATCCTTGTGTTGTATTTAGTATAATAATATTATTTTGCTCATTAATTACTATTTTAACCCTATATATTTAATTTTCACTAATTTCTATTAAATTATTCTCTTAAATGCTTAATAAACTATTAATCAACTACTATTTTTCTTTATAGGGATATAAGATTATTAATTACTATGTTAACCAGTATATTTAACCCCTATATTTAACCCCTATATTTAATCAGTATATTTAATCAGATGTTCAAGTATAATATTGCTATGATATTAATTTTCATATTATATTAATTTTCATGTTTTATTTTATTAATTAATAGCTGATTAGCATTTAATGTAATTGTGATCTTATTTACTTAATTATGGAGGAATTATATGATAAGTTTATCAAAGTTGCAGGAATACATGTTTTGTCCATTAAAGCTTTATCTTGAAAACGAGCTAGATGATAGTGAAGATGATTCAATGAAAAGAAATATTTTAATTAAAAACCTAAGAATAGATTTGCATGATTTGACTCAAAGAAATCTTAGGCGTATTGATAAAGATATGAAAAAAGAGAATATAAAAGATATATTATTTACAGATACTAATGAAATTGTTGATAAAGGAATTAAAAACTTAAAAAATGAAATGGATGAAGAAGAGCTAGAAAATTTTGGAATAGAATTAGAAAAACAAGTTTCATTCCATGTAGAATTAACTGCAATTAAATGTGAAAGAGCAATGGATGTTTTAAACTGTGATGGTGTTCAAGTTTCCGAAATATTTAACCCTCCTTCAATGTATAATTATATGATACGTGACAAACACTTAGAACTTGTTGGAAAGATTGATAAAGTAGAAGTAATTGAAGGAAGATATTATCCTGTTGATATAAAGCTAAACACTCCACCTATTAAAGGTGTTTGGGATAGTGATGCACTAAAGTTAGTAGCTTCAGCAATGCTTATTGAAAGTGAGTTTGATACTGATGTTTTCATAGGATTCATTGATTATATATCCATTGGTGAGAGAAGGCCTGTACTAATGGATTCAAAACTTAGAAAATCATTATTTTCAATATTAAAAGAAGTTAAAAAAATTGTTTATGATGATAAAATTCCCGAAGCACGTATTAGTTCTAAAAAATGTGTTAACTGTGAATATATTGAAATATGTCAGGATATTGACAAAGACTTAATTTAATGTGTAAAATTAGCTTAGATTACATATTTTGGAGGTATACTCAAGTGAATACCTTAAGAATTATAAAGAAAAAGATAAGTACTATGATGTACAGAATTATAAATTATATATATTAAATATTTATTATTTATTATACTTATTTAATATATTATTTAGTATATTTATTATATTATTTACTATATTATTTGATATATTTGTGTATTTTTATTTATTTTAGTATATCTTTTAATAAAAATATTTATTTAAATTTGGAAATAACTATAGTGAGTTGTTAAAATGGAAGACTTAAAGAAAAAATGTGATGCTTGTAACTTAAACCAAGATAATGATATAATGGAATCATGTAAACGTATGGTTGAAGTTGCTTGTGAAAATAAAGAAAAACTAGATTTAAGTGTTGAAGAAAGTGAAACCTATCTTAAAATGGTTGAAAATTTAAAACCAAAAGATGTTTCAAAAATACTAACTTTAGCTCTTAAAATACGTGAAAGTGGGGATATTAAAGATACTGAACTTAAAAACTCTGCTAGTGTTTTAATAAGATCTATTGAAATGAGCTAGCTTTTAATGCTAGCTTAAAATTTTTTATTTTTTAATTTTTTAAAGTCAAGAACAGCAGTATCAGCTACACTCATAACAGCCATTACTCCTGCTTGTAAAGGGTCTGTAACAACAAAATCAACATAATTAGTTATTCCGCCAGGCATATTCAGCCCTATAACAACTAAATCAAGGTCTGCTTTTATTTTAGAAACTTCTTCTGATATTTTTCCACCCATTAATGATCCTGCTAAAACAAGTGCACTAGCTCTTGGAAGACGACTTATTGCATTAACTGCTTCTGAAATCTCTTCTTCACCAACAAGGGGTATAGTATCAATACTTATTCGTTCACCACGTATATTGTGCCGATCTGATTCGGATATTGCACCCATAGCTACTTGTGAGACCTGAGCCCCACCACCTATAATAATTATTCTCTTTCCATATATTTCATTAAGAGAGCTATGTACATTGATGGATCTAACTGAATCTAATAATTTTATTTCACTTAAAAGTAGTTCAATACTATTAACATTGTTTAATTCTAAATTTATAACACCTATATTATCTTTTCCTATGAATAAGTGAGTATAGCTAATATTAATATCATGGGATAAAATTATATTAGTTATTTCCTTTAGAACTCCTTTTTCTTCCTGAGTTTTAATACTAATAGCTATATTTGAATTATCTAACATTTATATTCCTTATAAATTTTCTTATAAATTTTTTTAATTAAATATTTTTATTTAATTTTCTATTTCAGCCTTTATCTTGTCTAATTTTGCCTTATTTTTTCTAAATAATGTTAAGAAGCTATCTTCTTCACTAACAGGGATTATATCTAGGCCTAACCTTCTGTGTTCTTCAATCCATTCATTATAAAATACAGGAATTTCTATTTTAATAGGTTCTGGGTTTGGATTAGTTACAATTATGTTTCTGTAGGGAAAATTCCTTTCTACAATGTATCCAGCTAAACTTATAATATGATATGCTCTAACAACAAATTTCACGTACTCACCACATTTAATTTCTAATGATACTAGGTTGTAATTAATTCTGAGAATAATTCTAACAATAGTTATGGCAATTATAATAATTATAATAATGCTAAAACTATACTCAGTACTCCTATTAATGATACACCAGTTACTACTGGATAAAATTGCCTATTTGTAAATACTGGGGAAAATGCACTCATTATTCCCATCAATACTGGGAAAATCAATGCAACTATTATATTCACTATTATTCCTAATGAAAATACATTTGGTGGAACTCCTATAAACATTACTGAAAATATAGCCCCTAATGTAAACATTAAAAATCCACGGCTTAAATAAACAATAGCACGATATTTTGAAGCATATTCCATATAAGGGCCTTCAATAACATCTGCTTTTGTTTTAAGTATTGCAAATGGATATTCATTCATTAAAATCATATATCCTATAAAGAATACAAATGCACCAATTGCTCCAGCTAGTGTTAATATTATAGGCCCATTAATTGTCTGATAATTAATTATATCTATTAAATAAACACTATTCGAAAGAGCTACTGGGATAAAAAGTGCTAAATACAAGGGGAATGAACCAAATGCAATTAACCTAAATGCACGTTTTGCACTTATATCTTCTAAAAAGGAATGTCCTGTATTTGGGTGCATAGCTCCTTTTATTTTATCAGGAAATGGCAAATTTGCAGACATCACAGACTTTGAAAGTGAACCCATTAACACATAAACTATTTCTTCAACTTTTAACAATCCTATAATAGCGATTACTGTTGATAAAGCACCTAAAAAGTATGTTTGGGGTATTAAAAGCAACATTATTAAAAATATCACTATAAAACATATTATAGGTAGTGAATTATAGAGTCCTGGTAAAGGGGAGTTTGGTACTATTCCTTTTTTAAAGAAAAACTTTATAGGTGTCATAATACCTGGGCTTGTAAGTGGAGGGCCTATTCTCTGTTGAATTCTTGCATGTATATACTTTCTTTCAATACCTGGAATTAATGTCCCTATGAAGAAAGCAATTATTAATGTTCCAAGAACTCCTGTTACTGAATATAATATATTAATTAAGTCCATTGTTCATTCCTCTGTTTTTTGCTTTTTTAATTAATTACTAGTTAGTTATTAATTATAATTTTACTATTTCAATAGCTCGGTCAGTACAAGTAAAACATGGATCACATTGTACAATACAAAGTTGAGCATCAGTTATATGGTCCCCAATACAAGCATATTGCATAGCTCCAATATTGGACATTGAAGGAGTTCTTATAATTGAACCTCTCACTTTTCCACTTTCTAATGCATAAGAATGATATAAAGTACCTCTTGGAACTTCAATATAGCTTTTTATAATATCTGTATCAATCATATCCCATGATCTATTTGTAATTGGACCTGAAGGTATGTTCTTAACAGCTTGTCTTATTATTTTAGTAGCTTCTGGAATTTCTAAAACTCTCATAAGTAAGTTAGCTTTAACATCGCCACTGTCTTGTGTAATAACATTAAATTCAAATGGTTCATATTCTGGCATTTTAGTTCTTAAGTCCCTTTCGCAGCCAGTTGCCCTAAGACTAGGTCCTGTAACTTCAAGGCGAAGTGCATCTTTTTTAGATATTTGCCCAATACCTTCAATTCTACTCATTACCATTGGATCCATTACAAATCTATCTGCAAATTCGGCTATTTTTTCATCTATTAAATCCATTCCATTTAAAATACGTTGCATTCTCATTTCATCTAGTTCACATCTAGGACGTACTCCTCCAATAACAGAAACTCCATATTGGACTCTGTTTCCACCTATCATTTCAAGAAGCTCCATTACAGTTTCTCTCATATAGAATGCACGCATGGAAAATGTTTCATGACCTAAAACTTCACTTCCGTGGGCAAGATAAAGAAAATGACTATGTAATCTTTCTAGTTCTGCCATTATAATTCTTATATAGCTAGCTCTTTCAGGAATTTCAATTCCTAAACCTTTTTCAGCTGTTTTAACTGAGTTCCATATATGTGCATTTGAACATATTCCACATACTTTCTCAGTTAGAGCATTAGCTTTTTCTACAGGCAATCCTTCCATTATCCTTTCGATTCCTCTATGATTTACTCCTATAGTTATCTCAGCATCTTTCACTATTTCATCTTCAACAAATAATCGAACCCTATAAGGTTCTAAAGCTGCAGGGTGAACAGTTCCCATTGGAACTTCAGTTTCTATCACTATTTGGTTATTAGGTTTATTATCAACCATTATAAGCACCTATGTTATTATTATTTTATTATTACTTTTACTTTCACTATTATTATTAAAATAATTATTATAATTTTAATATTAAATTGGAAATATTTAATGTTACAACTATTAATCAGCATTTAAAAGCTTTGGTAATGCAGCTACAACACCAGAAAGTACATCTTCAGGACGTACTGCACATCCGGGGACTTTAGCATCAACAGGGATAATATTATGGACTGGGCCCATAATTTCTTCAGATGGGATATCTCCGTGGATATTTTTGTAAACTCCTCCCATTAATGCACAGGAGCCAGCAGCAACTACAGCCTTTGGTTCAGGAATAGCTTCATAAATTTTACGAAGTGGTTCTTCATTAAGTTTAGTAACTGGACCTGTAACAACTAAAACATCTGCTTCACGAGGGTTCCATGTTAAAAATACTTTATATTGTTCAGCATCAAATTTAGGTGAAAGTACACAGTTTACTATTTCTATATCGCAACCATTACACCCTCCCGTATATACTAACATTAAATGTACAGCTCTTCCTCTTGAAAATGATTTAATACTCATAAATTCACCTAATAATTATTTTTCATTATTATTATATTCTTTATTATTAATTTCATCTTCGGGATAATCTAATTCGCTTTTGTCAGAATTATCATCTGTGCTATTAGCTATATCTTCGCTTTCACTTTTATTTTTTTTTTTATTTATTTTAGCCGTGTTGTTATCCCTTATTTCTATTACATCCGCATAAATTTCATCATCATTCATTTCATTACTTACAACTTTGTTATGACTTTCATCAGTTTTAGAGATTGTATTAATATTATCTATATCTTCTTTCTTTAAAATAGTTTTATCTGCTAAAAATTGTGCTATGATAGCTATTTTATCATCAGATATTTTTATAGGAGTTTTTATAAGCTTTGCCATATCTAAATTAACTTCTCCAACATCATTTGGGTGTATAGTAGCTTTTTCACCAAATAATGCATAAGTTGGGCAGAAATCATGGCAGTGATAACAGAAAACACATTTTTCACTATTTAAAACAGGCAATTCCTTTTTTACCCATTCTTCAGTAATTAAAATAGGGTTATCAAGTGCTTTCATATCTATTGCATTAGTAGGACAAACATTAGCACATCCACCACAGCCAATACAAGATACTTTAGCTACTTTTTCTGTAGCTTTTACTCTACCTTCTAATATAGAGCTACGAATATCCATATCAGTTACTCTTTCAGAAGCAAAAACTATTCTCTTAAAATTGGTAAATGCTCCTTCTAACATAACTCTAAGTAAATTTTTCATAATAACACCAGTAGCTATAAAATCCTTAATCTTTTAAATAATTAATTTTAATCATAACTCTAATTAAATTAACCTTAATAAAATTAAACCTAATTAAATTAAATTTTCAAACTCTCTTTCAAATATAAAAGCTCTTGCAGGGCATGCATTGTAACAAGCACCACAATATATACATTTAGTATCATCAACTGATAAATTGCCTTTTTTATTAGATTTGTCTAAATTATTTATTATTGCATCCTCTGGGCAAATTTTATAACATAATTCACATTTCATACATAAATCATTATTAATTATATTAAAACCATCAGCTATTTCTTTTTTTGCCATCGTACTTGTAGGAATTGCATATTTAGGGCAGTGGATACTACATGTTTCACATAAAATACATTTATCATGATCAACAACAATTTTCCCACGTTTTAAAGTAATTGCATCCTCTGGACAAAGTTCAGAGCATATTCCACAAGATATACAGTCTTTAGATACTTCTCCATTCCAAATAACTTTTTTAAAGTTTCTAGCTTCCTGTCTATCACAAATTTTAATACATTTTCCACAAGAAACACAATATCCTTTAATCAAGTTGTTAGATTTAGATTTAGATTTAGATTTATTTGTTTTTAAATTGTTTATTTCATTTTTTGTGTCTGTTTTTAATGTTTGAACTGGACAAACAGAAATACAATTTTCTTTATCACAATCTAAACATAAATTAGGACTATATCTAATTTTTCCATTAACTTGTGTTAATGCTCCAGATTCACAGTTCTTAACACATAATCCACAATTTAAACAAGAAACAATTGAACCGGTAATACCCGTTTCAGCACTTATTTCTCCACTTTTAATATTATTTTGATTAACATTAAGCTGATTATCTATAATCTCTGACTCTTCTAACATTTTTATTTCAAGTTCAAAGTCATTACTTTCCTTTATAGTTATGGCATTATTAGGGCAGTTTTTAATACAGTCTAAACATAAAACGCATTTAGAATTGTCAATAACACCTTCATCAATTGCATCAGCAGGGCAAAGGTCTGAACATATTCTACATGATGTGCAAAAACCTTCTTGGTTATTTTTAACAATAATTGCACTAGTAGGACAGTAATAATCACATCTACCACATAAAATACATTTTTCAATGTTAGTGCTTACACAATTTCTACTAATATCTTTTTCTTTAGCTGTAAATACTTTTGGACTAGGAATTACTAAATTCAGTGACTTTAAGTATTTTAATTGGTTTTCTTCAACTAATTCAAAACCATCTATTCTAGCATGATCAGGACAATAATCAGTACAAATACCGCAACGGGCACAAATACCTTTTACTATTCCTTCTTCAATTTTAATTGCATTTATTGGACAGTTAAATTCACAAATTCCACAGCCATTACATTTAGATCTATCTACTACATAACCCTTGTATTTATTTTGAAAAATGGCACTATTTGGACAAACTTCTTCACACTTACCACAGGTTATGCAACTAAATGCTTTTCCATTAATAAATCTTATGGAGTCTGTAGGGCATTCTTTTATACATTCTCCAATTCCACTGCAGTTTTTATTAGATATAAACATTAATATCCTTCCAATGTGTTAACTTGTTATTATTTAAATAAATTTTAGTAATTTTTTTAGTAAGTTTTTAGCTTAGTAACTTTTTATTAAGCTTTAAATAACTTTTTTAAAATTATTTTTTTATTTTTTTATTTTTATTAGAGACTATGATTTTAAGAATAATCCTGATGTGTATCTTCCTATTAATAGCCCTAAACCTGATGAAACAAAGACAGTAGCTAATGGTAAGTCATTATAGTAAGGGTATTGGCCTAATTGCCAAGCTACTAATATAAATAGTACAGTTAGCACTATAATTGATGATAATTTGAAGTTTATGATATCTCCTTTATTTTTTATCCTTGTCCCAATAATAAATCCTAATATTAGTCCAACTATTATAGGACCCCAAACAATTCCACCAAATATCATACTTAATTCTCCATTGTATCATTCTCGATATCATCGTCTTCATTTTCAATATCAGTTATAGTTTTAAAGCCCATAAATGCTATTACTACTGCACTTAAACCAACAAGAACTTTCAAACCAATAAATATATTTAAATAAGGAATAATTCCTGCATGTGTTGGATCGGGGTAGTCAAATATAGTACTTATTGATGCAGGGATAAGATTGTAGAAATCAATACCTAAATTGTATAAGAAGAAACCAGAAAACATCAATCCAAATAATCCTATTAATACATATCCTAAAGCACCTATACTTTCTACTGCAGATATAAAACTGTGTGAAAACTCAAATGGATTGTCTTTTAAACCGTAAATTAATGCACATAGTATAAAGCCTGCTGCAATCATAGCTCCTCCTTGGAATCCTCCACCAGGGGTTATATGTCCTCCTAATATTGTTAGAACTCCTAAAGCTATTATTATAAGTGCTGATGGTAATGCAAATAATCTAAGAATTGGACTCATTTAATCACCACCCATTTTTATTATTCCTCTTCCAAATATAAGAAGAACTACTAAAACAGCTGTAACAAGTATCAATGCTTCACCTAACGTATCAAAACCTCTCCAATCAAAAACTACTAATGTGACCATATTCGGTGCCATTTTAACACCAAGGTAGTTATATACATAACTTATTCCAGGATTAATAATATTTTTAAGGTCGTAAATACCACTAAATAATGTTACTCCAAATAAAATTGTTGTTATAGACATTATTATAGTTCTTATATTACTGGTATTAGGATTAGACATATATAACACCCCAATAGAAGACAGTTATTAAAATACCCAATGTTATAATCACATAAAATAACATAGATCCCATAGAATCATTTTGTTCTTTTTTAAGTGATGGCATTAGCGGCATATTAGTTAGTAATACTAAAAGTAAACCTAAAATTATAATTATTGTTAGTAAAATACTTACATGTCTTAGTATTATTGCTGTAATTAAAGCTGTGATTATCAATGTTGTTTCTGCAGCTAAAATAGATGAAACTGAAATATTATTACTCTCTTCGGCACTCTTTATTTTTTCTGACCTATTTTTAATGATTTTAATAAAAGTGTCATATAAATTCATAGGAAACACCTTTTTAAGTTTATGTTATATGTTTTTTTATCTCCTTTTCCTTTTGAAATAATAAAGTTATTTTTAAACACATTAAAAATATTATATCTATTAAACACTTCAAACACCTAAAACACCTACTACAAAGTCATTTATTGGTACAGTAGCTATTTGTGGGAATAAACCTAGAATAATACATATTCCTAATAAAACAACTATTGATATAATTGTAGCTACTGGAACTTTTGATTTTGAAATAACTAGTCCTTCAGGTTTTGGTTTTAAAAATACGGAATAGAATGCTTTTGTAAATGTCATAAATGTTATTACACTCATTAATATCATTATAAATGCTAATTCTGGAAAACTAGAGTTTAGTGCAGACTGAATAAGCATTAACTTACTTTGGAATACATTAAATGGAGGAACTCCAGCCATTATTAATCCTCCTATTAAGAGTGAAATAGCTATTTTAGGATTTTGTTCTATTAAACCACCTAACTTGCTTATTTTACTAGTTTTAGTAATATAAACAGTAGCTCCAAATCCTAAAAATATTAATGCAGTTATGAGTATTTCATTTAAAGCTTGGAAAAGTCCTGCTGTAGTACTCATAGCAGTTCCAATACTTAAACCAATTCCAATATACCCTAATTCTCCAACAGCTAAAAATCCTAGCATTCTACGGAAATCAGTTTGCATAATTGCCATAGTTATTCCTAAAACCATAGCCATTATTGAAAATAGCATTATTACCCAGTATACAAAATCTAATGGGGAGAATATCCTTAATATTGCAATTCCAAATGATATAAAAGTTATTACAGTAAATCCTTGTAATAATGCAGCTCCATGAGGTAATGCTTTACTATAAACTGCTGATTTGATAGTGTGGAATGGGGGTAATCCTGAAGCATATAACCACCCAAAGAATATTAGTCCTAATGAAAGAAGGAAAACAGGGCTTAATGGATTAACAAGACCAGTATCAACAGCAAATACAATATCAGTTATATTTACACTACCTACCAAAGCTAGTAAGAATCCAATTCCTAGCAATAATATAGGCCCTCCAATTGAACCTAATATCATATATTTTAAAGCAGTTTCATATGCAGTATCTGTTTTTGAAGCAACAATTATCCCAACTTGTGTTAATGCAGCTATTTCAAAAAATATGTACATATTGAATATATCATCAGATAATAATAATGCAGTTACCGCAGCAGTTCCCATAAACATTAAAAACATATAAACGCCAGAAGCACGTTTAGTTTCACTAAGGGAAGTAAATATTGCAAAGAATGCTATCATTCCAAGAACAAATATAAATAATTTTTCTAATCCTCCAAAAACATATAAAATCCCTGGATGGAAACTTCCAAGAGAACTATATAAATTTGATGGGAGCATATTTAGAAGATTTGAATTATCAATTAATGGAACATGTCCTCCAAAGAAGTGAAGTCCATAGTTAGCTAAAAGGGGGATGAGTGGTAGGAGAATAGCTAATGCAATAGAAAATCCTATAACTGCTTTATCACGTTTATGTAAGAGATTAACAATTAATGCACAGGCTATAGGTATTACAACCATTAAAGGAATTAAATTATCCATCTATTCTCCCTCCTTTTTCTCAGTTTTATTATCTTTATTTTTATCTTCACTATTACTAATATCTGAAATGTCCGTAATGTCTTTAATATTACCAATTTCAACATTATCTTCGCCAATATCATTTTCAGAATCCGAATGATCAGCTAAAACTACAGAAGCACTTAATGTTCTATGCTTATTATATAATACCATAGCTAATGCCAGTATGACAGCTAGTGTACTTGCTCCAATTACAATGCTTGTAAGTACAAGTGCATGGGGGAGTGGATAAGCTGAATTTTGAGCAAACCATGTTGGATTCATCCCGGGTAAAAATATAGGGACAATCCCGCCTGGTTTATAACCTAATGCAACAATAAATAAGTTAGTCCCTTCTTCAATAAATGCAATACCAATTATTTTCTTTATAATATTATCTAAAAAGATAGCTGCAAAGATTCCAATTACAATAAGTGCTCCTGCTGTAAGTAATGAAGCCAGCTGTGTGTCAATAACTGCTAAATCAATCATTGTTATCATTCCTTTCAGTTTTATAAACAGCTAAAGCTAAGAAAACAGGAACAATTGCAGCTCCTACAATAGCCTGTGTTAAAGCTACATCGGGGGCTAGTAAGAATTGGAATATAAAAGCAACAGATGCACCAGTAATTCCAGTTAAAATAGCTGCTTTTAGTAAATCACGTTGTGTTAATGCTAAAATAGCTCCTAACACTGCAACAAACATTAGTATGTACTCAATCATTATTTGTCTCCTTGTGAGTTATTTCAGTTATAATTCCTTTACTTTTATCTTCTCCATAATAAAAAGCATTTGCCATTGCATGAGCTAAAAATGGAGCTAGTATAAAGTATATTACAGCTAAAAGTGGTTGACCTAATGCTATAAAAGCTAAAATACAAGCTATGTCTATAACTCCTAAAATATGTATTCTTGCGTAAATAACATTATTTAACTTATTATTAAGGCGTAATATTCCAATAGATGCTATTAAAATCAAAACTGAGGATATTAATAAGGCTATTGTTCGTATAACTTCTTCTATAAAATACATAAAAATCTCCTACTTGAACATTATTAGTTAATCCATTATTTATTATTAATTATCAATTTTAACTATTAATTGTGCATTCCTCGTTTCAATACTACTGAAAATGCTATCGTTCCAACAACTCCCATAATAAGTAATGCTAGTGCTATTGTTGAATAAAATTCTATGTTCCAAAGTGCACCAACAGCTGTTATTAGTACAGCTATTCCTAATGAAAATGTAGCACTTCCTATTAATCCCATAGCTATTGTTTTATGAGTAGTTATTCTTATAGCTGCAAACATGAATACTATAAGTGATGCCATTAGTATGTAGGTTGCTATTGTTAATAATTCCATATTAAACCACTTTATATTTTTATTTAGTTATCTTTTTTCTATAATTAATTATATATTGAGTAATTATATATTGAGTTAATTATTAATAATATTTAGTAATATTGACAATTAAGTAATAATTGGCAACTAACTTGTTATAAATATTTTTATAATGGTAATATTTATTCCATCATCTTTTTTATGTATTTTTCAAAAGGTATTATATCTTTAGCAGGTCTTGGTGAAATTGTAGCTACTTTCAATATCTTTTTATCAGAATCAAGGTCAATAGATAATGTTCCTGGAGTTAAAGTTATACTGTTAGCTAAAATTGTTTGTGATACAGGTCTTTCAAGCACAGTTTCAATTTCAATAACAACAGGGTCTATATTTTTACTTATACATCTTTTAGCAACATCTAATGTAGCCTTTATAATTTCATAGATTAAGATTATGAAGTATGCAATTCCATATATAACTCTTGTTAAAACCATACTTTTTAACTCCATTTAAATTTTTATAAGTAATAATTTAATTTAAGTGCTTTAAGAGATTTAATAGCTTTAAGAATTTAATTTAAATAGTTTTTAGATTTGTATTTCAGATTCCATATAATTTTTACTATAAAACTATTTAATTTAATTAATAGTACTATTAATGTATTATATGGGTATTAATTAAGGAATTAAGGATGAATTATATTTTAGTAGAATTATTGAGATATATTATTTTAGTTTATTTTATATTTAGCATATATTTGGCTAGAATATATTATCATTAAATTTAGTTGAGCTATTTTAGCTTATTATTAGCTTATTACTAAAATAATTTGTCATGATTGTTAATTATAATTTATCTTATATAAATATATATACATTTTTACTTAATCTTTTAATGTCTATTAAGCCATTACTATTACATTATATCATATTAATTAATATTATGAATTATTACTATTTTTTACATTATATTTATTATAATTAATTATCCACATATTTAAGCAATTATCTGAATATTTAATCAAATTTACCCAATATTTATTATATTTTACCTTATATAAAGTTTTATTATATAAATATATTCAATTAATCATTTTTAAATAAATACTTAATATTGATGCTCCAATCCATAAAGTAATTATAATTAATCCAAAAACTTTTCTAACTTTTTTAGAACTTATTGGCCTTAATAGTTCTATTCCTTTTGGAGTTAGTGAATCAATAGCTAGGTGTGATATAAAACCTCCAAACAATGAAAACATCATAATAAAAAATGAGAATTTTAGATTTGGTGATAAAATATTATCTAATAAGTTATTAGGTACTATATTATGCACTAAATTATCAGATACTGGATTAATAAATATTAATTCACTAGATATTAAATTATTAGATATTAAATTATTATAAACTTGTAAATTTTCCAAAGAAAAAGAAGGCAAACTCAAACTTAAATTTATAATATTCATATTGCTTAATATATTCAAACTACTTATTTCATTGAAAAAACTATTTAAAATAGGATAAGTAACTGGATTTAGTTCAACCCAGCTGTTAAATGGAATTAAAACCATTCCTAATAGTAATAATATTGTAAAAGGGATTTTTAATCTTTTATTGAGTGACAATACCCCTAATAATATTAATATAATAAATATGGATAATGAACTAACGATACTCATTCCATTTGAATAATTCAACACATCTA
This sequence comes from Methanobacteriaceae archaeon, assembly GCA_051649785.1. GTDB lineage: Archaea > Methanobacteriota > Methanobacteria > Methanobacteriales > Methanobacteriaceae > JBOFHT01. Next base: position 21,728 of record JBOFHT010000016.1, read on the forward strand.
AAGTAAACATGGATAATGTAAATATAAATCCTACACTTAACAATATAAATGTTAATGTAATTAAAATTGTCAATAATGCTGTTAATAATAGTGTTCCAAGTAATGAATGTGTGAAACCTCTATGATTTGAAAAATAAAATATTAATCCTACTAAAATTATTATTATACCAATTATAGGGGGTAATGATAGAATATATAATATAACTGTGACTAAAAGGCCGAGCAATAATATTTTGTAAATATTTTCTTTTTTTATGTTATGATCAAAATCTACTAAAGCAGCTCCAATTAATGCTAAAGCTATTGAATAAGGATTTGGAAAAAAAGGAATTATAAATAATATTGCAAAAAGACTATGTTCTTTAAATGAAGGCATATTTAATCCTGTGTTAATCTTGAGTAATCTTGACTTTTTGATAATATAGTAAGTAATATCAATAAAAATTAATAAAAAAACAAAAACTTACTAATAATATTTAATAATATTTTGTGTTATTAATTCTAATAACACTAATTAATTAACATTAATATTTATAACGCTTATACAAGCATTTAAAACATTAATACTTTATCCTATAACAGTTGATTTATCATACGTTTTATCTTATTTTATGGTATGAATTAATTATATTAATTATATTAATTTTAATTGTAATGATAGTATTGATAAGTTTAATGGCACCAATAAACCAGTAATGTGAGAGGAATGAATATTGAAGATAATTCATTGCATTATTATTTTTTCTAGTTTACTGATGCCATTTTAATATTTAATATTATATTTATAAATAAATAATCCAAGAGTAAGTTGAAAGTAATAAGTACTTAATTTCCATTGTATAATAAATTAATTGCAATAATTAATAACAATTAATAATAAAGCAACATTGCTTAATAATGAAATATTACTTTAATATTATTGTGTGAATAGCATTTTAATTTAGATATTATCCTTATTAATAGGTTTATTTACTTTATTTCAATTTAAATTGTAAAAATAACTGTATTATTCTTTTTATATTATTTTTGAACATTTTCCACTAATTTTCTAACTGTTCATTTATGTATTAACTATGTATTTATGTAGTTGTGCTTTTGCACATTTCCGAAATTCTTAACATATGCTTTAAAGCAAATTAATTATAATTCAAATACAACTAATTTCATTTAATAAATCTATTTTAATAAAATAAAACTAGCAATAATAACAAAGTAATAACTAGTAATAAATAACATGAACCTATTAATGAACAAAAGAAGTAAAATGGCAAATTTATTAAAACAATTAAAACACAAAAATACTCAAGTACTTTATTCACTCAAGTATTTTACTCAAATATTCCATAATAAAATTCAAAACTAACTATATTCCAAAATATGTGATCAAATGAAAAGAATAACAATAAGTGTTAAAGAGGATACAGACTTAATTTTTAGAAAACTTGCTTCCAAAAAATACAGATTTAAGAGAGGTTGGTATAGTGAGTCTATGGCCGAAGCTATGAAACTATGGATTGAACAAGAATTAAAGCTAGTTAAGTTAGATGAAATAGCTTATGAAATGTGGGAAAAAGTTAAAGAGAGTACTAATGGGCAAATAGATAACTGTGGGGATGTTATTAAATCTGTTGAATCTTTTTTCACTGAAAATTGTATCTATGCAAGTAATGCAGTTTATAGCTTTGATGAAGGAAGTGTAAATGTAACTACTAATTTAAAGCACCCTGATGAAATATTAAAATTTGTAACTAATAATGATGTTGGTAGAACCACCATTATTGGCGAAAATGAATCAGATGATGTTGAAATCTTTAATTCCCCATTTGTCCTAGCTATTAAAGCAGGAATTGAAGAAATTACTAATGATACTTATAAATTAGATTTCATAAAATATGGCAAAGATGGAGAAGCAGAATTTAGTTTAAAAATTTTACATGATGAATAAAACATATTAGTACAATTTTCACAGCATATAAAATACTTTATTATAAAATATTTTATTAAATAGGTAATTCTAATCTTACCTAATTAATACAATTTTATTTATAATAAATAAATTATTATTAATATAAATTATTATAATTTATTATAATTTATTAAAAATATTATTTAAGAAATTAATAATTTACTAATAATAATTTATTAATTAACAATTTATTAATAACCATTTATCAATTAAAAGTTCATTACTCAATAGTTCGCCCTATTAAATAACATTAAAATACTTTAAATAAGCTTCCATTTGTGTTAATGATTTGTTATAGGCTTTTGGGGAAAATATTCCATTTTCACAAACAACTTCACATGTAATAGCAGGAATATTTAAGAGATTGCATTCATCTTCAAATGCTCCTTTAAATGCTAGACCTGCACTATTATATTTTATTAGTGATGATGAAGTTTTACTAGCTACATAGCTTCCAATAAAAAAACTGTCAATAGATGGTCTTTTTGTACAAAATACACCTTGGCGTCCAGGGTTTGCATTTATGGTTGTTGAGTGAAAATCCGCTACAGAATCAATTCCAAGTTCAAGGACTTTTTTTAGTATTATATTGGATGGTGAACCTTCTATACCAGTATTTCTATTAAGATCTAAAGAATCACACCAGCGAGAATTATTCATAGATGCTTTAGGTGCGGCAAAAGGAATAAAATAAAGTGTTCCATTAATTTTAACATTAATTAACTCATTAATAAGATTAACCATAGCTACTTGGGGAGGTAATTCGTTACCGTGAATCCCAGAAATAATCATAATTTTTGTATCATTTTCATTATTTCCCATTTTAATAAGAGGGATGCCATATTTGGCATAATCAAGTATCTTTTTAGACACTTCATTATTATTAATTTCACTAAAAATAGAATAATTATTACTAATGTCTCCTCCAGCTATATGGTCAATATAACTAATTGTAGCATTGTTTATATTATATTTATTATTTATAAGTAATTTAGTGTCTAATGCATAGCTATTATGAGTATCATGGCTATTGGGAGTATTATTCTTATTATTATTAATAGTATTGCCTAAATCAGCAATGGCTGTGATGGTGTCATTAATATTATTATTGTCTGCATTACAGGCATTTACAATTTTATTGGATTTATTACCATTACTATCTCTATTAATGGAAATTTTATCCATATTAACCTTATTTAGATACTTAAATTTTACATTAGTTCTATTTTTATTAATTTTCAATATAATCTCTTCTTTTTTATTTTTTTCACTGGTGATATTAGACTATTATTTTCGATTTAATTAGAATTATTAGTAAATCAATGAACTAATATATTAATATGTTCATTTAATTATTAGTTTAATCTCCTTTTATTTATATTATTCGGATATTTACTTTTAATATATTTTAATAAATTCTAATAAACTAAACTATTCCATAATTGTAAACTATTATTAATTAAAAAGCTAAAATTAAAAAACTATTTATTAAACTAAAAAAATATAATAATTATTAATATTAATAAATTATATTAAATAAATTATATATTATAATATTTGCTGTGATTTTATTAGTGCTAACTATTCCTATATTAGTTATTCTATATTAGTTATTGAAATATTACTTATTACTTATTAATAACTCTTTATATTTGGTAATGATTTACCAATAATTTTACTAATCTTAATTTTTTATACTTAAATTATACTGGTGATTTGGATGGATACTGTTATTCTTGCATTTAGTGGTGGATTAGATACTACTGTTTGTGTAAAGTTATTAGAAGAAAGATACAACTTAAAAGTAGTTAGTGCTTGTGTTGATGTAGGTCAACCTGTTGAGGAGCTTGAAAGAGCTGAAAAGATGGCTTCTGATTTAGGAATTGAAAAACATTATACTATTGATGCAAAAGAAGAATTTGCTAATGATTACATAGCTAAAGGAATTAAAGCTAATGCTGTTTATGAGGGTTATCCTCTTAGTACTGCATTTGCAAGGCCTTTAATAGCTATTAAAATTATTGAAATTGCTGATAAAGAAAATGCTGTTGCTATAGCTCATGGATGTACTGGTAAAGGTAATGACCAGTTTAGATTTGAGGCGGTTATTCGTTCTATGTCTGATTATAAAATTATTGCTCCTGTGCGTGAATATAATATGACTCGTAGTGAAGAACAGGAATATGCTGAAAGTTGTGGGATAAAATTAACTAGTAATAAACTTTATAGTATTGACGAAAATCTTTGGGGAAGAGCTATTGAAGGTGATAGATTAGAATCTCCTTTAGAAGAAGCTCCAGAATCTGCATTTGAATGGACAAGTTCAACAGAAGATGCTCCAGATGAACCTGGGCGTGTTTCAATTGATTTTGAAGAAGGAGTTCCTGTAGCCATTAATGGTAAAATTATGGGTCTTGTTGACTTAATTGAGAAAGCTAACAAAGTTGCAGGGAGCCATGGTGTAGGTAGGATTGATATTGTTGAAAATAGAATGGTTGGGCTTAAAAGTAGGGAAATATATGAAGTTCCAGGGGCTTTATTGTTAATTGAGGCTCATAAATCACTTGAACAACTAGTTCTTACTACAGATGAGCTAAGGTTTGCTGAACATATGTCTACTCTCTATGCTGATTTAGTTTACAAAGCTATGTGGCATGAACCTTTAAGAGATGACTTAGATCAAGCTATTGATCATATGCAAAGACGAGTTAGTGGAACTGTTAATCTTAAACTTCATAAAGGTAGTTTAAAAATTCTTGGACGTGAGTCTCCATTCTCCCTCCATGATTTAGACCAAATAAGTTTTGAAGATAAAGAAAATGACCAACGTGAAATTGAAGGTATGATTAAGCATCATGCTACTCAAGCAGCTATTTATCAAAAGCTTAAGCGTTAGATTATTATTTTACTTAGTGAATTATTCACTAATTTTTTATTTTTCTTTATTTTTTTTACCACATTTTTTACTACATAATAAATCTGGATTTTAATCGTGATTGTTGTTATAATAGCTTTTAAGAATAGTTTTAAATCCTTATCTAAACATATTATACATTTATTTTAATTTATTTAGTTATCTAAGTAATTTCTAAGTAATTTAGCTATTTCCAGTTATTAATTTATTATAATTAATTCAGCTACTTCAATATATTTCAATTACTCTAATTATCTTAACTACCTTAATTATCGTAACTATATTAATTATTTCAATTACTCTATTAATTCTTTTGCTTCGTATTTATTTAGTAATATTATAGTTAACATTAAGAATGGAAGTGATATAATGGATATTCATAACATAGCTATTGAAGAAGATGTTAAGTGTCCAGTTTGCGGTGGAAATATGAAAAGAATTAATTCAAAAACCCCTAAAAGTAGATTTAAATGTGTTGTTTGTAGATATATTATTGATTAATTAGTTTATAAAAAGACTATTTTGTAAAAACACTATTTCTTATTTTAATTAATTGATGTTGAGGTTGTGATTATGGATAAAAAATTTAAAATTATAGGTCTTGTAATAGCTATTATTCTAGCTATCACTCTAATTGGTGCTGGAATTTACATTAATGACTATTATCATGCTACTGAATCTGCTAATAATGCAATAACTAATACAACTAATGTTACTGTTATTGAAACTAGTGATTATATCTATTTTAAAGCTAATGGTACTAATAATCATACCATTTACCATAATAACAATAATGAGGGTAATTATAGTAATATTAATAATTATGATATTAATGATAATAATTCAAATAATTATAACTATTCCATGACTGGCAAAAAAGGACTTATATTTTATCCTGGGGGAAAAGTAGCTCCTGAAGCTTATGCTCCACTTGCTAAAAAAATTAGCGAGGCAGGGTATGATGTGGCGATTATGAAAATGCCTTTTAATTTAGCTATTTTAGATACTAATAAAGCAAACATGATTCTTAATGAACACACTGATGTTAATTGGATTATTGGTGGTCATTCTTTAGGGGGAAGTGCTGCTAGTAGTTTTGTAGCCAGTAATCCTAATTCTGTTAATGGAATTGTATTTTTAGCTAGTTATCCCATTAATAATATTTCTGGTTCTGGAATTAAAGGCCTTTCTATTGTTGGTAGTAATGACGGAGTTCTTAATAAAAACGAATTTGAAAAATCTAAGTCTAAGTTTCCTAAGGATACTTATTTTCAAGTTATAAGTGGGGGAAACCATGCCTATTTTGGAGATTATGGGTTTCAAAATGGTGATAATAATGCTAGTATAAGTCAAGCTAATCAGGAAAATGAGACAGTTTCCCTAATTTTGAAGTTTTTCGAGAATGTTTAAGCACAATGGGATTGTTTCATTACTATTAAATATCTTTTTTCTATTTTTAAATTAATTATTAATATAAATAAAAAAGTACTTTAATTAGTAGATACAAATAGTATATTGAAATTATAATTCATAGGTGCTGTAATAGTTATAATAAATTTAATTCTATAATTACTTGTTTAGATGGTTTAATAATGTTTAATGGAAAAAATACTAAAAATAGCACAATTTCAGCGGATATCACACATAATATAAATGATAATGGTATTAAAGCACCTGTAATTGAGATATTTTCTAGTATTCAAGGTGAAGGCACATTAGTTGGTCGCCGCCAGATATTTATTCGGTTTGCAGGCTGTAATTTAGATTGTAATTATTGCGACACTTCTAAAAGTAAAAATATTGATACTGGAATGGTTATGTCAGTTGAAGATGTTTTAAATAAAATTAATGAGCTAGCTACTCCTGATTTACATTCTATTTCATTTACAGGGGGTGAACCTCTTATTCATGCCAAATTTATTAGTAATGTAATTAAAAATTTTGATAAATTTCCATATAAATCATTTTTAGAGACAAATGGGACTTTACCAAATCAACTAAAACTTTTAAAAAATATTGATTATGTGTCATTAGATATTAAATTACCTGAACATTTTGTATCTATTGATGAAAATAACAGCAATTCAGATATTTTTAAGGATTCTGAAGATTTTAAGGAGATTTTTGATTTTTGGGAAAACAATATTTTCAAAAATGAACTTGAAAGTATAAAAATATTAATAGAATGGAATACTAATATATATTGTAAACTAGTTGTATCTCCAAAAACTAAAATTAGTGAAATTGAAGATATAGCAAAACAAATTAGTGAAATTATTATAAAAGAAGCAAATGTTCAAAGAGAATCTATAACTATTCCAATGGTTATCCAACCAATAAGCCCAATTGAACAATGGTACTCAAATGGGAATAAATATTTAGAACCTAAAAAACAGAATGATTCTAGTGGTGAACCTAAAATTCTTGAAATTTCAAAGGCTGTAGGTAAATATATGGATGTATTAACAATTCCACAGTTGCATAAAGTTTTAAATATTGAATAAATATTATAAATAAATTATTTTAAATTAACACAGTCTAAGTAAAATACTCATGAATTGTTTTGTTATGGCATTTAAATACTTAAATTGTTTATTAGGGCTATTAAACTATTAATAACTATATTATTCACTACTGCAATTTCTATAAATTAATTTATACTTAAATTAAATTTTACATAATCAAAATTTAATTATAATCAATTAATTATAATCAATTAGTTACAATTAATTTAACTAAAACTTGCCTGTCTAAAATTCATTTAATTAAAATTTATTACATTTATTACAATAATAATTGAAACTTAATTTTAAATATTTCATTAAAAGACTGAGGTGTTCATATGAAAGATAAAAGTGCAGTAAATGTAAGAAAATCTATGAATAGGGGCTCTTTTGAGCATAAAACTAAAATTGCTGAACATGATGGTGACATTATGCTCTTAGGTAAAAAAGAAGTTGTTTCTATTCCTCAAACCACAACTATAAAAGAAACTGCTCATATTATGGTCGAAAACAACTTTAGACGTCTACCTGTAACTGACCCAGGTTCTGGTAAGATTTTAGGGATTGTTACTGCAATGGATATCTTAGATTTCTTAGGTGGTGGCGATAAATTCAATTTAATGGAAAAACGATATAATGATAACTTTTTAGCTGCTATTAATGCACCTGTTAAAGAAATAATGTCTCGTGATATTATTTCAATGTCTAAAAAAGGATCTATGGGTGAAGCAATTACTAAAATGATGGAAAATGATATTGGAGTAATTCCTATTATTGATGATGAGGACAAGTTAGTAGGTATTGTTTCTGAGCGTGATTTTGCAACAACTATGGCGGGTGTCTTAACTGAAGAAATAGTTGATGATTTAATGGCTACGGAAGTTATTAGTATTACTCCAGGAACTCCAATTGAAAGTGTAACTAAAATAATGGTTAGAAATAACTTTAAAAGAGTTCCTGTTGTAGGTGAAAATAGAAAGACAAGTCACCCTGAAGATGAAGAAATTGTAGGTATTGTAACAGCTAATGATATTTTAATATTCTTAGGTGAAAATAAATTTAGTGAAGTTGATTCTATTAGTGGTTTAAGTATTTTAGACACTAAAGTCACTGAAATTATGGAGACTGAAGTCAAATCTGTCCCTCCTTTAACTAGAGTTGGGGACTTTTGTGAAATACTTGAAAAAGACGGTATTGGTGGAGTTCCAGTTGTTAAAGATGGAACAATAATAGGTATGATTACTGAAAGAGATATTTTACATGCTCTTTATGAAAAATAGCTAATTTATTATAGCTATTTAATTATACTTAGTTTTTATGTACTTAAATTATGAGTATTTAAATTTTAGGTACTTATAATAAATTGTTTATTAAAATATTCATTAAATCAATTTAAAGGTGATTTCATGAAAATAAAAAATATAATGAGTGAAAATCCTATTTCATTAGATAAGGATCAAAATATTTGTGATGCACTCAGAGTAATGAAGAAAAATAGAATATCAAGGATTCCTGTTGTAAATACTAATGAAAATAATAAAAAAGAATTAGTTGGAATTGCAACAGAGACAGACATAGCTATTAAACTAGGTTCTTCAAAATATGGCAACTTAGCACCTTCTCATTTCCATTTATCTACTGTTATGACTAAAGAAGTTTTAACAATTGAAGAAGAAATGTCTTTAACTGACACAGCTAACTTAATTCTTGAAAATAATATTAGTGGGATGCCAGTTATGTCTGGATTAGAAATTGTGGGAATGCTAACTAAAACTGATTTTATTGAAACATGTAAAGGCAAAGCTTATGAAAGAATCACAGCTGAAGAAGTTATGAGTAGTGATATCATTGCTGTTTCTTCTCAAGATAGGTTAATTCATGCACGTAGGACAATTATTGATTCTAGTGTTGGAAGACTTCTTGTCACCGAAAATGATGAATTAGCAGGAATAATAACTTCAAAAGACATTGGGAGAGCTATGATTTCATTTAGGAAACATGTTCCAGATAACCATAAACAAGCTCAGCTTAAAAATATTTTAGTTGAAGAAGTTATGTCAAAAATTGTTAAATCTGTTTCTTATAATGATACTATAGCTGAAGTAGCGGGGGCTATGATTGAAGAAGGAGTTAATGGTTTTCCAGTAGTAAATGCAGAAGATCAAGTTATTGGGATAATAACTAAAACCGATTTAATAGGTTTAATAGTTGAAATGGAGTCTTAATTATTTTTCAACTTTTATTCCTTTCTTTTTTTTATTAATTACTTTATAGGGTTTATTGCCAACCATTCAGAATATAAATATTTGTATAGCTAATCATATTATAACTAACATATCATAACTAATTTCCAGGAATAACTAATTTTCATAATTCTTTTAATTTCCATATACTATTATTTTTTATCTAATTACTTATCTCATATTTGCTTAATATTGTTAGGAGTGTAAAATTGAATAAAATAGCTTTTTTAGGTCCAAATGGAACTTTTTCCCATGAAGTAGCTTCTGCTTTTGCTGAAGAAGATGAATTGTTTTCAGGAGATGAAAATCTTATATCTTGTTGTTCTATTCCCTCTGTAATGAAAACTGTATATAGTGGAGAAGCTCTCAAAGGTATTGTGCCAATTGAAAATTCAATAGAAGGACCTGTTGGAATTACTTTGGATTTATTAACCCATGATTATAACTTAAAGATAGAAAAAGAAATTATTATCTCAATTAATCATAATCTTTTAGGAAACAAAGGAACTAAAATTAGTAATATAACCGATGTTTACTCTCACTCTCAAGCTTTAGCCCAGTGTCAAGGCTATTTAGAAAACTGTAAAATAAAAGCACATTTTACATTAAGCACGGCTGCAGCTGCAAAGCTTATTAAGTCTAAAAATAGTGAAATTATTAGTACTGGTATGAGCAATGAACATAAAAAACCTGTTTTTGGTGCAATTGGGACTAGTAAAGCTGCAAAATATTATGGATTAGATATTTTAGATAAAAATATACAGGATTTAGACAATAATGAGACACGTTTCATTGTTTTGTCAAAGAATGCTTTAAAATCAGATAAAAATAACAAAACATCTATTGTCTTTTCCCTTTTTGATGATAATCCTGGGGGTCTTTATGAAATACTAGGATTTTTTGCTGAAAAATCAATTAACTTAACTAAAATTGAATCAAGACCATCTAAAGAAGGATTAGGGAAATATGTATTTTTTGTTGACTTTATGGGTAATGAATGTAATGAAGAAATAAATAATATTTTAGATACAATTAGTGATAAAACATCTTTTATGAAGATTTTAGGGTCATATCCTGCTTTTAAAAAATCAATTTAACTTTTATAATATTTTTAGTAGTTTAACTTATTAATTAACAATTCACTTTAACAATTCATTTGCAAATAATTTAAAATTTATTTCTTATTATCTCATTAATATCCTATTAATTTAAACTATTATCCCCTAACTTATCTCATTAATCTAATTTACTTTCTAATTTAATTCATTTTCATTATTTTCCCTTATTGTTTTTTTAAATTCATTAAAGACATTTTAAATAAAATCCATAAAATTATTTCATAAACTTATATCCTAACCTAATATATTTTACATCCTCACATATTCAACAATAAGGTTTTCTCATTAAATTTTGCAATATTAATATTTTATTTTTATATATTCCTAATAGTTAATTATTAATAATAGGAAGAACTTAATTAATATAGATTTATAAATTTTATATTGGAACACATAGTAACAAAATATAATAAAACAATACTTAAAGAATAATTTATTATTAAAAAATAATTTATTAAAATTAATATTAGAACTGGTAATAAAAATGGTAATAAAATATTTCTTATTATGATTATTATTAGATTTTTTTTATTGTGAATTATCTTTTTACTTTATTAAAATTATAAACTTCTCTAATAGGAAGGAGTTGGTTAAAATTAGTCAAGACAAACAAGAACTTTTAAGAATACTAAAAGAGCTTGAAAAAGACTTTGAAGGGGGTAAAATCTCTGAAAAGAATTACAAGCTTTTATCAAAACAGTATATATCTAAGTTGGAAAATTTAGATGCTGCAAATAGAATAAAAAATATGATGGGGCAAGATGACGAGGAATCTTTTAGAAAAGAGAGGATGGCTCGTAATATGGCTCAAAGAAATAAGCAAGAAAAAGAAGACCTTATAAATAAATATGTTTCAAACCCCCGAAATAAAGGAAAATCTTCTTCAAGTAATAGAAATCAGTATTTGCTAATTGGAGGTATATTTCTTTTAGCGGCTGCAGTTTTAGGTGTATTTTTTGCTTTAGGAAGTTTAGGATCTATAACTGATAGCTTAGCAACTGTCACGGTTGATGAATCTGCTTTTCCTCCTGAAGGTATAAATCTAACTAATGATACTAAAAATACTACTAAAAACACTAATTCTGACAATGGTAGTAAAAAAAATTCAACACCTACTCCTGATCCTGATCCTACACCCGAACCAGATCCTGAACCTCCAGTAAATGGTTCAGGGTGAATTATTTAAGCTTCGATTTAACTTTTTTAGCTTTTCAGTAATTAAATATTATTAATGAATTATTAGGTGATTTAATGAAAAAATATGTTTTAGGCTTATTATTGATTATTGCAGTGGTTTTTGTTTCTGGGTGTATTGGTTCTTCAAATGATACTGCAGGTACAGTAGAACAAGGTGGAGTATCTTTAAATATTCCTGCAAACTGGTCAAAAGCTAGTTCTCAAAGTTCAGATGTCCTTATAGCTGTTGCAGATAATAAATCAGTTGGTGCAAATGGTATTGCAGACATAAGTGTAATTGTTCAAAAGAAAGAAGCTAATGGTTCTTTAAAAGATATTTATAACAACACTTATGCTACATTTCTTAAAAATTCTTCATATAAAATGGTTTCAGAAGGAAATGCAAGTTTAGGTGAACATCCTGCAATGGAAGCCATTTATACAGTTGATAGTGCTAATGGTACCATACAACACAGAGCTATTTGGATTGCTGTAAATGGCAACATTTATGTTATATTGTGTACAGCTCCACAATCTAAATTTGAAGCTGAGTCAAATAACTTTGATTTTATTGTAAATAGCTTTAAATTAACAAGTAAATAATTAACAAATAGGTAGATAATTAAAAAATAGTTTAATAAAATAGTTTAATAGCTAAATAACCAACAATTAATGTATCATAGATAACCAGTAATTAACTAATAATTAATTAAATAATTAAATAACTGGCATTTAATTACTAATTTAGCTATAAACTAAAATTTTTATTTTATTTATATTTCTATTATCCATATTTTCTTTAAATACATATTTTGAATTATTTTTCTTAAATTTTATTAGGTATATGATTTTTTTATTAATTGCTCGTGATTTTTATGGATATAATTTTATGTGTAACTGGCAGTATAGCTGCAACCGAATGTATAAAGTTAGTTAGGGAACTTAGGCGTAAAGGAGCTAATGTAAAATGTTTTATGAGTGAAGATGCGTGTAATATTATACATCCCAATGCTATGGAATTTGCAACAGGTAAAGATGTAGTAACTAAACTAACTGGTAAAATTGAGCATGTGAAGTACTCTCAAGCAGACTTAATACTTGTTGCCCCTGCTACAGCTAATATTATAAGTAAATTCAACTATAAAATTGCTGATAACCCTATAAGTTCTCTTTTAATTACAGCTTATGGTCACAATACTCCTATTCTTTTTGTACCTTCAATGCATGATTCTATGTATAAGTCTGTAGTAGATAATATTGATAATATCAAAAATAATGGGATAAATTTTTTAAAACCTAGAATGGAAGAAGGAAAAGCTAAATTTCCAAATATTAATGATATTGTTTTAAATTCATTTAGGGAAATTAATTTATCTAAATCTAATAGCAAATTCCTGAATAAAAAAGTTTTAATAAGCTTAGGTGGAACTTATGAAGCTATTGATCCTATACGGGGAATTTCTAATAAAAGTTCAGGTAAAATGGGTCTTGAACTAGCTAAAAAAGCTTATATATTAGGGTTTGATTTAACAATTATTGCTGGTAAGACCGATGTTAACATTCCTAAAGATTTTAATACAATCTATGTAGAATCTAGTGAAGAAATGAATATTAAAACTAAGGAACTAGCTAAAATTCATGATATTTTTATAGCTACTGCTGCAGTATCTGATTTTGCACCTGTTAATAGTTATGGTTCTAAAATTGACTCTTCCATTGATTTATCATTAGAATTTAGACCAACAACAAAAATAATAAAAGAAATAAAAAATATTAACCCTAATTTATTCTTAGTTGGATTTAAAGCAGAATATAATATTAGCAATGATGAAATGATTGACTCAGCTAAAAAACAGATTGTTAATGCAGGATCTGATTTAGTTGTAGTTAATGATGTGGCAAATAAAGGATGTGGATTTGGATCAGACACTAATCAAGTTATTTTAGTTGATGAAAGTATTGAAAAAGTCCCTTTATCTTCAAAAGAAGAAATTGCAAGTAAAGTATGGGATAAAATTATTGAAAATCTAAACTTAATTTAATTTACTTAATTTAATAATATAATTTAAATATTTTTTTACTTGAAGATTAGTTTATTCATAAATTTTATTTTTACTTATTTTACTTATTTTCTTTATTTTCTTTTTTGTATTACTTATTTTTTATTCATACTTATTAATAATTTTTTATAAAGTTAATATTTGCTAGGGTGGATAACATATAAAGACGTTAATAGGTTATTATTATTTTATTTTTATATTAAATTAATATTAACATATACTAATATCTAATAAAGAATTATAGTCCCTATAATTACTTTTTAACTATAAAAATTAAAGAAAAAACATAAATAAATTAATACTTTTTGACTATTTTTTAGATTTTTATTTAGCAGGTGAAAAATTAGCTATTTTTAATATTATAGGAGTTTATCTATAATTTAACATTAAAAAAATATTTAAAAAGAGTTATTTATAAAAATAGTCCGATACCTCTAGGATTTAGAGTGTGTGGAGTAATTATGAGCGTGAAATCACCTAGAGGTAAAAGCTATGAACTATTTTACTATATTACATTAGCAGTTATACTATGAATTTTATACTATATAAAGCTTTCATTAGTAATACTTTTATCACAATTCTAATTTTTTAATTTTTTTCTTATTATTCCTATTATTCATTACCATAAACTACTTTCTTTTAATTGGTGAACAATAGTCTATATTATATATTTTAAATTAATTTTTGCCAATGAATTTTATATATCCTTCATAAAAACATTTATTATCAAAAATAAAATTAGCTATTTTTTTATTAAAATAATAATTAAACTAATAAGTTAAAATAATATAAACTAATAAGTCCCTACATACTTTTTAGGTATTTTTAATGCTAATTCATTAGAATGACTTTTTAAGAACTAAGCAAAGATGGTCCTTTTCATAAGGTTCTAGTTTTACTCTTTCTACAACACTCATACCCCAAGAAACTAGCTTTTTTTCTTCTTCTTTAAATATTTTTTTAGGTCTCTGACTTACATCAATACTTCTTGCCTTAATCATAAAAATAGCTAAACCATTATCCTTTAAAAATAAATCAATGTTATCCATAATGATTTCACTTTGATTGGGTTGGGCAACATCTGAGTAAATTAAGTCAACTTTTTCAATCATATCTAAATATTTTTTTGGTTTTGAAGCATCTGCTAAAATAGGTGCGATATTAGACCTATTCTCACATAATCTAGCTAGTTCTCTCATCATTCTTGGTGAAAATTCCACAGCGTATATTAAACCATTAATTAAAATGTCTGAAATGTGAGAAACGGTTGTTCCAGAGGATGCTCCTAGATAAAGTACTTTAAATTTAATATTATCTTCATTGCTATAATTTTGATTAGATAAATTATCTAATTCACTTAAATTAAGCCCATTTAATATTCCTGCACCTAGCTTAGATCTTCGAGGGTCCCAAATTCTATATTCTTCTCCTTCATCTTCTATAAGTGTTTCATTATAAACTTTTATTCCAGGGTTAGTATTTTTAGTAGCTATTTTATTATCAAAACTAAATATTCCTTTACTTATCATTTTATCACATTCTAATATATTATATCTTTATAAAAAATTCAAAAATATTGTTATTCACCATTTTTTGGAATGTTTTAATGAATTTTTCATATATTTCTCTGATTTTCTATTTTTTTTATTTTTCTTACCTTCAAATTTTTTACCTTTCTTAGAATTTTTTCCTGTATTAGGGGAATTTGATTTAGATTTACTTGGTCTTTTTGGAAATGGATTTTCTTTTTTTATTTTTTCTACTTTATTTAAAAACTCTTCTTTCAAGGTTTCATCCACTTTAGCCACACCTTCTCCAAAATAATCTTTTTTAATAGCTAATGATATTTTTAAACCAAGTAGTCTAGATATTTTTCCACGTACCCACCATTTTGAAGCTCTAATTTCTGGATGTTGGTATATTAAACCGTGTTTTGGTGGATTTTCTCCAGTTTTTAAATGTCTAAATAATGCTTTTTCTGCCCCCATTATTTGTATTGTACTGGCAGGATACATAGCTAACTTTTTAATACTTCCAGTATGTGCTATTAATTTTGCACCTAATGATGCTCCTCCAATATTTTTTAGGTTTGGAGCTATTTTATCCATTTTAACTTCAATATATTTTTCTATTGATTTTCGTGACTTTTGAAGATTTTGTATAGATTTTCCAAATTCCATTAATATTTCCAAGTCTTCTTTAGCTATATCTGCACCATGACTTTTATTAATTTCAATTCCATAGCTAGTAAATCCTTTTTCAATTAACTCATCTCTATTCCCTATATCTGATATAGAATTAATATATGCTTCATTATTTCGAAGTATGTCCATTTCAGGGAAGTATATTGCATACCATTCTCGTATTCTTTCAACTAATTTAGAAACAGATTCATCAATTTCGGCTAATGAATTAATTGCTTGTATCATCAGCTTATCTTCTTCTGAAGCGGACTCTTTCATTTCTAAAATAGCTATTTCAGTATATGTATTAATAATAATTTCTCTAAACTCTTCATAGTCTTTAATAAATCCAATTTCCAATAGCATAGTTTCTAAATTTTCCCTAACATAATTGCCAGTACTGGTTATTGGATCAACATTAATTGTAGTCGTAGAATTATTTATACTTTCTATTTCAGTATTTTTAGTGTAAATAGATAACCTTTTACTGGTTTCAACAACTATATCTAGCTCACTAGATCTAGAATATTTATCTATTACTCTAATAATGATATTAAGTTCTTTTTCTGTTATTCTATTATTAATAGACTTATCTTCAATAAATTCAGTAGCTATACTGCCTTTATTAAATAATTCTTTATCAATAATTTCATAGACAGTGTTGTTATCTGCATTACTATTATTACTCCTATTACTATTACTCTCACTATCTTCAAAACCATCATTATTTTCATAATCACATTTATTTTTATTTTTATTTTTATTTTTTGTGTTTGTGATTGCAATATAACCTGCTATTGTCCGTATTATGTAAATTTTCATAGTTTCTCATTTGTTTTTAATATTTATAATAATTTTGCTTTTAATTTTTTAATTAATTCATCAATCCTTTCATTTTTTTTATTTTTTTATTTTTTAACAAGCAATATAATTTATTATTGTATAATAAATCAATCAACTCTACCAATTTAAGCAATTAAATGGCTTTACAGAAACCCTTTTTTATTTTTTTTAGTTTAATTGATATCATATTTTTAGTAAATTATTTGTTGTTAGATGATAACTAATAGTTTTAAATTTAATATTAACAATTAGGAATAGTTATATAACATTGCAATCAAATTAGTAAATGGTGTTAAAATTCTATAACATATATATAATTATATGTTGTTTTTTTTCATCAAATAAGTATATGTTTAGTTGATTGTAAAAGTCACTATAAAATATCTTTAAGATAACCTCAAAATCAATCCTAAATATATTTTTATAATAATTAATAATTGATTTATATAAAAACTCTAAATTATTTTAACTGATTATAAAGAGGAGGTGAAAAACGTGACAAATAAAAATTTAAAGATTAATACGCTTTTTATTGTGCTTTTTTTTGTTTTAATAGCATTACTTTCAATTAGTAGTGTTAGTGCAGCTGTTACTACTAATAGTCAAGATAATATTTCCATTGATGATGGAACTACTATTAGTACTGGTTTAGCTAATATAACTAATGGTACTATTTATCTTAATGATAATAAGTACAATGTTTTAGGTAATGTTAATTTAACTTTATCTAGTCGTAATCTAACTATTATTGGTAATAATTCAACTGTTATTAATGGATCTAATGTTAATTGGATTTTTGATATAGGAGGTGGTAGTTTAACACTTATTAACCTAACAATTACA
>JBOFHT010000017.1:0-10467 GCA_051649785.1 Methanobacteriaceae archaeon
AATTTAGATAATTCTAGTATATAAATATAATCCTTTATCTGTGAAAAAAGGCTATTCCAATAAAAACTAGTATAAAAATATTAGAAATATCCTATAAATAACAGGTTAAATCAATTAAATCATTTGAAATATATATAAATTTAGCTAAAATATAACCGCCTAAAAAAATATACTAAAACAATTATAATAAATAATATAAAAAATATAATATTAAATACTAGCTTAAATGTAACTAAAATAATTATAACGTTAAAAGTAATTTTAACTAAGAATAATAATCACAAACATAATAACATTTATTAAGATAATATTATAACTACTATTATAACACTTATTTATTAAGATAATATTATAAATAATATTGTGGTTAATATTGATCATATTAATAAAGTGATTTAAAAAGTAATTACACTACTAACAAAAGAACTTGGTGGGAAATTGAAGATAAAAAAAAGATATCATTTAAAAAAAAAGAAATTAAAGGAAGTTAAAAAAGAATTGGGAAAATACGTATCAATAATACCTGATAAATCTACTGTTGAATTAGTTGAAGCTGAACCTTATCCAATTATTCTTGTAGATAGTAAACCATATATTATTTTAGTAGATGATAAACCATTTCCTACATTAAAAGCTATTTTATCAATTGATATTAATTCAACTTATCTTGTAACAGTAGATATGGGTGCTGTTAAGTTTATGGCAAATGGTGCTGATGTCATGAGTCCTGGAATTGTTGCAGCTGATGATGATATTATTGAAGGGGATATTGTAACAATTGTTGATGAAAATAATAAACAACCTTTAGCTATTGCTATTGCTAAAATTACAGGTCTTGAAATGGTTGAAAATACAAAAGGAAAAGCATGTACGACTATTCATTTTATTGGCGACGAAATTTGGAATTTAGAAATTTAATTTAATATCATAACTAAAAGTACTAAATCCTATAAAAATCAATTTAATTCAAAATTCAGGTGAAATAAAATGGTTAAATTAAGATATAATGCTGGAAAAACATTAAGTGAAAAAGTTCATAAAATTGGAATAATTGCACTGGGGTCTAGTCTTGAAAATCATGGTATTGCACTTCCAATTGATACAGACACGAAAATAGCTAGCTATATTGCATTAAATTCATCATTCGCTACTGGAGCTAAATTTTTAGGAGTAATTTATCCTGGAACAGAATATGAATATATTAATCATGGAATACACACCAGTAGCAATGAATTAATTGAAAATATTATAAAAACATTGAAATCTGCAAAGAATTACTTAGATATTAATTCAGTCGTTATTGTTAATGGTCATGGTGGAAACCTTATAATTAATAATACAACAGATATGGAAACAATAAAAGAAAAAACAGCCCTAAATATTATTTTTAATAATAAAATAATTGAAATTGAAGGACCCCATGGGGCTAGTGGTGAACTTTCATTAGGAAGAGTACTTGGAATTACAGATGAAAGTAAAATAACCCAACAATCCAACTTAGAAGAATATGGGGAAATTGGGTTATATAAGTTTGAAAAAGCTAGAACTATCAATAAAAGTATTGAAAAAGGAGCTAAAGAAGTAGAATTAGGTAATTTCAAATGTGATGAAATGTATGGTAAGAAATTATTTAAAATAGCTATTGAATCTGTTATTGAAGATGTTAAAAATCTATTAAAAAATTAAAAAAAATATAGCAATAATATTTCTAGAATTAAAAAATATAATAGTAACATTCCTACAATTAATTTAACCTATTTCTATTGATTTAATAATATTATCTGTATGTTTAGCTATTCTTTTTTTATTAAATGAATAAGATATTCTTTTTACTGCTTCAAAATAATGTAATAAACTATCTAGCCAAGAAAAAATATCTCCTGGATATGTTTGGATTTGGTAGTGTTTATTTAAGTACTTTGAAATATCAACAGGATCTTTATGTTTAAAACGCTGCTTAATAATAAATTTAGAAATATTCTTTTCTAAACAATCACAAAATGGTTTTTCTTTACATTTGCAATTTCCAAAATCAGTCTGAATTTTAATTAAAGCATCTTGAAACTTACTATCCAAATTAACAATAGTTTCACCTGAAGATATGATATCCAATGTTGAGTCTGCAAATAAATTAGTCGAGAAGTTAGTTTTAATGTTATTAACAATCTGCATGTGCATAGGACTAGTTAAATATGCATTGTTAAATGGTTCAAGATTTAAACCAATATAAAGAATATTAGATTTAATGTAATCATTTTTTAATTTAGCTATTTTAGAATTAATATTAATATTATTCTTATCCTTATTATTTCTATTATTGTTATTATTATTAATATTTTTATTATTATTTCTATTTTTAGAGTTAATATTAATATTATTATTTCTCTTATTATTTCCATTATTAATATTTTTATTATTATTAATATTTTTAAAACTACTAGGAAGATATTTCTTTTTATTTAAGTTAGTATTTAATTTAATAATGGATTTTTTAATAAACTCAGCATCTTCAATATTTAAAAAAGAAATAGATACAGCTTTACCATATTCTGAGACACTTAATTTATCTGTACTAATGATTTTATCTTTATTATTATTATTAGTACTAGTAGTATTCTCTAAAAGGTTATAATCATCTAAAATATTAATTACACTATCAATAGAAATAGGGATATTGATATTTTTATAAAATTCTTCTAATTCATTAATATTATTAATACTATTAGATGAAATGTCAGCTAAAACTTGTTCAACAATATCATCTTCAGTATATTCAATATTAACATTTTCAACATCACTTTCTAAAAGAGATATTGCCATTGACTCTTCACTTTCACTATCAAACTTATTATTGAGTTCTGGAATAAGATAAATTAAACCCCTATCATGAAAAGAAGGCCTTCCAGCACGACCTAACATTTGAGAAAACTCATTTGGAGAAATCCATTTATTACCCATAAGTAATGATTCAAAGATAACTTGGGAAGCTGGGAAATCAACACCTGCTGCTAAAGCTGCTGTTGTAACA
Source organism: Methanobacteriaceae archaeon (assembly GCA_051649785.1). Taxonomy (GTDB): domain Archaea; phylum Methanobacteriota; class Methanobacteria; order Methanobacteriales; family Methanobacteriaceae; genus JBOFHT01. The sequence goes on from JBOFHT010000017.1 coordinate 3,029, forward strand.
ACTGCTGAAATACTGCCTTTTAGAAATGATTTTTCAATTTTTTCTTTTTTATAATAAGAAAGTCCTGCATGATATGGAGAGGCATTAATTCCTGCTTTAGATAAACTATCTGCAATTTTATGAGTTTTACGGCGTGAATTTGTAAAAATAATTGTTTGACCTTTAAAACCTTTTGAAGACTTTCTTTTTGATTCAGCTATTACTAACTTTTTAATAAGTGCCTTTTTTTGAACATCATTTCTAGTAAAAGCTAGATGGCGTTCTAAAGGAACTGGACGGCAAGGATATTCTACTAAATCCATATTAAATTCATTAGCTAATTGAGTGGGATTTTTAATAGTAGCTGATAAACCAATAATCTGAGTATCTGGAAAAAGATTTTTTATTCTTTTAATAAGCCCATTTAACCTAGATCCCCTATCCTCATCTGCTAATGTATGAATTTCATCAATTAAAACCGTTTTAAGATTAGATAACTCACCATATTTACCTGATCTTAAAAGAAAATCAATTCCCTCATAGGTTCCAACAACAATATCTGATTGTTCTAAGTTAGTTTTTGGAAGTTTAAGCTCTTCTTTAGCTTTTACACGATTCATTCCAACTTTAATAGAAGTTTTAAGATGGATTGGTCTATATTTTTTAGTGAAATCCCTATATTTTTGATTTGATAATGCTACAAGAGGTGTTAAAAATAGTAGCTTACCATTATTAATTGCTTTAGGAATGCCCGCTAACTCACCAATAAGAGTTTTCCCACTACCAGTAGCTGAAACAATTAGTAAATCTTTATTTTTAAGTAACCCTTTTTTAATAGCTAAATACTGTACAGGAAGTAAATATTCATTTTTTGAAGAACTTAGAATATCTTTAAACTTTTTAGGCAATTTAAGACGATTAATAGCTATTTTAGGAAATTTTTTTTTATCGACATTAATTTTATCAAAAAGAGTTAAGTCTTTATTTTTAATTGAATCAAATTTAGGACTCATAATCTTTAAAACATCATCTAAATTACCAGTTTTATCTAAAATACGTTTGAAATTTCTAAAAACTTTTTTATCGAAACCATTGAGTTTTAGTTCTCTTTTAATAGTATCTTCAGCACATAACTTACAAATTTTTTGATTATGATACAAGTAGGAAAAATTAGAACTTAAAACAGTTATATGCCCATTAAAAAGACAATGTTTACATATATTTGTAAAACGATATTTAATATTAAGTGAATCAAGAAAAAGCTCAAGTTCACTATCTCTTGATGTTAAAAAAACTGCCTGCTTTTTAAGAACTTTAATTGCCTGAGAAGGTGGAAGAAGCTTTTCAACATATTCGTCATTAGAATCTCCAGATTCCCCTGTATTAATTTCTTTTTTAAGTATAAATTTATTTAATTTAAGATGATTAATATCATTTTCATTAGTCTCTTTGATATTTTTGCTATTATTACCATTATTATCTATTTTATTACTATTATCTATTCTTTTAAATTTAAGAATTCCTATAAATTTAGGTTTTCTTTTTGCATTTAGAACACCTTTAGGGCTTCCAATAGGGTACATTTCCCATAAACGCTTTCTCTTTTCAAGAATTATCATAGAATCAGCCGATTAAATATGAATTTGAGTATAAATTTAAGTATATGTATGAGTATAAATGTGAGTATAATTATGAATATGATAAATATAAATAGAGGCATAAATGTTAATGTTAATATAATTAATATTTTAAATTTCTAATAAATTATCATATAAGTAAGTAATTATAATTTTAGAGTTAGAGCTAGAATTAGAACTAAAATTAGAATCAGATTTAAGGCAAAAATCAGTTCGTTTTGTAGAATAAGAACTAGAATTACTTGAATTATCATTTAATCTAGTTAAAATTTTATTAATTATGCTATTATAATTTGTGACATCCCTACTACCATTATTACTACTATTACTACAATTATTACTAATACCATTAATTCCATTGTTATTTTCCTTTAAAACAGCAATATTATACTTAATTTTATCTTCATAGGACTTATTAATAATAGTAACATTAAAAGCTCTAAGTTCTGCCTCAATAGCTTTAAGAATATTATAATCAAACTTTAATTCATAAATCTCAAAGTGTCCCATATTAACAATATTAGCTATTTTTAAAGTTTCAATGACTGAACTACTATAAGCACGGACTAAACCACCAGCACCTAGTTTTATTCCCCCAAAATAACGGGTTACAATAGCTAAAACATTATCTAAGCCATTTTTCTCAAGAACATTTAACATTGGTTTACCTGCAGTTGTTGAAGGCTCACCATCATCATCACTCCATTTAACACCATCAACTATATAAGCCGAGCAATTATGAGTAGCATCACTGTATTTAGTAGCTATTTTTGAAATAATAGATTTCGCCTCATTAATATTGCTAACAGGGAAAATTCGGCAAATAAAACTAGATTTTTTAATTATAATCTCATGTTTATAAGTTTTAGCTACAGTTTTCATATAAATCTTATAATAAACCAAATTAATAAGAAAAAACTAATAATTTTACTAATATCATTCTAATTTATCAATAGCACCAGCTAAAATTAAAGGGAATAAAATAGTTACATCACCAACAACACTAACTAAATTAGATCCACATTGAGCTTTTGACCATGATTTAGCTTCTTCAAGAGGTGCACCACTTAAACTACCAGTTTCAGATCTATCCATAGTAATTTGTATAGCTGAATCAACACCACCTTTTAATAGATTAGAAGCTAAAGCATAATGTTTTGGAAGGCCACCACCTAATAAAACTGCCCCAACCTTTTTAGATGAAAATACAATATTAGACATATCATCCATATCAGCTACAGCATCTACAACAAGAGTATTAGATTGATTAAACATCCAAAGTTGTAAACCTAACATACTGTCAATTAAACCAGGTGCAAATATTGGAATATCATATTTACTAGCTAAATGTAAAATAGAGTTTTCATCACTTACTAAATTACCAATTTCATATAATAAGTCCTTAATTGAGATTATATTACTAGAAATACAAGAATCAGAATTATGTTTATTAGCAATACTATTATTGTTAGCAACATTTTTATTATTAATACTATTAATGGTACTATTATCAATACAATCAATAGCAATATTATCATTAATAGTAGCTAAAATATTAGTTATTTCTTTTTCAAAAACTTCAAAATCAGGTGTTTTTGTGTAAATATCACCAATACGCCCCATACCCTCATCATGAAGCTTTTCATCATCAAAACCAAAACCGCTATAATGGTTTCCACCAAAAGCTTCTAGCAAATCATGAGTTACATTAGCCCCACTAGTTATAATAACATCAACCATCCCTTCTTTAATCATTTTAGCAACAATATTCCGAAGTCCTCCTGGAACTAAAGGACCTGCAAGACTTAAAAAGACTTTTGTATCATTATCCCCTATCATATTAGCTAGTAAATTTGTTGCTCTAGCTACTCTCCCACTACCTAAAACACCAGAAAGTTCAAATTCTTTAATTAAATCAGAAACAGTCATCTTATCTTTTATATTTATTTGATTAACTTTCATATATGAACTTCCATAAACTTAAAAATTACTTATATCTATACTAAACTTAATTCTATAGTATGGTAAAATGCAACAAGGACAGTAATACTCGGACTTAACTTCAAACGCCCCATAATGACTAAATATAAAAGTTAAATCTTTTTCAACATTACTAAGAACTTCTTTTAAGTTTTGATTACTGTTGATATTATAAAGTCGGATATTTCCCCTACAATAAGAGGTATTTAAAAAACTAAATTCCTTAATTTCATTAATTTCAAAAGCTTTAGTGATTTTAGAACTATCTAAGCCAATATCACATGAATTATCATTGGAGCTATTATTATTATTATTATTATATTTATTATCACTACTAATACTACTAATACTACTGTTTTTATTACTGGTTTTATCCCTATTTTTATCACTATAGTTACTAATATTACAATTATTGCTTATCTCACTAATATTATTTTTATTATCAATATTATTATCAATATCCCCAACAATATCAATAATACCCATATTATCATTATAAACATCTAAAATATCATTAATTTTAGTCTTTATTTCCAAAATAATATTGTTACCATAGTTTTTAGTGGTATTTGCATTATTGTTATTATTAGTATTATTATCCATAAAATCACAAGAAATAAATTAATTATTAGATTAAAAGCTAGGTATAATGGTAATATTAGTAGTAATAATAATATTAGTAGTATTGGCATTATTAGTATTATTATGAACAATAATGATATTAATAGCCGTAATAGGGGCATTAGTATTATTAATAGTAATAGATGTAGTAATATATTTAATAAGCTAAGTAATTATAAAATAAATATTAATAAAATTAATTTTTTTATTGTTGTTATGAGTATTAAATAAAACTAACTAAGTTTTTAAGTCGGTTATAGTATTAACAATATCAGTTCTTGTTATAATACCAATAGGGTTTTTAGAATCATCTAAAATAATTAATCTGCCCACTTTATATTTATGCATTAAATCAATAGCTTCAGCAATCATTAAATCACCTTTAACTGTGATGGGGTTTTTTGACATTATATCTTTAACAATAACATCTTTTTTTGAATTAGCTATTGCTGAAACAATATCTGTTAGTGTTAAAATACCAACAACTTGATTATCTTCCATAACAGGAGTACCCTCAATTTTTGCATCAATCATGACTTTTGAAGCTTCTTGTATTCTAAACTTTGAATCAATTGAAATAAGGTCTAAACTTGCAACTTCTAAAACTGTTTTTTTAGGTATACTTCTAATTGTAGTAGTATCTAAAAGTAAAATATTATCTATATCGTCTCTCCCAACAATAGTTCCTGTAACACCTAATCTGTTAACCGGAGTAGGACCAATTCTAATATCATCCCCGATATCTAAGCTTTTAATACTTCCTAAAATTTTAATAGCAGCTTCACATTCCCCAGGGTGCGGAATACTAGTAAATTCTATTTTAGCTACAGAAATATCTTTAAGTTCAATGCCCTTTTTAAATATTGGGACTTTAGATGCATTATCTGTTACTGAAATACTTAAAGTATGATATGCTTCAATAGTAGGTTTATAACCACCACGAGGACCTGGAACTCCTTTAACTAAACTTAAACTTCTAAGAGCTTGCATTTGATTCCTAATAGTCCCTGGATTACGATTCATAACTTCCGCTATGTCTTCTCCCTTAATAGAACTCCCATTAGAAGTTTGGTATAAATTAATTAAAGTTTGTAAAATTTCTTTTTGAACAGAGGCCAGCATAAACTCACCAAATTAGCAATTTGAGTAGAAAATAAATTTAAAATTATTAACTAAATAAATATAATATTCATATGTAAATTAATTAATAAATTAAATTAATTAATGATTAATAATGATTAATAGTTAATAGTATTTATATTTATTGAAGTAGCTTTATTATTAGGACTTAATATTATTTGATTAGCAAAATTTAGCAAAATTATTATCAAAATTGTTACTATTTAAATTGACACCATTGTAACAAATATTAATATTGATTGAATTATCATAGCTATTATTGGAATTAGTATGAATATTATTGGAATTAGTGAAGATATTAATCTATTTGTTAGAATTATTAGTAATATTATTACTATTTATATTAAAAAAATTAGTATTAATAATAAATTATATTTTATTAAAATTATTAAAAAGTAGCATGTAGTGGTGAAATTAAAATTAATCTTTAAAACTTAAATGTAAAAAATTCGTGGTCAAAAGTTGAAATTTCTAAACCAAAACTTCATTAAAATCCTTGAATTGGTAAATAGATAAAATTTTTCCATATGGAAAATCTTTTTGACAAACCTCGTAAATACTAAAAAAATAATAAACCAAAGGATAGATAAACCATATATCATAATCAGTATAATCTATCTAATCAAGCTATTTAATCCAATAACCAGTTCTATTATAAGCATATTCATCACAAGTATACTCAGACCAACCCCAATTTAAAACATGTGCCATTTCATGGTAAACCACAAAAGGATCTTTATAGGATATAATAACTTTATATAAAACAATTTTTCCCTGGGTAGATTTATAAGTAATTCCTAATGTACTTTTCCAATCATTCTCAGGAGAACGACCTTCATACACATTAGCATAAACTTTAAGTTCATTCATAGCTTTTTCATAAGCATTTTTAGGAGAGTTATAGTAAACTTTATAGTTAGTATAAGTAAGTAATGTTCCATCCCAATACACATATCTAGGATTGGCTATTATATAAGTATTTTTTTTAGCAACATTACCTGCTACATCATAAGCATAAACAGTTATTGTTAATTTTCTAATATATCTATAGCTAAGTGTAGTTTTTGTAGACCAATGAGTACTATTTACACGATTAAGAGTAATAGATTTAGATTTAAATTTTGCAATAACTTTTCTTGTAGAAGAATCTGTTACAGCTACTAATGTGAATGGAGTTCCTGCAGTTATAGTATTAGGTCCTGCATTGGCATATTTGATTTTTGGAGGAACATTATCTACATCAAAATTAGTTAATTTACTGTATGATTTTGAACCATCTGAAACTATGATTTTGACACTATATTTACCTGTAGTAAGTCCTTTAGTACTAAATTTATAATACCAATAACCATAACTGCTTTTTTTAAGTTTTTTTATTATATTAGTCTTAAAATAAGATTTTGAAATACTAATTTTAGATGATACAGCCATTCTATTGACTTTTAAGGAAACTGACTTAACATAACCCTTTGTTTTAACTTTGACTGTAATAATTTTTCCTGTTTTTACGGCATAACTTGAAAGTGAAACACTAATTATTTTAGATAATGGAATACTAATTTGTTTTGAGGAAATATTAGTCCCTGTTTTATTATTAGTATTATTAATATTACTGCTACTATTATTACTACTATTGCTCTTATTACTAACAGATACATTGTCGTTTATATCATAAATTATTTTACTAAAATTAGTAACTGCTACACTATTACTACCCGAGCTATTTTCAGTAGCAAAAACACTGCCTATTGAAACAAATAATAAAACAGCACAAATAATAAATAAATAAATTTTAGGATTCAAATTAAATCTCCTCTTGAACAAACTAATAATAATACCTATAATAATTATAATATTAATGCTACAAGTACCACCCATTAATACATAATAGTAATAAAAATAAAATGAATTTGAGCAATACATATTAATGAAAACAATAATATTACTGTTAATATCCACAACTTACTACTAAAAGCAATATAAATAGTTTTAATTATATAAATTTATTCTATTTTTCATATTATTTATAATTTTTTATTATTACTCAAATATAAGATTATTAAACGATTATTAGAAAAATAG
>JBOFHT010000018.1:0-78310 GCA_051649785.1 Methanobacteriaceae archaeon
CACAACCCATTTTGTCTGACACACATCGGACTTAACTAAAACCATAAATAACACCAACAAAAATTACTAATAACCTAATTAATTATTGTACAGCATTATATATAAAATTAACGAAAAATAAGACTTATGACCACGACTCATAATTCAATGGTTTTAATGAAGTTCTGATTTATAAATTTCGAATTTTGCCCACAACTCATAGTTTTTTAGATAGCTATTTAGATAGTTACTTAGACAGTTATTTAAATCATGGGGCTATTTATAATATTAAATCAAGTATTTTTTCTAAATTTAAACTATTTTATTTTATCTATTATTTTATCTATTTTAGATAATAATCGTTTTTAACAATTAATACTAAATCTACCATTTCTTTTAACAATTTAATCATTTATCACTATCCCTAAAGAATAGGAATAAATAGAAAGATATATATTAAAATTTCTAACATATTTAAAAAGTATATATTAAACTATTATTTTATTATATTAATTATTCATTATATTAACAAATAAAACGTAATCAAATAAAAAGGAGTTGATTAGATGATAAATGTGAAAGATATCTTTGATGAAATCGATATTAAGTATTTAATAATTGGTTCAGCAATATTCACCTTTTTCCCAGTTATGGCATTCGAATATTTGGATATTTTAATATTTTTAGCATTCTTTGGACTTATTTTAGTAGGGTACAAATCAAATAGTAGGATACAAGGGGCTGTTCTTGGTGCAATAGCTACTTTACCTTTGTTCATAGTTGCATTAACTGGAAGATTAGGGGATTTAGGAGGATCTATAACTGGAATTCCTTTAACCGTACTAATATTAATATCTTTATTAATTATGGGTTCATTAGGTGGATTTGCAGGTGCTTATTTCTATACTAATCAAAAAAAAGGAAACATTCAAAAGAAAGAGCGAGATGCAAATAAAGATAATAAGAAAAATAACGAAAAATTAAAATCAAAAAATGATAAGAACAAGTTTAAGAAAGAATAAACCTAAAATTATATTAATATTTTATTTATTATATTTTTTTATTTCTTAGTTCTTATCTCTTATTTTCCTATTTTTCCCTAATATTTTTCACCATAAGCATATTCTCATAACCTAAGTATAAATTTTATTTGTATTCCTCACCAAATTATTTTTATTAAAAATAATAATAAGTATATAATAATAAGTATTCATTGTTTAAATATGTAAAAATAATATCATTATTATGCATTAATTTTATATTCTAAAAACAGTTTATACTATTTTTAACTATATTTAGCAACTTTTTATGGTTTAAAAAATGCTATTGATGTGTTAAAAATTAGATTTTATAATTAAAGCTATTTAAAAAATTTTATAATCTATTGAATAAGCTATTTACTTATTTTAAAAATAATTAATGGATTAATTGGCATAATAATTAATCGAATATAATTATATGTAATACTTATTATATAAACTTTTCTTTTCATAGTCAATACCAAAATCATTTATATATTAAAATAAATATTAGTATTTAATACCTCGGTATTACTGCATATATTTATCATAACATTGAGGTATGATTGATTTAGCTTGTATTATTACTATACTTATTGCAACTTCTACAGTATACCATTAGTAGTTTTAAGGGATGATTTTGTCTTTTAATGCTATTATAAAAGTACAAAGTAGCTAAAATTCTTGTAATAAATTAGAAATGCTAATAAGCTATTTGAAATAATATTCTTATATTATATATGACCTTCAAAAATTTTAAAAAAGTTTTTTTAAAATTAAGATGGTATGGTTATAAAATAATATAGGCTAGAAGAAATATACATATTATTTCAAAACAAATATTTAGAGAGGTTTTAAAATGAGTTCGTCTTTTAAAAGCCCTGCTGATACTGCAAAAGCAATTGTCGGTATAGCAGAGTTAAAAAACAATGCACCCTTAGGAAATGTAATTATTTTAAGTTTCTTAGCTGGTGCTTATATTGCATTCGGAGGATTATTAGCAGAAGTAGCTACTGCAGGAATGGCAGCTGCAGGATTTCCTCCAGGATTAGTTAAGTTAGTATTTGGTGGAGTGTTCCCTGTTGGTTTGATGCTTGTTGTTTTAGCAGGTTCTGAACTATTTACAGGTAACTGTATGTATATGCCTATGGGTATTCTTCAAGGTAAAGCTACTTTAGGTGGTTTAGCTAAAAATTGGTCTATAAGTTGGGTCTTAAACTTTGTAGGTGCATTATTTGTTGCTTACGTATTTGCTTACTTAGCAGGTATTTTAACTGTAGATCCATATATGGCTGGGGCAATAACCCTTGCTAAAACTAAAGCATTAGGTGGAGCTCAATTTGAAGGAGCTAAATATGTCATGACTGCTGGAACTATGGTTAAAGAAACTGTTATGGTTAGTTCATTAACATGGGATCAAGTATTCTTAAGGGCTATTGGATGTAACTGGTTAGTTTGTTTAGCTGTTTATTTAGCTATTGCAGCTGATGATATTATTGGGAAAATTATGGGTATTTGGTTCCCAATTATGGCGTTCGTTACCATTGGTTTTGAGCACAGTGTAGCTAACATGTTCTTTATACCTGTTGCTGTATTTATGGGTAAAGTTTCCTGGTATCAATGTATTGTTAATAACCTGATTCCTGTTACAATTGGTAACATAATTGGTGGGGCAGTATTTGTAGGAATATTATACTGGTACACATATTTAAGAGGAAAATAATATAATTAATTAGCTAACTAATTCTTTTCTAACTTTAATTAATTTTAATATTAGTTAAGTAATATGAAGCTAAATTATAGTAGCATGCTTATTCATACTGTTTAAGTATTACTACTATTATCTTTATTTCAGAATAGGAAATATTCATATTCGCTCTATGCTTTATTTCCTATTTAGATTTTCCTTATAATTAATTATCAGGTTAATCATTAATACTGATATAAATGCTTTATAAAGTGCTTATTTTAATATTACTAGTAATGATTACTAAAAGTTAAATTGACTAGTCAAAACTACTTGTCAATGCAGTATATTGATTACTATTACTAATTGTTAACAATAAAATATGTGTCATCACCATTACTATGAGTATTACATTATAATTACTAATTATTCTTAATAATAATACTAATTATTTTTATAGTGGTATTTAATAAGATAATTATATAATTTGTAATGTCTACTCTTTGATCATATGCTATTAGTTAGTTCGGTTATTGTAATGACTAGTTTATTGTAATTTTCAATCTTCATATTAGTATTATTAAAATAAGCTTAGTTAGCAATTTTTATTACTTTTCAATTAAATAATTCGATATAGCAAACTTAAATAACTGAATATTATGTAAATTAATCTTTTAAGGAATGATTATTATGGATATTAAATTTACACCAACTACTTGTCCTTATTGTGGTTGTGGCTGCGGTTTCAATCTTGTAAGTGTAGATGGGGATTTATTAGGTGTTGAACCTTGGAAAAGAACTCCGGTTAATGAAGGAAAATTATGCCCTAAGGGTAATTTTTCACATGAATTTGTTAATGATGATGAACGTCTAACAGTCCCATTAATTAAAGAAAATGGTAAATTTAGAGAAGCTAGTTGGGACGAAGCTTTAGATTTAGTAGCTACTAAATTAAGTGAAATGAAGGCAGCTAATCCAGAATCTTTAGCATTTTTATCTTCAGCTAGATGTACTAATGAAGAAAATTATTTAATGCAAAAGCTCGTTAGAGCAGTAATTGGTACTCATAATGTTGATCACTGTGCAAGACTTTGCCATGGGCCTACTGTATCTGGTTTAGCTCAAACATTTGGTTCAGGAGCTATGACTAATACAATTCAAGATATTAGTGAATCTGACTGTATTTTAGTTATTGGTTCTAATGCAATTGAACAACACCCTCTTATTGGACGTAGGATTATCCAAGCAAAAGAAGCAGGTAAAAAAGTCATTGTATTTGACCCAAGATATACTCCTACTGCAAAATTAGCTGACTTGTATGTTCCATTTAAATCTGGTGGAAATATAGCTCTTATTAACTCTTTAATGAATGTAATTATTGAAGAAGGCCTTGAAGATAAGGAATTTATAGAAAAAAGAACTAAAGGCTATGAATCAGTTAAAGAAATTGTTAAAAACTATTCTCCTGAAAAGATGGAAGCAATTACTGAAGCTCCAGCAGATTTAGTTCGTGAAGCTGCTATTATGTATGCTAAAGCAGATGCTGCTGCTATTCTTTATTCAATGGGTATTACTCAACATACTACTGGTACAGACAATGTTATGTCTGTTTCCAATTTAGCTATGTTAACTGGTAACTTAGGTAAACGTGGAGCAGGTGTTAATCCTTTAAGAGGACAAAACAATGTACAAGGTGCATGTGATATGGGTGCATTACCTGTATTCTATCCAGGATACCAAAAAGTTATTGAAGAAGATAAAGGTGAAAAAGTATCTGGAATTTGGGGTTGTGGTGACCTTAATTGCAAACCAGGCCTAACTGTTGTTGAAATGATGAATGCCGCTCATGATGGTACTGTTAAAGGAATGTATCTTATGGGTGAAAATCCAATGATTTCAGACCCTGATATTAAGCATGTTAAAGAATCACTTGAAAACTTAGATTTCTTTGTTGTACAAGATATTTTCTTAACTGAAACTGCAGAATTAGCTGATGTTATCCTTCCTGCTACTTCTTGGGCAGAAAAAGATGGAACTTTTACTAACACAGAACGTAGAGTTCAATATGTTCGTAAAGCTATTGAACCTATTGGTGATTCAAAACCTGATTGGGAAATTATTTGTGAAATAGCTAAACGTTTAGGATCTGACTTATTCAACTTTAATTCTCCTCAAGAGGTATTTGAAGAAGTTAGAACTGTAACACCTCAATATGCAGGTATGGATCAAGAACGTTTGGAAAAGCCAGAAGCTTTACATTGGCCTTGCCCAACTGAAGACCACCCTGGGTCTCCAATTCTTCACACTGAAAAATTTGCTACTCCTGATGGATTAGGTGTATTCTTCCCAATTGAGCACAGAGACCCTGGTGAAGTACCAGATGATACATATCCTCTTGTTTTAACAACTGGAAGAATTTTATTCCACTGGCATACTGGAAGTATGACTAGAAGATCTAAAACTTTACACACTGAAGTTCCAACAGGTTATGTTGAAATTAATCCTGAAGATGCAGAAAATCTAGGAATTAAACATAAAGATATGGTTAAAGTAAGTACTAGAAGAGGGGAAATTGAAATTCCTGCAAGAGTAACTAATGATATTATTAAAGGAGTTATTTTCATACCTTTCCATTTCGCTGAATGTGCAGCTAATGTTCTTACTAGTGCTGAAAACTTAGATCCTGCTTCAAAAATGCCTGAATTTAAAGTTTCAGCAGCCGCTGTTGAAAAATGTGGGGATTGCTAGATATTAGTATACAATTAATATTATTTGTAAGGTGTTAATATGGTTAAAATAGGCGATATGTGTTATGCATGGGCTTCTGATAATGAAATTCTTGAAAAAGGTGAATGTGGTGGTGCAGTAACTACTATATTAAAATCTTTACTTGAATTAGGGGAAGTTGATGGAGTTCTTGCAGTCTCAAAAGGAACAGACCTTTACGATGCAGTTCCTACATTAATAACAGATCCTAATGATGTGATTAAATCAGCTGGTTCTCTTCACTGTGGTACTTTAAATATGGGTAAAACTGTTAAGAAATATCTTAACGGTGCTAAGGATATTAAAATAGCTGTTACAGTTAAACCTTGTGATGCTATGACTTTAGTTGAACTCATTAAAAGAGGAGAAATTGAAGAAGATAATGTGTTAATGATTGGTATTAACTGTGGAGGAACTATGCCTCCGGTTAAAGCTCGTGAAATGGTTGACCTTTTCTATGAAATTGATCCAGATGATGTTGTTAAGGAAGAAATAGCTAAGGGTAACCTTATTATTGAAACTGCTGAAGGTGAAAAAGAAATCAGTATTGATACTCTTGAAGACGAAGGCTATGGTAGAAGAACCAACTGCCGTAGATGTGATGTAAATATCCCATCAATGACAGATATGGCATTTGGTAACTGGGGAGTTATTGGGCCTCTAGCTGGAAAAGCTACATTTATTGAAGTTTTCTCAGATAAAGGTGCTAATGCACTTGATAAAGTATTAGCTAGTGGTTCACTTGAAACCCAAGAACCTATTCCTAAAGGTATCGAAATAAGAGCTAATATTGACAATATTATGGTCAAACTAGCTAAAAAATGGCAAGGTATTGATTTTGAAGGTGAAGGAGATTTATTATCAATTTTCACTAAAAATCTTCCACAATTTGAAAAGTGTATTAAATGTTTCGGCTGTAGGGAATCTTGCCCAATTTGTTACTGCAGTGAATGTACTATGGAAGCTAATGGTCCAGAATGGATTGAAAAAGGTATTTTACCACCATCCCCAATGTTCCATTTAGAACGTATGATTCATATTGCAGATTCATGTACTAATTGTGGTCAGTGTGAAGAAGCCTGCCCTGCAGAGATTCCTCTTTCAAAAATAATACATGAAATCAATTTAAAAGCTACAGACTTATCTGGATACACTCGTGGATTTGAAAAAGGAATGCCTCCTTATTCTTTCACAGCGAAATCAGGTAAATAGTAATTTTTAGCTAAATATAGAAATTTTAAATAAGTTAGGGGTTTACCTAACTTTTTTAATTTATTTTTTTAATTTTATTTTATTACCATACTTAACTCAATATTATAATATTAATTAATATTAGTGAGCTTTATGGTGCTAATTAATATTATTATAGTTAGTATATATTTAAAATATTAAAAAAGAGGTAATATTATGGAATGGGATCCAAATATAATAGTTTTTTGTTGTAACTGGTGCTCTTACGGAGGTGCAGATACTGCAGGAACTGGGAGAATGCAATACTCCCATAATGTTCGTGTAATTAGAGTTATGTGTTCTGGTAGAATCAATCCTTTATTAGTTTTAAAGGCTTTTGATGATGGTGCTGATGGTGTAATGGTTGCTGGATGTCATTTTGGTGATTGTCATTATGATAGTGGTAATTTTGCATGTAATCGCCGTATGACTGTATTAAAAACTGTTTTAGGTACTTTAGGTATTGAAGAAGGGAGATTTTTCTTAGATTGGATATCTGCATCTGAGGGTGAAAAATTCGCAAATGCAATGAAAAAAATCACCGAAGAAGTTAAAAAATTAGGACCTTTCTCATGGAATAAGGATAAATAGCGAAGTGATTGTATGGTTAAAGTAAATGATATGTTTTATGCATGGGCTTCTGATAATGAAATTCTTGAAAAAGGTGAATGTGGTGGTGCAGTAAGTTCCTTTTTAAAATATTTATTAGAAGAAAAAATTGTTGATGGTGTTCTATCTGTTAAAAAAGGTTCAGATATTTATGATGCGGTTCCAACTTTAATAACTGACCCTGAAGATGTCATTGGGTCTGCAGGTTCCCTTCATTGCGGTACATTAAATATGGCAAAAACAATTCAAAAGTATCTTAATGGTGCTAAAGACATTAAAATAGCTGTTACAGTTAAACCATGTGATGCTCGAACTATTGTCGAATTAATGAAAAGAAAACAAATTAAAGAAGATAATATTTTAATGGTAGGTATTAACTGTGGAGGAACTATGCCTCCTGTTAAAGCCCGTGAAATGATTTCTAAGTTTTATGATGTTGATCCTGATGAGGTTGTTAAAGAAGAAATAGCCAAAGGTAATCTTATTATTGAAACTAAAAATGACGGTGAAAAAGAGATTAGTATTGATACCCTTGAAGATGAAGGTTATGGTAGAAGAACTAATTGTAGGAGATGTGATGTTAATATCCCTATTATGGCAGACTTAGCATTTGGTAATTGGGGAGTCATTGGTCCTCTAGCGGGTAAAGCTACTTTTGTGGAAATCTTTTCTCAAAAAGGTGCTGATGCATTTGATAGTGCTGTAAGTTCAGGTAATATAAAAACCAAAGCTCCTGAGAAAAAAGGAATTGAAATTAGGGCTAATATTGATAACATTATGGTAAAATTAGCTAAAAAATGGCAAAATGCTGATTTTGAAGAAAGTGATTTATTAATAACTATTGATAATTATATGGATCAATTGAATAAATGTATTAAATGTTTTGGTTGTAGGGAATCTTGCCCTATTTGTTGGTGTAATGAGTGTTCTTTAGAATCTGATTCTCCAGAGTGGGTATCCAAAGGTGAACTTCCACCATCTCCAATGTTCCATTGGGTAAGATTAATGCATATTGTTGATTCATGTACTAATTGTGGTCAGTGTGAAGAAGTTTGCCCTGCAGAAATTCCTTTATCTAAAATCTACCACGAAATCAATTTAAAACTTCAAGAAGAGTTTGGCTACTACTCTGGATTTGATGTAAATCAAAAACCACCATTGTCAGTAATTGACAAGTCTCCAGCGGATGAATAGCTGATAAATAATAAGTAAATATTATAATTTAACCAATATTTACTTTTTTATTTCTTTTTATTTCTTTTATTTTTCTAATTCTATTATATTTTTTATATCTTACTTTTTATCTTAATTCTAACTATTATGTTTAATTATTTTTACACATTATTTGATAATATCATCTTCTTTTTCAACAATTAATTCTATTTTTTTAAAATCTCCTGCTCCAAATTCTTCTGTGCGAAGTGTTTCGACAATTCCTGCTACTACGTTTTTAACTAGCTCTTTAACAAATGGATTCATTGGAATAGCTAGGTCATCTACTTTTAAAATAGCTGCATCGACATCAGTAATACATTGAACTTCTTTTGGAGCTAATCCTTCAATTTTAGCTAATCTAAATTCATTACAATTATCAAACCCGCACTTCTTACAATTAAGCATAGGTAATATTCCAAAACTTCTATCTTCCATTAAGTCAACTATTTTACATAGGTCTCTATCAGATAGGTCATTTACATTTACAGTTTTAATTATAGTTTCGTCATTATTATAATCTGTTTTATATTCGGCTGTAGCTATTTTGATATATGGTGATTCTTTAAATCCTTCTAATATTACAAAATCTGGAGCTTTAACACCTTTAATTCTTTTCATTTCTTTTACTTCTTTTAATATTTCTACAAGCTCAAGTTCCTTATCTATTTTAAAAAACGTTTCAATTCCAGATCCAACTACGATTCCTGCTCCAGCTTCACTATGCTTCGATGTGTCTCTACCATTAGTATCAAATTTACTATGTGTTTTTTTAATAGTAGCTACTTCAAATCCTCTTTTTTTAAGTTCTTTTATAACTTTAACAACAAGTGTTGTTTTGCCTGTGTTTTTTAATCCAGTTATTCCTATAATTCTCATGAAATCATGTCTCCTTTACTTATTAGATATATTAATAGTAGTTATATTAAATATATTAGTTATAGCTATTAGTTATATCTATTAATTATAGCTATTAATTATATTAAATATATTATTTTATATCTATTAGTCTATATTATATTTTAATTACTTATTATCATTATCTTTATCATTAAAAACAGAAATTTAATTTTAGAAAAATAAAATAAATTATAAAAAAGTTTTGAGACATTCTAATATATACAAAAAAGAATAAAAAAAAGAGTAAAAACTAATTGTCATATCTATTACTTATAATCAATTTAACATATAATGCTATGATTATTTGAATATTCAAAGTTTTAATAAGTTTTTACATATTTAATTAATGAATATCTAGTTTTTTACGCTATTACTAATAATTATATATTTAATATAATTTTAACAGCTATTAATGGATTTAATTAATATTAATCTATCTAAAAATAGTGTAACTACTACACACACATATATAAATCTGCCTACATGAATTTATTGCAAATCTTTATATTATATACAATAAATATATGTAGTTAACACACGTGGTCTTAATATGCCGAAACACATTATATCAGGTTTAAAATATCTAGCTGCCATCGAGCTCAAAAGGCAGGGATTTAACCAAAATGAAATAGCTGAAGCTCTTAATATGAATAGGTCAACTGTTTCTCACTATTTAAATGGTAGGAATATAACAGCTGGTTCTGTTGAGATTGCAGAAGTTATTACTAACTTATGTCCAAAAGATTTTTTTAATCTTAGCTATGCTCTTTTTAAAGACAAAGCAGGCACCCAAACAATTATTAAAACTTGTTCTTCTAAAGGCAATTTTAAAACCCGTGTTAAAAATTCTTGTATTGGGTGCGGTAAATGTGTTGAGGTATGTTTGATGGATTCGATTGTGTTAAATGGTCTAAAAGCACAAATAAATAATGATATGTGTTATGGCTGTTTTATCTGTAGTAATTCCTGTCCTACTAACTCAATAAGTATTAAAGAAATAGTTTATTAAGTAATAACTAGTTAAATAAATAACTGGATAATTTAAATCAATATTTGTTTATTATTTGCTTATTAAAGTTAAAAATAAAGGAGAATAAAATACGGAGGTAAAATAATGGAGATAGCAGAAAATTTTATTTATAAAGATATTTCTGTAGAAAGAGAAGGTGCTGAATCTAGGAATTTGTACTTTAAAAATGAACTCTGTGCTACCTGTGGTATGTGCGAGAGAATTTGTCCTGTTGGAGCTATTGAGGCAAACCCAACTGGAGCTATGGTACGAACTCAACAAGATTTAAGTAATGTCGATATCGACCCTTCTAAATGTGTACTTTGTGGTATGTGTAGTTGTATTTGTCCCTACGATGCATTAACTCTTAGTATTGACGGAAAATCTATTAAAGAATTAGAGGAATATCCTACTTTACTCAAATCTTCTGAAATTGATGAAGATGCTTGTATTTACTGTAGAAACTGTGAATCAGCTTGTCCGCCGGAAGCAATAACTATTGCAAGAGAATTACCTGAAAGAGCAAAGTTAGTTACTGGTGAAATAGAAATAGACAAAGATACTTGTGTAAGTTGTGGTGTCTGTGAGGAAATGTGTCCTGCAGATGCAATTGAATTAGAATACAAGTATCCTACTTCTGATAACCCTACTATAGCTTCTGATATTAATGTTGATACTGATAAATGTGTTTACTGTTTAGTATGTAAAAAAGCATGCCCTGTTGATGCAATTAAAGCTTCTTGTAGAATTTGTTCCTATGGGGACTATGATTTAGATGAAGCTAACTTTGAAGTAAAAGGAACTACTTTTATTGATTGTGAAACTTGTGTAAACTGTGGATGGTGTGAAGACATTTGTCCTGTTGATGCAGCTAAAGTTACTAAACCATTTGAAGGTAACTTAGAAATCAAAGAAGATACTTGTCAAGGCTGTGGAACTTGTGTAATTGCTTGTCCGTGTAATGTTTTATCATTCCCTAAACCAGAGAAATCTGGAGGCAAAGCTGAAAGATTACATAAAGATGAAACTTACTGTGTTTACTGCGGTGCATGTGAAAAAGCATGTCCTGTTAATGCTATTGATGTTAAGAGAACAAAAATTAACTGTACTCCTATTAAATCAAAAGCATGGAAAAAAGCTTTCGATTCAGTATTAAACTAAACAGTTAAAACTTTAATTTTGATTGGAGGTAAATTAAATGTCAATTGAACTGGCAATAACTCGAGAAATATGCCATGGTTGTGGAAACTGTGTTGTATCTTGCCCTGTTAATGCTTTAAACAGCCCTGAAGTTGCAGGTGGAAAAGGAGCAACTGATGATGTAGATTTGATCATGGTTGTTGAAGATGGGGCAATTAGCCTAAAAAAGACTGAACTCTGTGGTAAATGTGGAACTTGTGTTGAAGCATGCCCTGTTGATGCTATACGCTTAGAAGACGGAGGAGTTTAGATGAAAGTATTAAATGTTATTTTAAATACTGGTAGGACTGTTTGGCAGGGAGAAGCTATTGAGGCTGGTAAAGACCTCAAAATGTATATTGATTATGCAGCTATTTGTAACTTAACTCAAGCTCAATTCGATGAATTAGGTATTGAAGAAGGAGACCACATAGAAATACTCTCACCTTATGGTGATGTAGTAGTAAAAACAGTAAAAGCAAAAGAAGAACTTCCGGAAGGAATGATTTATGTGCCGATGGGACCATGGGCTAACAGAGTAATCAGACCGGATACAGACTCTACTGCAACTCCAAGTTTCAAAAATATACCTGTAGATATTATAGCTACTGACAAACCAGTTTTAGATATGCCTACTCTTATGAAAGGATACGGCAAAATTTCTAACTACTAAATTGGAGGGTTTTTTGTGGAATATATAATTAAAAACGGAAATGTTTACGATCCACTAAATAAAATTGACGGTGATAAAAAAGATATTGCTGTTAAAGATGGTAAAATAGTGGACTCTGTATCAGCTGATGCTAAAGAAATTGATGCAACTGGTCAGATTATTATGGCTGGAGGTATTGACCCTCATACTCATATTGCTGGTGCAAAAGTAAATGTCGGAAGGATGTTTAGGCCTGAAGACAGTAAAAAAGATGTTGTTTCAACTAAAGGCAGTTTAAGAGGTGGAAGTGGATTTTCTATTCCTTCAACTTTTTTAACTGGTTACAGATACTCACAAATGGGATATACTACTGCAATGGAAGCGGCTATGCCTCCTTTACTTGCAAGACACACTCATGAAGAGTTTCATGACACTCCTATTTTAGATCATGGTGCATTCCCATTATTTGGTAATAATTGGTTTGTAATGCAATATTTAAAAGATGGGGACTTAGATAGCTGTGCAGCTTATGCTTCATGGTTATTAAGAGCTACAAAAGGTTATGCAATAAAAATAGTTAACCCTGGAGGTACTGAAGCTTGGGGCTGGGGCGGAAATGTACATGGTATGAATGATCCTACTCCTTATTTCGATATTACTGGTGCTGAGATTATTAAAGGTTTAGCTGAAGTAAATGAAATGTTACAGCTTCCTCATTCAATACATCTTCACTGTAATGATTTAGGGCATCCTGGAAACTATGAAACTACTTTAGATTCCTTTGACTTAACTAAAAATATAAAAGCTAATCCTGCTACTGGTAGTAGGGACACTAGTTGTTATGCAACTCACGTTCAATTCCATAGTTATGGTGGAACTAACTGGAGAGATTTTGTATCTGAAGCGTCTACTGTTGCAGATTATGTTAATAAAAATAAACATATGGTTATTGATGTTGGTCAAGTAACTTTAGATGAAACTACTACAATGACTGCTGATGGACCAATGGAATTTGATTTACACACTTTAAATGGTCTTAAATGGGCTAACTGTGATGTAGAACTTGAAACTGGTTCAGGTATTGTTCCTTTCATTTACTCTGGAAAAGCTCCTGTTCCTTCTGTACAATGGGCTATTGGTTTAGAATTGTTTTTACTTATTAATGATGCTAGTAAGGTATGTCTTACAACAGACAGTCCTAATGCAGGACCATTTACAAGATACCCAAGAGTTATCTCTTGGTTAATGAGTAATAGAAACAGAATGGACATGGTAGAAAACAAAGTTCATAAATGGGCTCAAAAGAAGTCTTCAATAGCTACTATTGACCGTGAATACACATTCTACGAAATTGCACAAATATCCAGATCAACTCCTGCTACTGTTTTAGGGTTAAGTGACACTAAAGGACATTTAGGTGTTGGTGCAGATGCAGATATTGCAATTTATAATTTCAATGTAGATACTCAAGATCCTTCTACTGAATATGAAGCTGTTGAAGCTGCATTACAAGAAAGTTCTTATGTATTTAAAGATGGTAATATTGTAGTTAAAGACGGAAAAATCGTTGATGCAAGTGGACATGGTAGATGTTACTGGGCTGACTCAATGTTTAATGCAGAATTAGAAAAAGAAGTTTTAGCTAATGTAGAAAAAACATTTAAACAATACTATTCAGTTAACTTCTCTAACTATCCAGTACAAGATGAATATATATTAAAATCAGCTCCAATTAAGGGTGTGATGTAATGAGCGAAGTTATTTTAACTCCAAAAGAACAACCACAAGTACCTCTTGAAGCAAGTACTATTAAACCAGATGATTTTGCAGGTAAAACTATTGATGAAATTAAAAAATTAGATCTTTGGTATGGTAATTCTAGTACTAAATTATCTAATTTCTTTGATGTTGATGGTGAAGCAGGTGCAGAAGCTAGCGAAACTAAAATCATCATTGATGGTGATGTTTACAACACTAAAAGAATAGGGCAAGGTATGACTGCTGGCGAGATTATTGTAAAAGGTAATGTCAGTATGTATGTGGGTGCTGAAATGAAAGGTGGAAAAATCACTGTAGAAGGTAATGCTACTGGTTGGGCAGGACAAAATATGGAAGGCGGAGAGCTTGAAATTTTTGGAGATGCAGGAGATTATGTTGGTGCTTCTTATCGTGGTGACTGGAGAGGTATGGACGGAGGTCTCATAACTATTCATGGTAATGCCGGTAATGAAGTAGCAGAGTTTATGCTTGGTGGTAAATTAGTCATTAAGGGTGATGTATCTATTATGCCTGGAATTCACATGAATGGTGGATTATTAATAATCGAAGGTAATGTAGTTGCAAGAACTGGTGGAGAAATGAAAAGTGGTACCATTGTTGTTAAAGGTATTATTGAAGAGTTCTTACCTGGTTTTGAATACCTAGGCATTGAAAAAGATATTGAAGTTGAAGGGGAAGTTATTGAAGGTGCTTTCCACAAGTTCAAAGGTGATTTTGCAACAAAAGGTGCAAGTGGATTAGTTTATGCAGCAGCTGCAAACAACAACCACATAGCTCCTTACTAGCTAATCAATGGAGGAATATTTATGGAACTTGTTAAAAATGTTGTATGTCCATTTTGTGGAACTTTATGTGATGATATTATCTGTAAAGTAGAAGACAACGAAATTGTTGGAACAATGAATGCATGCAGAATTGGTCACAGTAAGTTTGTCCATGCTGAAGGTGCTGAAAGATACAAAAAACCACTTATAAGGAAAAGTGGGGAGTTTGTTGAAGTTAGTTTTGAAGAAGCTACTGACAAAGCAGCTCAAATTTTATTTGAATCCAAAAGACCATTAATTTACGGGTTCAGCTGTACTGACTGTGATTCTCAAGCTGCAGGTGTAGAACTTGCAGAAACTGCAAATACTATAATTGATAATACAGCATCTGTATGTCATGGGCCTTCTGTTTTAGGTCTCCAAGATGTAGGATATCCTATTTGTACTTTTGGAGAAGTTAAAAACAGAGCAGATGTTGTTATCTACTGGGGATGTAACCCAATGCATGCACATCCAAGACACATGTCTAGGAATGTATTTGCAAGAGGTTTCTTCAGAGAACGAGGAAAAACTGACAGAACTGTTATTGTTGTTGACCCAAGAAAGTCTGATTCATCTAAATTAGCTGATATCCATTTACAATTAGACTTTGATAAGGATTATGAATTAGTTGATGCTTTAAGAACTGCATTACAAGGTAAAGAAATTCTTTACGATGAAGTTGCAGGTGTACCAGCAGAACTTATTTATGAAACTGTTGAAGCTCTTAAAAATGCACAATTTGGTTGCCTTTTCTTTGGTATGGGTATAACTCATAGTAGAGGAAAACACAGAAACATTGATACTGCAATTTGTTTAGTAGCTGACTTAAATGCTCATGCTAAATTTACTCTCATTCCTATGAGAGGCCATTACAATGTAACTGGTTTTAACCAAGTATGTACATGGGAAACTGGATATCCTTTCTGTGTTGATTTTGCAGATGGTTCCGCAAAATATAACCCGGGGGAAACTGGTTCAAATGATTTATTACAAAATAAAGAGACTGATGCAATGATGGTTATTGCATCTGATCCTGGTGCTCACTTCCCTCAGAAAGCTATTGAAAGAATGGCTGAAATTCCAGTTGTAGCAATTGAACCACACAGAACCCCAACAACGGAACTTGCAGATGTTATCATTCCACCTGCTATTGTAGGTACCGAAGCTGAAGGTACTGCATATAGGATGGAAGGGGTCCCTATAAAAATGAAAAAAGTAGTTGATACTGGAATTCCATCTGATAAGGAAATTCTTGAATCAATTACCGAAAAAGTTAAAAAATTACAATCTGCAGCTAAATAACTTAGTTTTAGTTGTTTAAATTAAGTAGTAGCTATGACCTATTGTCTTAGTTTTACTACTATTTTTTATTTTATTTTTATTTTATTTTTAGCATTTATTATTTGCATTTTTATTATTTTTTATTTTAATTATACTATTTATCTCATTTCCGCACTTAATTCTATTAAATTACTTTTATTCTTCTTATTTAAGTCGTTATTTTTTAATTACTTAATGAATTATTCAAAAACGCTTGATTCACCATCATTTTAGTGATAATATTTGTATTAAATCAAATAATTAAACTCAAATAAAAAGATTTATATATTCGATATGAAATAATAAACTTATCGATGTGATTATTTAAATTGATACTATTAATAATTAATTATCATTTATTTGTTTTCTAATTAACAGTATCATATTATTGTGTTGATATTATTAATAAATTGAAATATTAGGAGGATAACATTTTGATTAATAAAAATAAGCTATTTATATTTTCTATATTAATATTGTTGTGTGCAGTAGCAGTTCCAGCAGGTAGTGCAGGAACATTATCTGATGGCATTAATAATATTGTTGGTGCAAATGAAAACATAATTGCAGCTGCTGATTCTTTAGATGAAGTGAATAATCCAACAAACCTTCAGCTGTTTTTTGTTACAATTGCTAATACTATAAAATATAATTTAGATGCAACTTTATATGGTGATGCTGAAGCTAATGATGGTCAGTATTATATGAAATTTACCACTCTTGGTAGTGGACTAAATGCAATGAGAATATCTACTAATCACAGTAATGGTGGTGAAGTAAAGGCTCTTACAAATAATGAGGGTTCTGGTGCTGGAACAGTTTATATATGGGATGGTGGAGGAACACCAAATTGTCATAATATGATTCTTCTAGTTTCAGTAAAAGGACCAATTGATGATGATTTTAAAATTACTATCAAGTCAACAGGTTATAGTTTTGCAGAAGGAACTAGTAGTGGGGTGATGACATATCAAGATGGAATTACTGAAACTTTCACAAAAGAGGACTTCATTTATGGGCCTCAAACAACAAAACCTGGAGGTTCTGCATTAGAATTATATAGTGGCCAGAACAAAACAGATGATTCAAGTGCAGAATATTTCATGTTTGTTGATTTGCATGTAGGGGCTGTAGCATATAATAATGCAATTGAAAATGGTGGTACAGTTAAGGTTGAATACAGCTATGAAAATATGTATACTCATATGTCTTTTAATACATATGGATGGAATAGTGGTTCTGGTAATGCGGGACAAGGAATTAGTTGGACAAATAATGCTGCAACTCGATCATATTCTGTGGGGTATAGTGATGTGACAGCACCTACTGTTGAATCAAGTGTAGCTACTAGTAGTTCTTTTACCGCTCCATTTAATGTATTATTGTCTGGTGAAGATGAGGCAGGTTCTACAAGTATTTATTATACTCTTGATGGAGGTAATCCTGATAAAACTAATACAAGTGCTATAAAGTATGAGGGTGAAACAATTACTATTAGTAAGGATACTAAACTACGAGTTATAGCTTATGATTCTGCAGGTAATCCTTCAAATGAAAAAGAGTATGATTATAATTTTATTCCTACTGTAACTCCCTCTAAAAGTGCTGGATCATTTAACAGTGCATTTGATTTGAGTTTGAGCGTTTATGATGTAGGTGGAGATACTGAACTTAAATATGTAATTGGTGATGGTGATCCAAGTAGTGGTATTGACTATACTAGTCCAATTTCTATTCCTGCTGAGGATACTACGGTGAAAGTTTATGCAAAGAGTGAAAATGGTATAGAATACACAGAAACTTATGTATATACATTTGATAACACTTTACCTAATATTCCAACTGCAAGTGTTAATACTGGGCTTTATAATACTAACCAGAATGTTGTTTTAACTCAAGGTGTAAATGAAAACGATAATACTATTTATTATACTGTAGATGGTTCTGATCCTACAAATGAGAGTACTAAGTATACTGGTGCTATAGTTATATCTACAACTACTACTCTTAAGTTTATAGCTTATGATAATGCAGGTAACCCATCTAATATTGTTACTAATAGTTACACGATTGATAAAACAGCACCTAACCTCCCTACTGCGAGTGTTAACACGGGAATTTATAATAGTAACAAAAGTGTAGCATTGAGTCAGGCGACTGGTGAGACAGGTAATATTATTTATTATACTCTTAATGGTTCTGATCCTACAAATAAGAGTACTAAGTATACTGGTGCTATAGCTATATCTAAGACTAGTACTCTCAAGTTTATAGCTTATGATAGTGCTGGAAATCCATCTAATGTTGTTACTAAGACGTATACAATTAATACAAATGTTCCTAAGGTTCCTACGTCAAGTGTTAATACTGGAACTTACAATAGTAACAAAAATGTTGTTTTAAAGCAAGCTACTGGTGAAACTGCTAATACTATTTATTACACTACTAATGGAGCAAATCCTACAAGTAAGAGTACTAAGTATACTGGTGCTATAGCTATATCTAAGACTAGTACTCTTAAGTTTATAGCTTATAACAATGCTGGAACTCCTTCTAGTGTGGTTACTAGGACTTATACAATTGATAAAACTAAGCCTAAAGTTACTAGTAATGTTCCTAAAAATAGTGCTACTAAGGTATCTAAAACTTCTGCCATAACTATTAAGTTTAATGAGAAGGTTGTTAAGGGATCTGGCTGGAATAACATCTATGTTAAAAATTTAAAAACTGGTAAGAAAATTAAAATTACTAGTAAAACTCTATCTAAGGATGGAAAAACTTTAACCATTAAAACCTCTAGTAGAGCTACTAATGTTAAATATGATGTTGTTGTACCTGCAAATGCAGTAAAGGATTTAGCTACTAATTCATTATCTAAACTTCTTAAGTTTATATTTAGAAGTAGATAATATCAGTGACTAAAAACTAAAAAATAAATTATTCTTTTTTTCTTTTTTCTTTTTTTATTATTCTTCTTTATTATGATATATGTTCGAGTACTGCTTTTACTAAGTAATAATTGATAGTCTTAAAACTAAAGCACATAATGATATAATGAAAGTATTGCTTTTACTAAGTATAATAATTGATAATAGGTTATAATTACTAAGATTAGTATGTAATACTCTATTAATCTGGTTTTAATGGAATACAAACTCTTCTATCGTGGATATCTATTATTTTTACAGGAATTTCATAGGTTTTTTTCATATTTTCTTCTGTTATGACTTTTTCAGGAGATCCAATATCAATAAAATCTTTGTCTTTTAGGATAGCTACTTTATTTCCAGCTATAAATGAATGGTCTGGAAAGTGGGAGGTCATTATAATAGCTAATCCTGCTTTTGATAGATTTTCTATTATTTTCATAGTTCTTATTTGATTACCAAAATCAAGGTGTGATGTTGGTTCATCTAAAATTAGCACTTTTGGTTGCTGTGTTAATATTCTAGCAATAAAAACAAGTTGCTGTTCTCCCCCACTAATCTCATTATATGACTTTTCTGCAAGGTATTCAATTTTAAGAGATTTAATTGCATCTTGGGCTATTTTAATATCTTTTTCTCCTGGTGATTCAAATATGTCTAAATGTGGGGCTCTACCCATTAAAACAACATCTAGAACTGTGTATGGAAACGTAGAATTGTGTATTTGTGGGATGTATCCAATATACTTTGCTAAATCATGAGGGGTCATCTTTTTTATGTTTTTACCACAAACTGATATCTCACCATTGCTTAATTTATTTATTCCAGTTAAACACTTAATTAATGTTGTTTTTCCACTCCCATTTGGTCCTAATATGCAAAATATATCTCCTTTATCAATTGAAAAGCTTATGTTTTCAAATATATTTGAATTAGTATTATATTTTTTATCCTTTTCACTATTTTTAATCTTTTTATTATTACTTTGATATGAAAAAGTCCCCTCTTTAATTTCCAATAGCTTTTTTGAACTTGTCATATTTTAACACTTCACTCATTGTCTGTTTTAATATTCTCATTTTATGTCCATACTTCTTTACTTCTTTTAAGTAAATATATGAAGAACGGAACTCCAATTAATGCTGTTAATATTCCTAAGGGTATTTCAACAGAAGTAATTGTTCTTGAAATATTATCAATTAATAGTAAGAAAAATGCTCCTAAAATTATACTCGCTGGAAGTAAAATCTTATGATCTGGACCTACTATCATTCTAGCTACATGTGGAATTATTAATCCAATCCAACCTATTATTCCACAAATACTAACTGATGCAGCAGTTATCAATGTTGATGCTACAATGATTATTCCTCTAATTTTCCTTATGTCAATTCCCATTGTTTGAGCTTCTTCATCTCCCATTGAAAGGACATTTATTCTCCACCGGACTGCCAAAAGAAGTGTTATTCCTAATGTCATTGGAATTGCTACAATGGCTACTTGCTGTAGTGTTACTGATGATAAACTTCCCATTAACCAAAATACAATTGTGGGTAGCTGTTCATAGGGGTCAGCCACATACTTAGTTAATGAAACCATAGCTCCAAAGAATGACTCAATAGCTATTCCACAAAGGATTAATGTTAACATTGATGTTCCTTTAAATGTTTTATTTAAAAAATAGGTTATAGCTACTGCCAAAAGACCTCCTAAAAATGCTAATCCTTGTATAAATAAAAATCCAAATGATGAAAGTATGGCAATCGCTGCTCCAAAACTTGCTCCTGCTGAAACACCTAATTTATCTGGAGCTACAAGAGGATTTCTAAATAATCCTTGAAAGGATGCCCCTGCAATAGATAAACAAGCTCCAACTAGCATTGCGGCTATTATACGAGGTAATCTTACTTGAAATATTATTGTGTCCATTAATGGAGAAACTGTCCCACCTATTCCAAATTTTGCAAGAATAACATATATTACTTCTAAGGGGCCTATTGGGTATCGTCCTATTGTAAATGATAAGAAAAATAACCCTATTAAAGGCATTACAAGTATTAAAAGCGTTGAAATTTTATGATGATTTATTTTTTCTTTTAACTTATTCCTTAAAACAGATATTCGCATTGTAATTACCTTTTGACTAATAATTTATAGGTGGTTGTAATAGATAGTTTTAGCAGATATATTATAATATGTACTATATATCTATATTATATTACATATAATAGATATAATATTAGCTTTTAAGATTGCTGGAATTTAATATTTCACTTATTTCATTGTCACTTAGATTATAATGATAAAATTCACTATAGAAATATTTAGTTACTTGATTCATATCAATATCTTGGAATTTATCAGGATATAATACCTTTGCAGTCCATGGAATTCCTATTATATTATTAACTCCTGGAGGATTATCAAACCAACTAAATGGAGATTGTGGGATAAGATATACTTCTTTATTTTTCACAGCTTTCACATCTTTCCATAATGGATTCGAATAAACATTATTATAAAAATTAGGGTCACTAACTATTATTACATCAGGATTCCACTCTAAAATCTGTTCAATACTAATTCCACTAGTTCCTTTTGAAATTGGGACTTCAACAACATTTTTTCCACCACACTTTTCAATCAACTCTGTATGCTGTGAACCTTCTGAAAAACTC
Source organism: Methanobacteriaceae archaeon (assembly GCA_051649785.1). Taxonomy (GTDB): domain Archaea; phylum Methanobacteriota; class Methanobacteria; order Methanobacteriales; family Methanobacteriaceae; genus JBOFHT01. The sequence continues at coordinate 21,753 of JBOFHT010000018.1, forward strand.
TTTAAACCATTCGCATCATTAGTATAATAAACTCTCTTTTTGCTTGCATCTGGAATATTTTTTACTCTTTCATCAACAATTGCTGAATACTTGTTATAAAATTCAATTAATTTATTTGCCTTTTCTTCTTTTTTAAGAACTTTTCCTATAAATTCTATAGATTGAGTAATTGTAGATAAGTTATTGTCTCCTTCTACATCAACAAGTGCTATACTTCCTAATTTTTGCTGAAAAGTATTTATATCTGCAGGTTCTCCACCATGCCCAATAAATACAATATCTGGAGCTACTTTTATGTAATTTTCATAGTTTGCATCTTTTTTCCCTCCTCCTAAGTAGGGGAGGGATGAATATTTTGAATCCATATACTTATTTTGGGTATAAACTCGTGTTGAATCCCAACCTAGCAATGTATCAGGTGCAAGCATATATATAATAACAGTTGTACTATGTGATAACCCCGCTACTTTATTTATGGTTGTTGGAACATCTACACTTCGACCAATCATATCTACAAGTTGACCTTCTCCTACATAACCAGAATTAACTTTTACTAAAGAGTTTATATATAAGCTTGAAGCTCCTAAAACTACTATTAAAGTAATTAATATTAATATTAATCTTTTTTTATTCATTTTAATCTCCTTTATTAATATATTTAATTAAATATAATTAATCCATATATCGATATAATATGTTAATAGGCTCTATTTATTGGCATAATATTAAATTTTATTTGTATATTGCTCTTACTTTTTTATAAAATGAGTCGTGGGCAAAATCCAAAATTTCTAAATCAAAACTTCATTAAAATCCTTGGATTCCCAAATGAAGAAAATTTTTATATATGAAAAATCTTTTTGACCAAGACTCAAAATTTAGAATAGTGTATGATAATTTTACAAGTGTATTAATTATTACTATTTCGATAGATATATATATTCATATTGTTATACTTTATATTATACTATATTATTAATACTTTTCTAAATTAATTATTTTAAAAGTTGATAATAATGAATTGGCAAAAAATTAATGATTTATAGTTTATTTAGTTTAAAAGGAGGATATCTATGAATCATAAACTCAAAAAAATATTATTTGTGTTTTTAATATTTTTAACTATAGCAACAGCAACATTATCTTTTTCTTCAGCAGCTCCTAATGCTGTAATTGAAATTGAGATTTTAACACCAGGACCATGGGAAGTTGGTCAAGAAGTTCAAGTTGCAATATGGATTAGAAATACTGGTGATAATTTTGATGGAACTGATGATTTAACTAATGTTAATATTAAAATGGCTTTACCTGAAGGATTAAAATTTAAGTCAAGTGCTACTGGAACAAGCAAAAATAATTTTAATGACACAACTGGTATTTGGAAAGTTGATGAACTTAAAAGAACTGCTAGTGGTGCAGGATTAGGTGAAGGTGTAAAAAGAATTATTATTACTATGATTGTTACAGAAGCAATGTCTGGACAAAATATTGATTTTGAAGCAAAATTTACTAGTGTACAAGTTGGGACTAAAGGTTCTACTGGTGGTGAGGATATATCTCCATCCATATCTAAAGCTACAGCATCTGTAACTGTTAACAATTATACTGCAAATAATACTAATTCTACTACAAATCAAACTAATAATGCTACAAATAATACTAATTCTACTAATGGGAACATTAATAATAATTCTGGCACAAATAATAACTCTAATAATAGTAGTTCTAATGGTAATGGAAATAAAAATACTACTAAAAATGAAAGTGGAAAAAATGGTACTAAAAATAATGGTACTAGTGTTAAAGACTCTAAAAATTCATTTAAAGGGGATTCTGGAACTGGTTTAAGTAATAATGCTAAGAAAAATAATAAAAATTCTGTAAGTACTAATAGTTCACAAAGTTTAGTAGGGAACATACCAATAAACTCATTTGATAGCTCAGAGTTAAAATCTTCGGATACTGGTTCTGAAGCTAAAGCTTATGAAGTATATGAACCTAATGGTGGTAAAAGTTCACGTAGTCTACTTTCAGGAGGAATGTCTAGTGATGGCGTTCCTTTACCAGACAATATTAAGTATTGGGCGATTGGGATAACTATGGCTATTCTTGTAGTTTTTGGATATTTTTATGGTCGTGGAAAATTTAGAATAAACTAAATTTCTTTTTATTTAGATATTATTAAATGAGGTTGATTTATGATTAATGAAACAATGAATGTTATATCAATTTTTACAGATGGAATTTATGTAATTTCAGAAGATATATTACATACTATAACACAGTGTTTTTTGATTCCAGTTATAATAATTTTGGTTATATTTTTTGTATATAGTTTAATAAATATTGGAATGATAATTGCTGAATATCGTATTAGGAGAAAAACTAACAATAAAATAAATACTAAAGGAATTATCATTAGAATAGCTAATTCTTTTAAAGAAAATTCCGATAAAATTTCTGATAATAACAACTCTAGTGAGAATTCAAATTTAAATACAGTTAAAAATGAAATTGAAAATTCTAACTTACTAAATAGTGAAAAAGAAGTTTTAAATGCCATTTTAGAAAATGCTGACTTAGATTATGAAACCCAAAAATCTTTAGCTAGGGAGCTTGTTGAAGAAAAAGAGCTTAATTTATTTAAAAGACTTGAAAAAATTGATATTATGGCTAAAATATCTCCTGCTTTAGGTTTAATGGGGACTTTAATTCCTCTTGGTCCAGGTTTACTTGCTTTAGGTTCTGGTGATACACAGACTCTTGCAAATAGTTTAATTATAGCCTTTGATACAACAGTTTTAGGTATGGCTACAGCTAGTTTAGCATTTGTTATTTCTAAAATAAGAAAAAGATGGTATTTGAAAGATATTGATCAAATTGATAATTTAGCAGAATTTACTTTGGAGGTTTTAAATGCTAAGAAAAAGAACTAGGCTTTTAGAGGAAACAGAAGAATCTGAACCAATGTCATATGCAGTTAATATTGTAGATTGTATGTTAGTTCTTGCAGTAGGCTTCATGTTATTTGCAGTAATGTCAATGGATATGCAAAGTGTAATATTTAGTGATATGTCTCCTGAAGAGAAAGCTCAAGTTACTGAAACTATAAAGAATACTATTCAATTAGAACAAGGTCAAGAGGTACCAAATGATGTAAATAATATATCTGATAGTGGTGGTGACCAGTATTCTCAAGTAGGAACAGTTTATAAAGATCCAACAACTGGAAAAATGGTGATGATTCCTAATTAGGGGATATTATTTTTCCCTATTTTTATTATATATTGTATTTTTTTTATTATTATCATTATATTCATTATTAATCATATTTCTATTATTTTATTATTTATTAATTATTATTAATTTTTACTAATTTTTATAATTTACTGGTGTTTAAATGACGATTTATTTAGCAATGGATGATACAGATAATATTGATTCTCGAGGAACTGGAAAGTTATCAAGAGATGTAGCTAAAGCACTTTCTAAAAAATATCCTATTAAAACAGTAACCCGCCATCAACTGTTCTTTCATGAGGATATTCCGTTTACTTCTCATAATAGCTGTGCCGTAATTCATATTGATTTGGATTTAAAAGATAAAGATACTCAAGGAACAGAACTAAAAAAGATATTTGACTTAGCTAAAAAAGAAATGCTTGATGATTTTATTGAAGGTAGTGATCCCGGTATTGCAGTAGCTGATTCTTCTCAAATTGATGCATCACTCATTCTCTTTGGTAAAGATGCTAAAGAAAGAATAGTTACTCAAGGAAGAGCTAGGGCATTAGCTAGAAACTTAGGGATACTCCTTGAAGGGTTAGGGGGGAGTGAAGATGGTGTTATTGGTGCAATGGCAGGAATTGGTCTAGCTTTTACTGGAAATGATGGTAGAGTGTTACAGGTAGGTTCTATTCGTGATTTAACTGGCCCTCAAAAAGCAGAAACATTATTGGGTGCAGGAATTGACAAAATAATTTCTATTGAAGGAAGGCTAATAACAACTGGAATTATTGATTGTGAAAAGGGTAAATCAGCTAAAGCATCTCCTATTAATGGCAAAGCAGTTCTTTTTGTAGATGAAACCTCTACTAGTTTGAAATCAGTAAAAAGAAAATGATTTAATTTAATAAATTTTTAGTTAATTTTAAAATAAATGAACACATGTAGCTTTAAAATGAATCCAAACTTTAGAACCAACTTCTATTTCAAGGTTTAAAAATGATGTTCTAGTTAAATAAACAGTAAATATAGGAGTATCTGTATTATCAACTCCAACTTCATTAAATGATATAAATTCTCCAATATCTACTTTAGCTTTAACTAATGGGCCTTCACTTTCATAACTTACTATAAATCCTTCGAATTCATTTAAAGCACTACTATTTATTTTATTTTTTGTAATAGTTATATCTTCAGGTCTTATACTAACATAACACAAATTATCTTTTCTAATTTTTTCAATTTCAGCTGAAGATAATATATTAATACTACTTCCAATATTAACTGAGCTTAAACCATTTTTAGTTTGGTTTAAGGTTCCTTTTTCAACATTACCCATACCTACAAAATTAGCTACAAACTTATTCTTTGGCTTTCTGAATATTTCATCAGGAGTTCCTATTTGGAATATTTTCTTATTTAAAATAGCTATTCTATCACATATCTTTTGCCCTTGTATTAAATTATGTGTAGCTATTATAATTCCAATTTCTCCATTTTCTTTTAGATTTTCTATAAATTTTTCTATTTTTACAGCAGATAATGGGTCTAAATTAGCTGTTGGTTCATCTAATAATAATATTTCTGGTTTCACAATAATAGCTCTTGCTAATGCAACTCTCTGACTTTCTCCACCAGATAATGTTGATGCGTCTTGGTTTTCATATCCTTCTAATCCTAATTGTTTTAATAGCTCCAAAACTTTAGTTTTTGCATCTTTTTTACTTATGCCACGGATTTTTAGACCATAATAAATATTATCAAAAACAGTTCCTTTAAATACTACTGGTTTTTGGAAAACCATAGCTATTTTTCGCTTATTTTCAAGTAATTTAGCAGATCTGTCACTTAATAAGCTTTCACCTTTAAACAATACTTCGTAATTACTACTTTTTCCTTTTTTCCCATTTTTATCAGGAATATCTGGAGATTCAATACTGTTAATAATACGCATTAATGTAGTTTTACCGCAACCAGTATGGCCTATTAATCCTAATACTTCTCCTTTTTTTAGTTCTAAGCTAATATTATCTAAAATAACTTTATTTTCGTACTTTTTAGAAATATTTTTAACTTCTAGGAGATTTGTTATATTATTAATATTCATAATTTATTTCTCCTGGAAATAATTAAGTAATATATTAACTACTAGTGCAATTACAAGTAAAATTATTCCTAATGCTATTGAAATTGAAATATTTCCTTTTGAGGTTTCTAGTGACATGGTTGTAGTTATGACACGGGTAAATCCACGTATATTCCCTCCAATCATCATAGCTACACCTACCTCTGAAATTGCTCTCCCAAATCCAAGGATGATTGCTGTAAAAAGAGCATATTTTGCTTCTTTTATAACTGTAATTACTAACTGGTATCTATTAGTTCCAAGTGAAATAGCTAAATCTTTTATATCTTTCTTAACTCCCTGTAATGCAGATATTGTCAATCCAATAGCTATTGGTAAAATAAGAATTACTTGTCCCATAATCATACCTTGGGGAGTAAAAAGTAAATTAAAGCTACCTAATGGTCCTGAATTTGAAATAAGTAAGAAAACTAAAAGCCCCACAAGTACTGTAGGAATACTATATAATGTTTGTACAATAGTTACTAATGTTTTTTTCCCACGAAACTCTTTAAAATGAATACCCACCCCAATTGGGATTCCTATTAATAATGCAAAAAAAGTTGATAGTATTGAAATTTGAAGAGTAAGTAATGTAATAGCTATTACTTCAGGGTCAAGTGTCATAATAAGCTCTACTGCTTGCAAGAATCCTGCCACTATTTCATTCACTTGATCACCAATTTTTTAGAATAGCTTATTTTCATGGTTATGATTTTAAAGTATAGCTATCTAAATTTTATAATCTTATAACTATGCACATTTTATAAACTTTATAAATTGTATTATTATATTTATTATACTTATTATATTTATAACTATTTTATTAAGAAAGTTTTTTACAGAACCAATATATGGACTATAAATTTATTATTTGTTCCAATTTTTGAAATTATAGTTATAATTAAATTTATAATTATTATTATTTTTATTATCTTTATCTTTTTTTAAATTATTATCTTTAAAAAAGAAGGAAAATTTTTTTCTAAAAAATCTATTTTTATTTACACTTCAAAAATTTAGTGTTATATACTAGTTATAATTTGCTATGTTTTGTATAATATAAAACATAGTATTAATTTAAAAAAAGTAAGGAGAACTAACTATTAACTAACAACTAATTAATAATCAGCTATTAGTATAGTTAGTTCTAGATTTTATGGATATTAATATTGTCAGATATTAATATATGGTTGGATATTATGTTATGGTTCGCTCATTTTATTTTCATGTTAAATTTATGTTTTTGGCTCTTCTTGCCCTGCTAAAGGTATGAAGAGTTCTTTACCATATTCTTTAACACCATATTCTTTGATTATACCTTGGCCTTCACTTCCCATTACAAATTCTATCCATTGGTTTGCACCAGCTGAATTAATTTTGATATTAGGGAATTTTTCTGCATTAACTGGTATCATAGAATAAATATTAAGTAAGTCTTTTCCTTCGGTTATAATAGGAACTAATTTTATTTTTCCTTTGTATGCAAGATAAGTACCAGAATCAGATAATGTGTAACTTGCTTTTTCATTAGCTATATTTAATGTGTCACCCATTCCTTTTCCAGTTTCAATGTACCATGGTTGTCCTCTGATACTAGCATTATAGTCAGCTCCAGTAGAGTTCCATATTGTTATTTCTCGGTTATTAGTTCCAGAGTTGTCTCCTCTTGATACAAATTTGATTTTTGTGCTGTCTTCTTTTCCAGCATTCATTATTTTAGTAAATGCTTCTGTAGCATTACTACCATTTATTTTTGCAGGATCATCTTCAGGACCTATTATATAGAAGTAGTTATATGCAAATATTGTTCTATTGGTTCCATAGCTCTCATTTATAAATGATTCTTCTTGTTTTTTAGAATGAACCATTACAAGATCTACATCACCTTTTTTACCATATTCAATAGCTTGTCCTGTACCTGCTGCTATAAACTGCACATCGATACTAGGATTTTGTGATTCAAACTTATTTTCAAGTTCTGTTAAAAGTCCAGTATCTTCTAAACTAGTGGTAGTTGCAATTTTTACAACTTCTTTCCCGCCTAACACACCTGTAAATGCAACAGCTCCAATAGCCACTACTGCTATTATTAGAATTCCTGCAATTATTGCTATATTTTGTTTATTCAATTTTTACACCTCTAATTATATTATTTAATTAATGAGTTTCAACTAAACAACCTCAAATTAAATATATAAGAAATTGTATAATATAATTTATTTATAATATGCATATTTAAACATATCGATTTTATTTTTAGATTATAATGGTGTAATATGTAATATTATTCTATTAATTTTCCAAGTATATTAGTCCAGGATTTCGATTTAATATTAGTTAAATGCATTGATTCCCGTTTTACGGATAATATGTGTTGTGGACAAGCTTTAGAACAAGCACCACAAAGTGTACAGAAATTAGAGTTTACTTTTGCAATATTGTCAACTATACTAATTGCATTACATGGGCAAACATCTTGACAAGCATGACATGAGTCACCTTTACATAGTGGCTCTTCACTCATAATCACTTCACCTGTAAATGGTTTTTGAACTTTTGCTGAGTCAACAGGACACATTTCTTCACACCAACCACAAACAATACATTTATTAGGGTCTATTAAAATATCACCAATAATTTCAGTATTATTATGACCAGTTTCAGTATTTTCTGCCATTATTTCTTCATAATCCATACAAGTTGTACAAGCTACTTTTATAGCTTCTTCAGGACAAATCTTTTTACATATTCCGCAGTAAATACATTTAGTCTTGTCCACTTCAATAGATTTACTAATTGTCATTGGATTTTTATTTGATTTTTTATCAGTTATAGATGATTTAGATAATTGCTTTGTACTTATTGTGATTGCTTGTGGAGGACATATATCTTTACACATTTCACAATAGATACATTTATCTTCGTCAATTTCAGTTTCTCCTTTAACTAAGTTCTCTACTTTTGGTAAAGTTCTATATAAATATATAGCTTCAGTTGGACAAGACTTATAACATCTCCCACAATAGATACAAGTTTCTTCATCGATTTTTGCACCACAGTCCCATTTAGGATAATCTTTCATTTCTTTAATATTTTTACCTTCAATATTAAGATCTAAAACATCGAAAGGACAAGCAACAGAACATAGGCCGCATAAAACACATTTATTATTGTCTATGCTAATTGGACTCACTTTTAATAATCCTCTAGCTATGGGAAGAATGGGACCAAGTTTTAATGCATTCGTAGGGCATGTATCAGAACATATTCCACAGCCGAGACATTTTTCACTTTTGTAGATAAGACTCCGGGATTCTTTCCCAGTTCTTTCAGCAAAATTTTCAAAGGGTTTTTTTTCTATAGAAGACATATTTGGCCTCTTATTGGTTATGATTTATCTATAGCTTGGTTTGGACAGTTTTGGATACATAAATCACAATCATCGCAGTTTTCATCAACTACTTTCACATCTCCATTTTCTTCAACCAAAGCTTGTTTTTCACATATTTTTATACAAAGTCCTTCACCAGGGCAGTTTTCTATTTTTCCACATTTTTCAGTATCTATTTTCACAGTCATATTTTCACCTTTTTTAAGATTGTTTTGATATTAATTATTATTATAAATAATTTTATTAATATTTATTATAAAATTTAAACTAAAACTACACTAAAAATCAAAATAAAAAATAAAATTAGAAAGTAAACTAATAACTTATAAAATAAAATCTTTTTTGTAATTAAACAATTAAAGACATTTATTTTGGCTTATTTTATTTCGCAGCTATGTTTACTTTATTTTTAGATATTTTGTTACCTGAATTAGTATTTGTCTTTTTAACATAGTTTAATCCTAGTTTATTACTAGCTATTGTATTTTTAAGGATTTTAACATATTTTCCAAAGACATATATTCCAGTAGCTGTGTTTGATTTTATTGTGTTTTGACTTATTGTAGCTCTTTTTCCTTTGTTGTATATTCCGTATTTGTTACTAGATACTGTGTTTTTAAGGATGTTAGCATAGCTACTAATATCATATATTCCGTAGTTTGTGTTTTTGGTTATTGTATTTGTACTAATTGTAGCTTTTGTTCCTTTGTTGTATATTCCGTATTTGTTACTGGTTATTGTGTTTTTGGTTGCTTTGTTGTAGCTACCTAAGTTGTATATTCCGTAGTTTGTGTTTTTGGTTATTGTATTATAGTTAATTGTATTTTTACTTGATCCAGTACTAGTTCCTATTCCAAATTTATTTTGGCTTATTGTATTACCTTTTCCAGTTCCTGCTTTACCAACAGTATTCTCTTTACCTTCAATGTATATTCCGTAGTTTGTGTTTTTGGTTATTGTGTTTGATTCTACTGTTGTTTTTGTTCCTTTTAGGTATATTCCGTATGTGTTGGATTGGATGTTGTTTTTGTTGTTTATTGTTGTTCCTGTTGTAGATAAGTCATATATTCCATAGCTATTTCCAATGACTGTATTTGTAGCTATTATTGCTTTTCCTTTGTTGTATATTCCGTACTTGTTACTGGTTATTGTATTTTTGGTTAGTGTATTACTATTTCCAAGGTTGTAAATTCCAGTATTGGTGTTTTTGGTTATTGTGTTTGATTCTACTGTTGTTTTTGTTCCTTTTAGGTATATTCCGTATGTGTTGGATTGGATGTTGTTTTTGTTGTTTATTATTGTTCCTGTTGTGGATAAGTCATATATTCCATAGCTGTTATTTGCTATTGTATTGTTACTAATTGTAGCTTTAGCTGTGTTGTAAATTCCATAGTAGCTGTTTTTAATTGTATTTTTGTTTATTATAGCATTTGCTTCATTCATGATTCCATATTTGTATCCATCAATTGTAAACCCTGCTATTGTGATGCCTGTTGCTCCACTTGTAATATTAATTGCGGGGTTTGCATTAGTTGAGCTAGCTCCTGGACCTTTAAATACAACAGTACCATTAGCTACCATATTGATGCTATTAGCTATTGTTAGGAATATGTTTGTATATGTTCCAGTTTGGAATATAATTTCATCTGTGCTAGATAATCCATTTATAATTGACTGTATTGTACTTGAATTCATAGAATTATCTACAATAATATTATTAGATGAAACACTAGCTGCAATTCCGGTGAGTGGGTTGTTGGTAGCAATAAAGTTATTATTACTAATTGTGACATTTGAAGGAGACCCTCCAATATTTATTCCAAACTTTTCATTAGAGATTGTATTTCCATTAACTAGTGTATTCCCACCATTTACATTTATTCCATAGTTAGTGTTTTTATATAGGTTGTTATTTTCAATTTTGGTATCATTACCATTTATGCTTCCAACAGTACCTATTTGAATTCCAGTATCTCTACTTTCATTCACTTGGTTATTTTTTATTATACTAGTTTTTCCATTTATATCTATTCCAATACTACTGTTTTTAATATTATTTTTTTCAACAGTAACATTTGTACTTTGGTGAGTAGATCTTATTCCAGAATTCTTAATATTTTCAACAGTATTATTTTTAATAGTTTTATTGTCACCTTTAGATACTACAATTCCATTATCAGCATTTTTAACAATATTTTTTTCAATTATAGCATTGTTTCCATGACTCCATATACCATTTGTACTAATATTTGAAATATTATTATTTGAAATTGTTGTATTATCTCCATCTACACGGATTCCATAGCCAAGATTACCATCTGAACTACTTGTTCCATTTATTATGTTATTGGTAATATTATTATTATTTCCATTTATAGTAACACTAGCATTAGTAATATTGTTAATAGTATTGTTATTTAAGACAGTTCCATTAGTACTTCCATTAATTCCATAGTTACTATCTTTAATAGTAGTATTATTAATAGATAAGTTGTTAGCTAATTCATCTGAAGTATTAAAATTAATTCCTACATTATATTTTTCAATGTTGAATCCTGTTATATTGACATCAGATGCTTGAATATTAAATGCGGTTCCAGTTCCATCGCCTATGAAGTTAACTATTCCATTAGCTATTATATTAACACTTGTGCTAATCGTAAGTGCAAGGTTATTATAATTACCTGTAGCAAACTTAATGACATCACCAATATCTGCTGTATCCATTAAACTTTGTATTTCTTCAGAGGTCATAGTATTATTTATAAAAATAGTATTTCCGTATATGATATATGTGAGAACATTATTGTTTGTCCAAGCAATTTGCTCTTTAGCATTATTTGTATCATTGGTCCATCCATAAGCATTTATAGTAATTGATGATCCTTTAGCTAGATTTTCAACAATGTAAATTATTTTACCCATTCCATAATTATCAATACTATCTTTTTGTTCTTGTGTGAACTGATTCATAGTTCCGGTACCAACAACACCCACATTCATATCTACAAATGAGGAATAGAACATATTAGTTAAATTTGTTGGGTCTCCTCCACTATATAATGCATATGGGTAATTGGAGGCTGTTGGTTTCCAAGTACTATTATATGCAAAACTGCTTTGATTTAAAGTTATATTTGTTCCATTATATGCACTAATCATGTCATATGTTGGTTTTGCAGGTTGTGCTACTGGTGCCCAATCATAACCGAATCCTGCTAATGATATTTTGAAATCATCAGATATTGTCCCATTAACAGATATCATCAATACTATATCATCTATCCAACCAACTCCTCCAGTAGCTCCAATAAATATCTCACCTGTCGCGGAGGATGTTTTTATGCTTTTACCTGTTTGTAAATCAGAGGATACATTATTCATTTGCATTGTATTTAATCCACCTCCTCCACCACCACCAAATCCTTTTATAATAAAATCTGTTAAGTTATTAACTGAAAAACGAGTTTGTTCTGTATTAGCTAATTTATAATACTCTGCATAATTGTCTAGTGATTCTGTGGCTGATATAGGACTTGTTACCATACTTCCGATACTAACCACTATCATAAACAATACAAATATTTTCATTATTTTATTTTTTTGTTTATTAGTCATTTTTATGCCTCAAATAAGCATTTTTTAATTTTAATTTCATCTTTAGTCCTTATGCCCTTAAAAGTTTGAATAATTAAAAATATTATTAAATTGGTTTATTCATGTATAATGATTGGAGGTATATTGATATTACCTTTTAAAAAAAATAAGCGTATTATAAAGTATTAGTACATATTTTTAAATTTTTTTAAAATGAGCTCGTCTCGGCAATATCAATATGATAATAATTATAACGATATGCATATATAAATATATCGACTTGATTTTCCTATATGATTTATAGAATTAGTATAAATTTATAAAATGTCGAGGAATAATATTTAAAATATACATAATAGAATAAAATATATTGAAAATAATTACACTTAAATACTACATTATTAATAGTAATTATTTATTTTAATAACTATCATACTAATAAAAGTTAACTTCAAATAAATTTAAATTATATTTAACACTTATCCTAATTAATTTAAATACAATTAGTAATTATTTCTAAAATTCACTTGACTTAAAAGGAACACAGATTTTTCTACAAGTATCTGTTTTAGTTGTGCAAGTAAAGTCACCAGTTTTAATATCTGATATATTCACCATTTTAATATTAATTGAATAAGCTTTTTTGAGATTTTCTTCAGTTATTGTGACATCAGGAGAACCAAAATCAATAAATTTTCTATTTTTCATTATAGCTACTTTATTTGAAGATAAAAATGCATGATCTGGAAAATGTGATGACATTATTATTGATAAACCTGTTTTTGAAAGTTTTTCTATTATTTCAAGTAATCTTATTTGATTACCAAAATCTAAATGTGATGTAGGCTCATCTAAAATAAGCAAATCTGGTTTTTGAGCTAAAACTCTAGCTAAAAAAACTAGCTGTTTTTCCCCACCACTTAAGCTAGTATATGCATTGTCTTTCATACTACTAATTCCCATAGTTTTAAGTGCATCTTCAGCTATTTTAATATCTTTCTCTTTAGGAGAGTCTGTTAATCCAATATGTGGGGATCTACCCATTAAAACTACTTCAAAAACAGAAAATGGAAAAGTTGAATCATGTTCTTGAGGAACATATCCTATATTTTTGGAAATATCACTAAAAGACAGAGAATTAAGGTTTTTTCCATTAACAAATATATCTCCACTATTAATTTTTTTCAAACCATTTAAACATTTTATTAGAGTTGTTTTACCAGTTCCATTTGGACCCAAAATACATAAAACATCTCCTTTTTCTATACTAAAACTAATATCTTCAAATATATTATCAATTCCATTGTAAGAAAATGTTATATTTTTCACATCAAGTATATTATCAATTGTATTCATAACTTCACCGTACTACTACTACTACTACTACTACTAAATTGTATTGAATTACTTCGACCATGTCGAATAACCTTTCATAAGTAAATATAAGAATAAAGGAGCTCCTATTATAGCTGTTAATATTCCAATAGGTACTTCAATTGAAATTATAGTTCTTGAGATATTGTCTATTAATAATAAAAAACTTGCCCCAATACTTATTGTTGCAGGTAATAATATTTTATGGTCTGGTCCAACAATCATACGAGTTATATGTGGCACAACAAGACCTACCCATCCAATAATACCACTAACAGAAACAGAAGCAGCTGTTATTAATGTACATGCCATTATTATAATTAACCTAATTTTTTTAACATCAATTCCTAATGATTGGGCTTCTTCATCTCCCATAGCTAATATATTTAAACGCCATCTTAATACTAAAAGTATAATTATTCCAATTGTTATTGGAATTAAAATAATTAGTAATTTTTCCATAGTAATACTAGCTAAGCTTCCCATTAACCAAAATGTAATTTTTGGTAGCTTATCATAAGGATCAGCAACAAATTTAGCACTAGAAATCAAAGCATTAAAAAATGCAGATATGGCCATACCACTTAAAACTAAAATTAGAATTCCTTCATATTTATATTTCCTTGATATCAAGTAAGTGATTGAAACTGAAAATAATCCAAAAATAAATGATAATAGCTGAATTAACCAACTACCTAATGATATGAATATTGCAATAGCGGCTCCAAAACCCGCACCACTTGATACTCCTAAAATATCTGGTGAAACTAATGGATTTTTGAATATTCCTTGAAAAGAAGCCCCAGCTATTGAAAGAGAAGCTCCAATTACCATAGCACTAATTATTCTTGGAAGACGAATATCAAAAACCACTGATGAAACAGTTTTTGAAACTTCAAGTGATGGGTCAAAATAGCTGAATATTGTTAATATAACTTCATAAGGACTTATTGGAAATCTACCAATTAAAAATGATGCAAAAAATAAAGTTACAGGTAGCAATATTAATAATCCCCACATTAAGGTATTATCAACCTTACTACCAATTCCACCAACTATTTTCATATTCTCCCCATCAATAGCATTAAAGACAACATATACAACCTATATACTCCTAATAATTAAATTTTCAAATATTTTCTTAAATATTCTCTTAAATATTTTCTTTCTTTAGCCCACTACTCGTAAGTAAATTTATTACTTCTTCATCACTTAAATTATAGTGATAGAATTCAGAGTAAAACTCTTGTGTTGCCTTTTTTAAGTCAATATCACTAAATTTATCAGGATAAATTACTTTAGCAGTCCATGGGATTCCAATAATAATATTAGGTCCTGGAGGATTATCAAACCACTTAAATGGTGATTGTGGTGAGAGATAAACTTCTTTATTTTTAACAGCTTTAACATTAGCCCAACTAGAGTCACTAGAATCAGAATACACTTTTTTATAGAATTCTTCATCTGTAGTTATGATAACATCAGGATTCCAATTAAGTATTTGCTCCATTGAAACATCTACTTTGTCTACACCTTCATTCAACTCTGTATCAGCTACATTTATTCCTCCACACAAAGTAATAAGCTGAGAATGTGAAGAACCATTAGGATAAGTCTGTAAACCTTCACTTCCTGAAGCATAATATACTTTTTTCTTCTCATTTTCTGGAATATTAGAGCTTACTCTTTCAACTGTATCTAGATATGTTTTTAAAAAATCAACAAGTTTATTAGCTTTATTTTCAGAATTTAGGGCTTTACCAACAAAAGTAATGGATTCTGCTGTATCTGAAACAAATGTATGGTCAACAGCAACTACTACTGGAATATCTCCAAACCTCGTTTGTCTTTCATTTATTTCATCTAAGTTTCTAATATCTGCGGTTCCTTCAATAATTAAATCAGGGCTTATTGAAATAAATTCTTCATAGCTACCTTCTTGTGTTCCAAACCAGCCACCAACCACTGTTAAATTTTGATATTCTTTAGGAACATACTTTAATTCATAATCGTACCATTTATAGTTAACACCAGCTAATTTTTCAGGTGCTATCATATAAATAATAGTTGTAATGGTTGGTGTAGTAGATAAAACTTTATCAGGGCTTATAGGAATAGTTACTTGCCTAGCCGCCATATCTGTAATTGTTTTATTTCCTTCTTGTTCTGTTTCTTGTGGATTTAATGTGAACATTGCAACTAATATTATAACCACAACTACAAAACCAATAGCTAAAATAACTTTCTTATCCATTTTCTCACTTAATAATATTTATATTATTATCACTACTGTTACTATTTTACTGGCACTTTTATTACTATTACTTACTGTTATCATCACTATTACTCGGCTAATAATTACTAATTTAACTTAACAGGTCTAACAGACAGAACAGGAATTCTTTTTAACTTTTTTAGAACCAATTGTTCTGATTTCACTACTATAATATTCGTCCTTATCATCACATCTATCTGGTTTTTGATTATGTTTGTGTTGGTTATGATGTTTGGAGTTATGTTTTTTATCATCTATTGAGCAAGTATCATCTTTACAGTTTCCTTTACTGTGTTTATCATACCTATTATTTCTATCATTATCATTTTTATCTCCACAACTACCTTTGTGATGTTTTTTCGGATGATTATGCTTATGATGTTTTTCACTATCACAGTCACATCTATTTTTATCCCACCAAACCATAACCCAATCTGGTTTTTCAAAAGGATTAACAAGTGTGTCATCTTCTGTTTCCTCTAAATTTTCATTGAAATATTTAATAACCTTTTCTTTTTCTTCTTCACTAAATTCTCCCATTTTCCATTCTAATCTTTCTATAGCTTCATCTGTATCATCATATTCATGTAACGAGCTACAATTTAGATTTAATACATTAGCATATATTTTCAATTCTTCTAGCATATTATAGACAAAAGAATGTGATGGATGCTTAATATATTCTCGATTTAAAAGTCCATAGATCTCTTCTTTAAATTCGTTTTTTTGAGGACCAAATAATGTAAGGTAAACTCCTTTTTCAGCTATTTCATCAAAAACCTTTAAACGTTCTTTAATTTCCCTTATTCCATTTACAGAACGTGAAGCTAAAATAATATCATGTTTTCCAACATCTTTAACATTTATATCAGTTAAATCAGCATGGATATAATCAATATTGTAAATCCTTCTTTCTTCAGCTTCTTCTCTAAGTAATTTAAGCATTTCAATTGAAGAATCTAATGCAGTTACTCTTTTAAACTTTTCAGCTAATTTAAGTGTAACACTTCCTTCTCCACAACCTAAATCTAATATTGTCATATTGGGATGTGTTTTAATAGCCTTTACTAATTTGTTAGGATAATCATCTTTACTAACCCAGTCTCTGAATTTAGATGCAGCCCCATCCCATTTTTTTCCCTTAGTTTTTGGGGATTTATCAAATTCTTCAATCCATTTTTTTTCCCAGTCAATTTCATAATTGTTTTGTTTTTTTGTCATATAAATCACCAATTAATTAACAATTATAATCATTATACTATTAAAAATCAATATACTCAAAAAATTAAGATATTCATATATTAGGTTTTTATGTATCGATTTGTAATTTCTTTATTATAGCTTTTATTAATATATAATATTTATATAGTTAATTAATATATAATTCCTCATTCCAAATTCATATAATTTATCTAAAATCTAGAAAATAATAATTAATTAAATAAATATAAATAATAGCTTTAAAAGTGTTATAATGGAGTTTTAATAGTATTATACTCATTTTATAATTTCTTATAATTTTTATAATTAGGTATAATAATATTTTATTGTATAATAATAGTTATTCTATATAAAATTCTATATAAACTATTTATTTAATGTACTTAAATAATTTTGCATATATTAATATCGAAATGTATTTATATTAATATCGAAATATATTATTATATAATATCAATTTATCATATTGATCATCATCACAATTCCTATTAATAATATAAATTAATAATTTATTAAAATTACTCATGATTGTAATTATATTATAATATATTATACAAATGTTTTAATTGATTATATCTAGAAAATATCTTAAAAAAACTTCTATTTGTTAATATGCATCATTTATTACTATAACTGGTTTAAGGAGGGCTTATAAATTAGAAAATTTGGATTTAAAAGAGTTTTGGTTATTTCAACAGTAATAATACTATTCTTTTTGCTTATTAGTGGAACATCAGCAGAAAATTCAATTGATGGGATTAATTCTAATTTGGCTGATGATATCTTAAATAATAATGATAATATTAATGATATTACTAAAAATAATAATATAAGTACTGACATAATAGTAGACTTAAGAAATGAATCTAATAATGTAAATGGTGATGTAGGTAGTAATAAGACTATTAATACAGCTATTAATACCTCTAATAATACAAATAATACAGTTACGGGGGATAATGGGAATGAAATCAATTATAATGCCTGTATTAGTAGTATATTTTCCACTTCGACTTATACCTATGAAAGGGTATATGTAATTATGGCTGCCGCCACAACTACTTCTAAAACTATTAATATTCAAGAAGCTAGCTATTATGGGGCTAATTTTAATCCCGGAATTCAAAATATTATTAATTCTGCAAATAATGGGGATACAATAAAATTTTTAGGAAAAAATTATAATGGGCTTTATTTAATAATAAACAAGGCATTAAATATTATTTCTACTGTAGGAACTACAATAACTGCATCAGGAAATAATATTATTTTTACTATAACTGCTTCAGGAGCAGGAACTACTATTTCCGGATTTAATTTAATATCGAACAATAACAATGCAATATTATTAGATAAAACTTCAAAAGTTGTAATTAAAAATAATAATATATCCTCTTCAAGTAGTTCACTAAGTGTTACGGCTATTGGAATCAAATTTAACCAGTCAGCTAATTGTAATATCACTAATAATATTATAAAGAACTTATATAATGGAATTTCAGTATATGATAGTGATAAAATATTAATTAGTGCTAATGAAATTAAGGGTAATGATAACTTTGGTCTGTATCTCTATAATGTAAGGAACTCAGTTATACGGAATAATACAATAACTGATAATCATAATGTTGGAATCAATACAGAAGGGACTATAACTACAGTTTCCATTATTGGGAATACAATTAAAAAGAATGGGAATGGTATAAGAATAAACTCTGTTACAAATTTGCTTAAAGTAACTGAAAATACTATTATTGGAAATGTTGCTCGAAGTACTAATCATCCTTCTGATTATGATACTGGCTATGGGATTCTTTTTGGGAAAGATTATACTCCCGGTGGTTCTAATCCTTTAGATATCTCTATTAATGCAATATATGATAATTCTAAAATGGAAGTTTATTTTAAAGAAGCTTCTTATGACATGGTATACATAGGTGCAAATTGGTACGGGAGTAGTAATGTGGCTAATTTGTGTGGGCAGGTTTCTACTTCTTTAATAACTTCAAAACTACTAAAAGATGGAGCTGGAAGGTATTATATTGGATTTTTTATTGGGGATACATTAGTAACTAATATTCCTTCAATTCAAGTAACATTTAAGCTTAATAATGGTGAAACAATAGTTGTTAATTCTTTAAATGGAATAGCTAAAGTAGACTATAATGAATTATTAAAAGGACTAATAAATCAAGATAATTTAGTTTCTGCAAAAGTAGGTTATGATTCTCTTAAAAAGACACTATCTTCTCAAGAATTAATTGATGATTATGATAATGAAAGAAATAATCAAGGATCTGGTGGAGAATCAGCTGGAAATGGGAGTGGTAATGGTAACGGAGATGGTAATTTGACTGGTTCAGGAGGTAATGGTAACGGGGGTAGTGGTACAGGAGATAGTGGGAATATGGGAAATTTAATTAATACAATTGCCACAGCCATTAGTTCGTCTATGAGTAGTGTTGGGTCATCTTCAGCAGACATTATCCCTTCCAAATCTTCTCAATATCAAGAAATATTAATTGATGATAATACAGAGTTTGAAAACTCATCTATGGCAGTTTATATTATTTCAATAATAAGCATTTTCACAGTAGTTCTTTATTATAGGCAGGATTTTACTAAAATACTTACTAAATTAATTCATAGGACTATTTTGTAGAGGATTATGTATATTGGATTATATTTTAATTGATACTATGATTGGTTCAATAATTCAATTTTTACTAATATCCTTAATTGTACTAATACTTTTAAATATTGGTACATATGTATTAATAAAAATCAACAAAATAGTATTTATAATACTATTGGCAATATATTCAGTAGCTATTATTTTAATAACGGAATATTATGTATTACTATTAAATAATTTCATATATTTTAACTTGGATATACTAATATTAGTATTTTCATTAATAATTTTAATATTCAGTTCAATCAAGATTATAATTTCAAAAAATAGTCTAAATAGTGTGAAAAAGAATATAGCTATTAATTGTTATAGAATATTAGAATCTATTGAACTATTTTTGTTTATAGCCTACGAAATATTTTTAATTTATTATATTATAATTAATAGGCAAGTTTTAAACTACTTATCCTTTGAAATAGTATTATTATCAATATTTGGAGGATTAACTCTTATTATAATACTATTTGCAATAATAAGATATGCAACAATAAAACATACAATAATAAAACATTATAATTATTATAATCTGAGACAAAACCAGGTCCCTAAATTTGACTTTCTTAGTGATTTCAGAATTGTTTCAACTATTTACTTTGTTTTAGTCGGAACTGTCTTAATAAACATTGATTCAATAGAATCTATACAAATGGAAGCATTTAGCTTCAGTTTTCCTTTTGAATTGATTATAGTATTATTATTAGTATTTTCTATAGGATTTTACTTAACAAAAAAAGGTAAAATTATTTAATTTGTATTAGTAATTAAATTATTATTAAGTTATCATTCAATTTATTTAATAGGGGGATAATATGACAATTCCTGGAAGTGAGATATTAACGAGTATTATACACATTGTATCTACAAGTTTACTTGTTCCCGTTGTAATTTTACTTATAATTTTTGTAATATATTCTATTTTAAGTTTTGGTGGTTTTGTTTCTGAAAGGCTTAAAAGAAAACCATTTAAAATAGATGAAATTGAAGGATTACTTAGAAACTTTAATAATTCAAGTAATTATCAAGAAATAGAGTCTTATATAAAAGAAACAAGATTAAATGAAGTTGAAATTAATATACTTTTAAAAATAGTAGAAAATCATAATTTAGGAAATAGATCACGAGAATCTTTTGCAACAAAGCTTATTGAAGAACAAGAGTTAGCTTATAGTAAGATTGTTAAAAAAACAGATATTTTAATTAGATTAGGTCCGATATTAGGATTACTGGGAACTTTAATTCCATTAGGTCCTGGATTAGCTGCTTTAGGAACTGGTGATATAGTTACACTTTCACAATCACTTATTATAGCTTTTGATACAACTGTAACTGGCTTAGCTACAGGTTCAGTAGGTTTTATAATATCTAAATATAGGAAACAATGGTATGCTGAAGATTTATCTACTTTAGAAACAATAGCAAATTCTTTATTAGAGGTTTTAGAGAAGTAGAAGTAGTTAATTAAAAAAGATTTAATACTTTAATACTTAATGGATTGGACAAAATGATAAAACGAAAAAAACGCTTTTTGGAAACTGAAGATGATGATCCAAGTGCAGGATTAGTTAATTTAACAGATGTAATGTTAGTTTTGGCTGTAGGGTTCTTAATTTTTGGTGTTTTGTCTTTAGGGGATGAAAACTTAATTTCTGATTCTCAGGGGGCAAGTGAAAATTCTGTTTCTGTTAAAACTGGTGAAATGATAAACAATACTACATCTAATACTACAGGTGCTGGAGATGGATTCCAAGAAATGGGTACAGTTTATAAAGATCCTCAAACAGGAAAACTTATTTTAGTAAAATGATTTTTAGTAAATGATTCAACCCAATATATTAAAATATTAAAAATAATATTAAAAATAATAATTAAATTAAAGTATAGTTGGCTCAAATTGAAAAATGCCTACTATACTATTTTAATATAATATACTCCAATATATAATTCAATAAAAAATATTCTTTATTTAAAAATATCCTTAATAGCTAATAATTAACCTTTTAATGCTTAGTAAACAGTTAATACAACAGTTTTAACTTTTTTATTATTAATATATAATGGAATTGAAAATTTACCTTTTTTATTAGCTTTTATTTTCATTGTTAAAGTAATTGTTTTTCCTTTAGCTACATTTATTTTCCATTTTGAACCAGATTTATATTTAGGGGACATACTTTCTGATTTTAATCCATTTGGTAATTTATTATAAATAGTTAACTTATTAGAGTTATCTAAACCATTATTATTAATTTTAACATTTATTTGGACTGAACCTCCTTTTTTTACTGACTTTTTGTTGATTTTTTGGCTTTGACTAATCTTAACATTTTTTTTAACAGTAATGATAATTTTATTGGACTTTGAATTAATATTTTCATAGACATTATTATTTAAACCAGTTGCTGAAGCACTAGACATTGCTAATACTTTTCCTGACTTTGAAACTGTAGCTATTATGATTATGGTGCCTGTTTCACCTCTATTCAATATATTAATATTCCATAAACCTGTTTTTGAATTATAAGTTCCTTTTGTTGTAACTACGGTGTATGATTTAAACCCTGAAGGTAAAATATCTTTAATATTTACATTATTAGCTACTATGGAACCATTATTAGTAACTAATACTTTAAAGGTTACTTTATCTCCATTAGTGATTGAAGTCTTATCAACAGATTCAACAACTTTAAGAGAAGATGTTGGATCAGTCGCTTCAATAAGTGAGCTAATTCTTGCATTTCCTGAGCTTGCAGAAACAGTATAATCACATTTAGGATTAAAACTATAATTAATAGTCAGAGTTCCGCTTTTTGATAATAATGACATTTGGCTTCCACCATCTAATGTGAGACTAATAGGTATTTTAGCTAATTCTGTAGCTATAGTTGTCCCATCTAAAAATACCACTTGGTAATTATTCTGATTTTTTATGATAGACATTGTTATTAATGGAACATCTTGTTTATTTACAATACAAGCACATAAATTAGCTAATTCAACTGAGTTAGAACCATACCAATTAGCATAATCTATTGTGACATTTAAAGATGTTGTTAATGGTTTAATATTTCTTCTTGCATTATCATAAATAGCATTATATTTTATTATGGAAACATCTTCTCGGTCTATAATTTTGTAGTTAGAACCAAATAAAATACCATTTCCAGATACAGAATTTGTAGAACTTATAATATTACCAACAATCCAGTTTCCTTTAATTATATTATGTGATGTACTTGTATTTAGATGTATTCCATTAGTATTAGTTGAAATATTATTATTTAGAATATTAATATACTTAGAACTTTCAATGATTAATATTCCTTCTAAAGAGTTTTTAGTTATTGTATTATTAAGTAAAGTGATATGCTCTGAATTTTCCAAACCTATTCCTAATGCATTATTAGCTATAAAGGAATTCAGAATCGTAACCTCTTTAGCACCATAAAATAATATTCCATACTCTGAAGATCCTGATATCTTTACATTAGCTATTTTGATATCTGTTCCTTCAATTAATATTCCATTTTTAACATTAGTAACAATATTTATATTTGTAAGAGTACTACCCGAACCACCTTCATTAAAATAAAAAACAGAACCATTATTTTTATTTAAACAACAAGAACTAGCATCTTTATATCCACTAAGTGTAGCATTATTACCTTTAATTGTTAAATTTTTACTTATCTCTATTGACATATTGTTATAGTTTTTTCCTGTGAAATTTAATGTATCCCCATCATTAGCAGTATACTTTATTATATTTTGTATTGTATCTGTATCCATATCTTCATTAATATTAAGCACTGATTCAGCTCCTGATACAGTAGATACTCCTAAATTAATTAGGAATAAAATAGAAAATAATAAAAATATCTTCAGTATTTTACTATTTCTAATCTTGATGGAATTATAATTCACACTGTACTTTTCGATCTTTGTTTTATTATTCATTTAAAACACCCCTATAATTAAAAAATCATGTATTACTCATAACACATATTAAATATATAATTAAGTAACGATTAATCAATCATATGCTTTGATTATTAATTAAATCCCTTTAACAACAACTGTTTTCCATTTTTTACCATTTAAATAAATGGGGATATGATTATTACCTTTTTTATTCACTTTTATTTTCATAGATAGTGTAGTACTTTTTTTTCCAGCTACATTTATATTCCATTGATTGGTTTTCTCATTGAATTTTGAAGAAGAAGATATTGTGGATCCTTTTAAACCCTTTGGTACCTTATTTCTTACTGTAACTACATTTGATTTATCTAAACCATTGTTAGTCACCTTTGTTCTTATATAAACATAGCTACCCACTTTAACTTTTGTTTTACTTATACTCTGAGAATATTTTAAATTGATGCTTTTTTTTACATTTAAAGTAGCTTGAGTCCCATAAATTGTATTTAGATCGGTAGCATCTACTTTAATTTTTGATTTAAAAGTTCCTGATTTAGTAGCTTTAACATTTAAAACTAAATTAGCTGTTTCACCAGGTTGTATGGAATTTATAGACCAAATATTGTTGGAAAACTTCCCTCCTCCAGATTTTGAAATAATATTTAAATTATTTGGAAGTATATTACTTATATTAATATTTTTAGCCACCCTATCCCCATTATTTTTGATATTAATTATATAAGTTGTTGTTTTACCATTGGTAATACTTGAAGATGAAAGTTTGGAAGAAGTACTTAGCTGTGCTTCACCTATGGTGATAATCATTGATTTATTATTATCTACATTAAATGTAATTTTATCTCCTTTTAAAGCAGTCTTTGTAAATGTAGCTATTCCATTAACTGTATAAATTTCTTCTTTTACACCGTCATTCAGTTTGAAATATGTAATAAACAATGGTAAATTTTTTGCAATTTTATCTCCATCATAGAATCGTGCTTCAAATCCTTTTTCAGTTTCAATTAATGCAACAGTGATTGCTTCAAAGCCCTTAATATTAGAACAAAAATTTAAAGTTCCTTTATTATTAGAACCATACCAATTACCATTAGGAAATACAATTTCCCAGTTATCAACTTTAATTGTTCTTTCAGGATTATAAGCAATGCGATTATGTTCTATGAGAGTAGATATGCCTCCTGTTGTATCATATCCTTCTTCATAAAAGATTCCATTACCCCTACTCCCATCATAAACTTCATGATAAACTTGGTTATAAATATTATTACCAATTATAACATTACTTGTGGTGGTGGTATTGATTTTAATCCCATTTCCATTCCAATATAATGAGTTATTGATCATATTGATATTTTTTGAGCTTTCTACAATAGCAATACCTGAAACGGGATTGTTAAATATTTCATTTTGTGCTATGGAAATATTCTCTGAATTTTTAAGATGTATTCCATCAATTACACTATTTTTAATTATATTATTGGTAATAGCTATGTTTTTAGCATTTTTAATTAAAATCCCATAATCTCCATTAGCATCTAAAATAAAACCCTCTATCTTGCTCCCTGAACTGTTTTCAGTAAAATAAAATGTGAAACTTTGATCTAGTTCTGGGTTATTCACACTTGAACCTGTAATAACTGTTTTAGTATTTGATGAGGAGATAATATTTAATTTTTTATTAATTATAATGGAAATATCACTATAACTATCTCCTAAAAAATTAACAGTTGAACCAACAGGTGCATTATCCATAATAGATTGAATTTGGACATTAGTTAATCCACTATCTATATTAATTACATTATTAGATCCATTAACATCATCTAATAATGCTGTATTAATAGATAGTGTAATCATTAATATGGAAGCTATTAAAACTATTTTATTGATTTCTAGCATATAATTCCTCCAATAATTAATATTAATAATAACAATAATATTGAATACTACTCTAAAATATAAAGGATAAAAGTGAGTATATTAATCAATTAAGATAATATAAATAATATAATGAGATAATAAATAAAATATATAATAAAATAAAGTAAATAAAGTCAATAGAAAAAGAAAAAAAAGAAAAAAGAGTTTATTTAAATATTTTTAAGATAATTTGGATATTAATTATATATTTATCTCAACCTTTATCTCAAATTATTTTGTTTATTTTACTTATTTTATTAAACTCCTTTAATAGTAACTGTTTTCACAAGTACACCATTTACATAAACTGGTACCTTATTTGTACCTTTTTTATTAACTTTAACAGTCATTACAAAAGTTTGAGACTTTTTAGAATCTATTTTACTAGCAGTCCATTTATTTGATTTGAATAATGAAGCTAAAGTAACAGAGATACGTTTCAATGATGAAGGTAACTTATCATAAATAGTAACACTGCCTGAATTGTCAATTCCATTATTTGCTACTTTAACACTTATTTTCACATTCTTTCCTTTTTTAACTGAAGATTTATCAACAGAAACTGAGGAGGATAATTGAATATCTTTATTTATAGTCAAAGTAGTTCGTGGAGCATTAGCTGTTTTATTAGTAGTTCCACTTGTATCGTCTTTATAAGAAACTTTACTAGTAGTAGCATAAGTTCCTGCTGTTTTACCTTTAACAACAATCGTTAATACGGCATCACCATCAGCACCTAAAGAACTAACTGCCCAAGTACCATTTGAAAATGTACCTCTTGTAGCAGAAGAAGACACAACATTAACACCTGTAGGAAGAATGTCTTTAACTGTAATATTCTTAGCTGCACCAACGCCATTATTAGAAACTTTTACATTATAAGTTGTAGTTGCTCCATTCTTAATTGTTGGTGTTGGAATGGATGTGGAAACAGCTAAATTAGCAGCTCCTTGGAAACCAGATGATGTGAAATTACCATTCATATTTGATTTACTACCACTATCAAATGCTATTGGGTGTGTTTTAGTATATGTATTATTAAATGCCTGTATGTTAATATATTCATCTCTAAGCAGTATTCCATATGTACTATTTGTAAAGTTGTTATTGGTTATATTAGCATTAATAACCTTATTAATGACTAAATTTCCACTAGTTGAGTTAGTAATATTGTTATTATTTATTACAACATTTTGTGTTGCACCAACAAATATCCCATAAACACAATCTTTAAGTATATTATCATAAGCAAAGAAGTTGGAAGATGAATGAGTTATAGATATTCCATTTCTAGTAGCATTACTAATATTACTTTCTTTTATTGTTACATTAGAAACACTAAATAGACTAAATCCATCTCTAGAAATATTAGTAATAGTATTATTTTTAAATAGAACGTCATAAATTGTATATGCATAAACACCATAATATCCATTAGTTAATGTGTTATTTTGAATTACTAGTCCATTGGTGTTTTTTGCGGATATTAATGTTGTATTCTCCTCATCACTAGCATTTAAATGAAATCCACTTAAAACACTATCTTCACTTCCACTAACAAAATAAAATGCCGCAGTATAATTTCCAACAGCATTAAGCATTTCCTGTGTAACCTTAGTAAAATTTGTATTTGCATTTATAGTTACTCCTTCATCATCAGCAACTATATTCAAGGTTTTATTAATAATTAATGAAATATTATCATAAGTCCCTGTTAAAAACTTGATAGTATCTCCATTACCTGCAGCATCGATGAGAGCTTGTATCTGAACACTAGTATTAGTTGATTCTACAGTATGTTCAGCAGCATAGTTTTCTTGAGCAACAACTGTACCAATTGACATAGCTAAAACCAGTACTATTAAAATTCTTATTATTTTCTTCATTTTTTATCCTCGTATTTATTAATTATTTTTTTAATTTTGTCTTTTTTTGTTTATTCTAATTTTTCCTCTAATATTGACTTTACTATTAATAATTATAGCTATTTTAATATTGCTACTTTTAAAATCGATATTCAATAATTTGATGTTCAATATAAATAGCTAATATGAACTATTTTTGAGAAAAACATAGTTAAATCAAATAATTAAAATACGAACTATATCTTTCTTCATATTATAAATATTAAAGATAGGCATATATATACATATCGATATATTTTTTGTTAATCATTATGTAATAAACTTAGTAATATGGGTAGTATAAATAATAAAAAATACAGAAACAGTAGAATTTGGAAAAATAAAAAATAAATAGAATTAATATAATAATATGTGTGGAAGTATTAAAAAACAGTAGAAGGTCAATATTTAAAAAATAATAATTGTAATTATGCTAGTTGTAGAATATTAGTAGTTATAATGACTATAATAGGAGCAATAATTATAATATTCTTAGTAATTTTAATAAATATAGGGAGAATCGATGAACTAAGAAAGAATAGGCTTTGTAGAAACCCTTTTTTACTTAGTTAATTTATAATCAGTACAAAATTATAGGTTTTCTACAGACCCAAAAATAAGGAAAATAAAAAGAAAGAGTAAATGAATAAAAAAATTAAAAAATAATAGTTATCTACTTACTTATCATCAGCAGCTTCAAGTGTACAAACACAGTCTTTACATTCGTGTTCAAGCTCAACTAAATATTCTTTAAGATTACCAATATCTAGACAGCTAAGTCCTTTAATGGTATCTCCTTTTACATCTATTTGAAGAACTCCATTGTTATTAGTTACTACTTCTCCAGGAATATAACATCTACCTAGTGATAATTTGACATTATCTCCAGGGTGGACTTCTTTGTCGATGTAATCACATATTTCACTACAAGTAGCTGTAATAGTCTTTTTAGTTTTTTCTTCACTCATATAAATCACCTTTATATATTTTTAATAGTCTTATTGCAATAATGTATAATATTTGTATGTGCATGATATATAATACTATTTATGAATCTACTACAATAAATATTTTTCTATATTTTGAGTGTATGGTTTTATACACTACAAACAATATTGGGGTTTTCTTTTTTGTAATTTTTTCATTTTTTCATTTTAGTATTTTTCCATAGTTTTAAATTCAACCATGCCTGTAACAGCCTTTACTTTTAAATCAATTCCACGTTCTTTTACAGCAGCAATAGGGTTTAATCCACTCGGTGTAACAATTCCACAGTTATAATTATCTACTTTTGCATTATAAATTAATTCACGTGGTTTACCTGCTTTATAGTTAGATATACCAATATTGTTGATTTTATCTAAAATAGCTATTCCATCGTTACGTGCTATAAATGGAACTTCTTTTAATGAAGCTAAAATATGATTAGTTTGGGCATCTGATTTTCCACTACTAATAGGGATATTTTCAGATATTGAAGTCATATTTTTAAATATAAATATCTCATGAGGGTCAAGGGAAGATCCATTATATGAAATTAACTCAACAAAACAAGGATGGGGTCCTGTTTCAAGTAATCCTCCATATTTAGGTGTTGACATAATTCCATTCTTAATTAAAATTCCATCAATAGAAAAACTACAAATAGTAGCTATTCCTATTTTTGAGGAATCATTAGGATGATTTACAATTTTATAATATGGATTAACATAATTGGATTGATTTTTATGAGTTTTTGCCATTATATCAATAGCTTCGTTTAAATCACTTTTATTTAAGTAAGATATATTGGTAATTAGGCTACCTTTTTCACTATTAACATCAAAATTAACATCATATATTAAGTTCCAAGCTTTAGTTAGTAAAAATTGAACTATTTTTGCTTTACCTTTTGTACCATTTCCATTAGATTTTTGATTCATTTTATGGGTATGAAGAGGGGGGTTTCTAGGCTTTTCTTTAGTTATATAAGTTAATTCCTTAAAATCAACAATTTTTTCAGCTAATTCAATATTAATATTGTAACCTGCTTCTTGAACGGCACAAAGTGGGGAAATTCCACCTATAATAGCTATTCCTACCATATCGTCTTGAATTGGAACTCCTAAAACATTTTGACCAGGTTCTCCAATTTCTATTACTCCTCCAATATCTACTTTTTCTAAATTACTCAGTATTTTTATAGTATCTTCTCTTGCATTAGCTGGAATTAGTCTTATGTTTCCAGGAATAACTCCAGTACCCGTTGTAGCTGCACTAAAGACGGAAGTCATATTTTCAGCTATAAATGCATCTAAAGGAGTTAATGAAGTCTTTTTATATGATATAAGTTGGGTAAAGTAACTAGGTATTCCATTAATTACTTTAATAAGTCCTCCATAAATAGGATTAGTAGCTATTCCGTTATTTAACAGTACACCATCAATAGTAGTCCCACAAACAGTTTTAATATTGATGAAAGTTTTATCACTGTTTTCATATCTATTTTTAACTATTTTAACAAGGGGGCTAACAGTATAACCTGAATTAAATGTCTTTTCAATTATTTTAATGGTTTCATTAGCAATTTCTTGCCTTTCATTGGCATCATCACTATTTAAAATAATCATTGATTCATTAACAACAATATTTCCACTAGCTTTGTTTTTGCTTTTTATTCCATTAGTAGTAAATTTATTGATTTTTAAACTAGTTTGATAGATTTTTTCTTCAAATTTTGAAAATATAAAGTCAACTTCATCATAAGCTAAACCTTTTTCAAGTTCTCTTAATCCTACTGGTGTTATTTTACGACCTGCATAACCAACACGCTCTGTAAATCCTTTTTCATCTAATATTTGCATATGGTAGCGAACAGCTCTTTCACCTAAGTTGTAGCCCTTTTTATTTAGCTCATCAGCTATTATTTTAGCTCCAACTGGCTTATTCACTTCTTTTAAAATACGAAGTATTTCTATTATTTTATGCTTTGATTCTGACATATTTTATTCCAAATTTATATTTTTATATTTTTGCAGACTTAGAGGGTCATTTGGGATGGATGTGTTAAAATTTTTATTTTTTAAAGTCAAGGGATATGGAATGTAGTAAAATAAGTAGGAATATGTAATCTCCTTAGAAATATTAATCCTATTAGTAATAATGTTAGTAGATAATTACTATTATTTCGTAAGTGATATTTTCTTTAAAAATATAGTGTAATTAATAATAAATAGAAAAAATTAGATTAATAAATTAAAAATAAATTAAAATAATGGGTAAATTAAAAATTAAAGCCCCATATATTTTCGTTGTTCGTATCCAAATACTTGGATTCTATACTCATCCCATTCAGCATATTTGGCAGCTAAGAACTTTTCACTAATATGTGGTCCAAGTGCAGATTGCATAAGTGGACTTTCTTCAAAGGAGTGATAAGCTTCCCATAAACTAGAGGGTAATATTTCAATACCTTTTTCTTCAAGTTCACCTTGGTTAAGATTGTATAAATTAAATTCCGTTGGTTTTCCTGGGTCGATTTTGTTTTTAATCCCATCTAAACCTGCTGTTAACATTGCTGCAAATGCAAGGTATGGGTTACATGCAGGATCTGGGGATCTGTATTCAATTCTAGTAGCTTTTCCACGTGCTGCAGGAATTCTAATAAGGGTGGATCTGTTTTTTAATCCATAAGCTACATAAACAGGAGCTTCATAACCTGGAACTAAACGTTTGTAAGAATTTACAGTAGGGGCTACAATAGCAGATAATGGTGCAGAATGCTTTAATAATCCTCCCATAAAGTGCATTGCAGTTTCAGATAATCCAGTTTCACTATCTGCATCAGCAAATAAGTTTTCATTACCTTTAAATAAACTTTGGTGACAGTGCATACCACTTCCATTAACTCCGAAAAATGGTTTAGGCATAAATGTTACCATATATCCTAAATTGGCTACGATTGCCTTAATAGCTTGTTTGAAAGTAATTACTGCATCTGCTGTTTTTAAAGCTCTGTCAAATTGGAAAGCTATTTCATTTTGTCCAGGAGCTACTTCGTGGTGACTTCCTTCAACTTCAAATCCAATATTCTCTAAATTCATTACTAATTCTCTTCTAAAGTCTGGACCTTGGTCTAATGGCTCAACATCAAAATATCCTGCATCATCATGAGGGATATAGTTTCCATTTTCGTCTTTATCAACAATAAAGAATTCTGGTTCAGGACCAATATTGTAAGTTAATCCTTTTTTATCTAAATCTCCTAAAACTCTTTTAAGGTTATTTCTAGGGTCACCTTCAAATGGTTTTCCTTCAGCAGTGTATATATCACAAATAAATCTACATACTGACTCTTCTTCAGGTCTCCATGGTAAAAATGAGAATGTTCCTGGGTCTGGCTTCATTACTAAGTCACTTTCATGAATATCTACAAATCCCTCAATTGAAGAACCGTCAAATAGCATGCCTTCTTTTATCCAATCTTCAATAGTACTAGATTTTTTAATTGTTTTTAAAGGAATTGAAATGCTTTTTGGAACTCCATTAATATCTACAAATTGAAGTCTAACAAATTTAATGTTTTTGGACTCAATGTTCTTTATTATTCTATCTATTTGCTCAGACATAGAATTAGCTCCTTATTTTCTATTTTTAGTAATTATTTTATTAGTTCAATATTTCACTAATATGATTATTAATATTTAAATATTTAGCTACATTAACAATCTAATTTATTGTTCATAAACTATAACATCTTATTACTGGTTTATAGTTATATAGTATATATTATTCAATTATTATATTATCCTATTATTAAATGATTAATTAGATTATTTATATATCTATATATTTTTATATTCATTTTTATACTTATTTATTACCTAGTGTTTAATTTATAATGGTGGTCGGAAGTATATTTCCTACTTATACTATGATTTTATTTAATATATAAAGTTTTCCTATTTTTTTCTATTTATGAGTCTTGGTCAAAAAGATTTTCCATATATAAAAATTTTCTTTAATTATCAATCCAAGGACTTTAATGAAGTTTTGATTTAGAAATTTCGACTTTGGACCACGACTCTTTATAATAATTTTTTAATTTTTTTTAATTATTTTAATTGGATATTATAATTTAAATGATGGATTTGTAATAACTTTCTTTCTAATTTTAATATAGAAAAGTATAAATGTAATGAATAACTGATAGTTAATAGTCAGATGCCGGGGTGGCTCAGCTGGTTAGAGCGCACGGCTCATAGGGTAAATAAGCAGTGCTCTGACTTTTTTCCTGGGATACCGTGAGGCCACGGGTTCGAATCCCGTTCCCGGCATTTGAATCCCAGGAATACACTCATCAAAACAATATTTATTTTAAATACACCTAAATACATTTAAATAATATAATATATTTTCACAAATCAACTTATTTTACAACATTTTTTTTATAAATTAGTAAAAATATTTTTTAAATAATAATCTAGCTATTGATATAATATCTATTCTGATATCATATATAATAGATATATAATATGTTTAATATAGTTAATATGATCTTATTATTTAGATAATTATATACATAATGCTCTTTAATTTACTGTAATTACTTTAACACATTCTAATAATTTTAAATTAATTTAATTTACTTTAATTTATTCCATTATCATAATTTATTCTAATTATATTTTTTAATCAAGCTTTAAGGGAGATAAGATGCAATATAGAGAACTTGGAACTACAGGGGAAAAAGTCTCAGTACTTGGATTTGGGGCTATGCGTTTCCCAACTATTAATGGGAAAAATAGTCAAATTAATGAAAAAGAAGCATTTGAAATGTTAAATTTTAGCTATGATAATGGAATAAATTATTTTGATACAGCTTATCCTTATCATGGAGAAGGTATTAACGATGGTGGGGTTAGTGAACCTATTATTGGCGAATTTTTAAATACAATCACCCGCAAAAAAGTGAATGTAGCCACTAAACTCCCTTGTTGGTTAATTGAGAAAAAAGAAGATATGGATTTTTATTTAGATCAACAACTAAAACGTTTAGATATTGATAAAATTGATTTTTATCTTTTACATTCAATAAAAGAAAAATACTGGAGAAATCTGGAGAAATTAGATGTTCTTGAGTTTTTAGATTCTGCAAAATCCAGTGGGAAATGTAAGTATATAGGATTTTCTTTTCATGATAGCTTTGATCTTCTTCTTGAAGTTATGGATTCCTATGATTTTGATATAGTTCAAACTCAGCTTAATTATGTTGATGAAGGTTATCAAGCAGGGATAAATGGTCTAAGATACATTGACTCAATGGATATTGGTTCGGTTATTATGGAGCCTTTAAGAGGAGGAAATCTTGTAAATAATCTGCCTCCTGATGTTCAAAAGATTTGGGATGAATCAAGTGTTAATAAAACTCCTGTTGATTTAGCACTTAGCTATTTATGGGATATGAAAGAAGTTGATCTTGTTTTAAGTGGAATGAGTTCTCTAGAACAAGTTAAAGAAAATATAGAAATAGCTAATAAATCCCAGGCCAATTCATTAACTGATGCTGAAAGAGAACTAATAAATGATTTATCAAGTGCATATTATCATAGGATTGAATTTAGGTGTAGTGACTGTGGATACTGTATGCCGTGTCCTCAAGGAGTTAATATTCCCAAATGTATTGAAAATTACAACAATGCAGTAATGTTAGATAATCCTCAATCATCCTTCTTATCTTATTTCTCATTTTTAGGTGAAAATGAACGAGCTGATTCGTGTAATGGTTGTGGGAACTGTGAATTTGCCTGCCCTCAAATGATTGATATTCCAAAAGCTCTTAAAAAAGTTAAAGAAACTTTTCCGTCCTAATAAAACACTAATACCACTTTAGCTAATAAAATATATTTTAACATAAATTCTTTAACTTTTATTAGGTGCGGGTTTTTATTTTACTTTTATTTTAATTTCATTTTCATTTTCATTTTTATTTTATTAATTTTATTGTATAGTATAATGCCAATTCAAATTACTTTATATTATATCACCTCATATTGTATCAATAGAACTTTTACGTTTATTGACTCTATATTATGGCTAATAGTACTACACATAAATGTTTTAATTATTCTAAATCTAATAATTTAATACCTACATATTTTAAAGCTATTTATTAAAAAATTATTATTACCGAACAATACGGATAATTTATAAAGTATGTTCAATATATATGTATATTATGTATATGTTAAGAACATAATTAATATTACTAACCGTTTTAGAGATATTATGTTAGGTTAATTATTATACTAATACTATACTAATTAGTTAATTAACAACACTAAGATTAAGTGTATTAATTATATAATATGGTTTAGATATGCTATTAATATATTATTATGGATAATTATATCAATAATGGAACTATAAAACTATACTTAAAAATACTATAGTAAGGGGAATATTATGCCTGAAAGATTTAGTGGGATGGCCTATTGGGAGATGGTCACACGTCAAATGGGAATTGTTACAAAAAGTCAACAAAATCGATTTAAAGAAGCTCATATTGTTGTAATTGGCTGTGGGGGAATTGGAGGAGCTACAATTGAAATATTGTCTAGAATGGGTGTTGGAAAATTAACTGTTATTGATAAAGATGTGTTTGACTTTTCTAATTTAAATAGGCAAGTCATGAGTAACTTAATTACTATTGGTAAAAGTAAAAGTGAAGTTACAAAAGATACTATTAGATTTATCAATCCCTATGTTGAAGTAGACTATTTTGACAAAGAATTAAATGAAAATAATGTAGAAGAAATATTTGCTGGTGCGGATATTATAATTGATGCTCTTGATAATTTATTAACTCGTGTGATAGTTAGTAGAGCTTCAAGAAAGCTTAATATTCCTCTTATTCATGGTGCTGTACATGGAACAATGGGGCAAATTACTACCTTTACTAATGAAACAAGTAGCTATGAAGAACTCTTTTCCCTACCTTCTGTAGGCAAAGATCTTGATGATAATGTTAAAAATGATATTAATTTAATGTCTAAAGATGTACCTCCTGTTATTGGACCAGTTCCAAATATTATAGGTTGTTTAGAAGCTTTTGAGGCATTTAAAATTATCACTGGCATAGGGGATGTTATTTTAGCTCCAAAAATTTTAAATTTTAATTTATTAAGCAGTAACCCATTTAATACTATTGAATTGGATTAACGTAATAATTGTAGGTATTTTAGGTTTTATTTATGTCAAAACATGTTATTGAAGCAATAGGGAAAGCTAAAGTCACTATTGAAAATGGAAAAGTTACAGAGGTCACAGAACCTCAAGTTGAATACTGTCCTTTATTTCATAAACACCGAGGAATTGAAAAAATAGATAAGGAAATTATTAAGAAGAATATTGAGTTTCGAATTAAGGATTTTGGAATGTGTAAAC
The DNA here is from genome assembly GCA_051649785.1 of Methanobacteriaceae archaeon. Lineage (GTDB taxonomy): Archaea > Methanobacteriota > Methanobacteria > Methanobacteriales > Methanobacteriaceae > JBOFHT01. The sequence continues at coordinate 57,846 of JBOFHT010000018.1, forward strand.
CAACACGCCAACTTCGTATGAAAGATTTCCTTTCTTTTGGAATTTCTGAAACTATATCCACACTTTTAAGTGAAAATACTATTGATTGTGCAGTTATGGTTTGTGATGGTGCTGGAACTATTCTAGTTACAGATAGTGAATTAGCTCAGGGTGTTGGTGGCCGTGTTTCTGGTTTTGTAGAAACTAGCCCCATCAAAGAAATAATCACAGAATTAAGGCCGGAAAATGTTTTAAGACCTGATAATGCAGAAATTAATCAAATAGGTGGAGCTAAGCTAGCTGTAGCTAAAGGATTTAAAAATATTGTTGTTACTGTAGCTAAAGCTAATGATGTAATAGCTATTAAATCTTTTGAAAAAGAAATTAATTCTAATAGTGATTTAGATGATGTTAAGTTTTATATTTTCACGGTTCATTCTACTGCTGTGTCTAAAGATGAAGCTAAGATTTTATGTAGCCATTCAGATGTTGTCACCTCCTGTGCATCTAAATATATTCGTGAAATTGGTGAAAAAGAGGCAACTTTAAAAGTAGGGGAATCAATTCCAGTTTATGCATTTACAAATGATGGAAAAGACTTCTTAGAAACACGTCTTAATAAAATAGCTATGAACTTAGAGAAAAAAGAGCCAAATCCTCCAAGACCTTTGATTTAACTAGTTATTTTTTTTAGTAATTGGGAGTTTGTGATTAAAACTCTAATTTTCCCATTATCCTCTTTTCGCAACTATATCCGGTACATGCTTATTTTATTTATTTTATTATAAATTTATTTATGTATTGAATTACATATTAATAATTAGATTAAAAAATATAATAGTAAGATTAATAATTGATTTCACAATTGTTAGATCTATTATAATTAATTACATTATCTCAATATTACACTTATTACACATATTAACCTTATTAAGCTTATTAAACTTACTCACCATGGTGATACATTGACACAAATGAAAGAAGCTAGAAATGGAAATGCAACAGTAGAAATGAAAGAAGTAGCTAAAAATGAAGGAATATCTATTGAAAAAATTATCAAAGGAGTAGCTACAGGAAGAATTGCAATTCCTAAAAATAAAATCCGTGAAACTAAACCTTATGGAATTGGGGAAGGATTAAAAACTAAAATTAATGCAAATATTGGTTCTTCTTCTTTAATGGAAGACATTGACTTAGAAGTAAAAAAAGCAAAAGTAGCCGTAGAATATGGTGCTGATGCAGTCATGGATTTAAGTACTGGTAAAAATATTATAGAATTCAGAAAAGCTATCATGGATGCAGTTAATGTTCCTATTGGTACTGTTCCTATTTATGAAGCGGGGGCTATTGCTTTAAACAGAGATGGGTCTGTTTTGGATATGACTGAGGATGATATGTTCAAAGCAATTGAAAATCAGGCTAAAGCTGGCGTGGACTTCATGACTTTACATTGCGGTATTAATAAAGACTTAATATCAAAAATACGTGATAATCCTCGTAGAATGGGTGTTGTTAGTAGAGGTGGATCTTTTTTATACTCTTGGATTATTGACAACGATGCAGAAAACCCATTATTTGCAAATTATGATTATATTTTAGAATTAGCATATGAATATGATATTACTTTAAGTTTAGGAGATGGTTTAAGGCCAGGTTGCCTTTCTGATGCTAGTGATATTCCTCAAATTCAAGAACTAGTTAATTTAGGGCAACTTGTTAAACGTGCAAGAGTTAAAAATGTTCAAACAATGGTAGAAGGTCCTGGTCATGTTCCAATGAATCAAATAGCTACTAACATGCAAATTCAAAAAACTATCTGTGATGGGGCTCCTTTCTATGTACTAGGTCCTATTGTTACAGATTTAGCTCCGGGTTATGATCATATTACTTCTGCAATTGGTGGTGCAATAGCTGCAAGCTCTGGTGCTGACTTTTTGTGCTATGTTACACCAGCTGAGCATCTTTCTATTCCTAATCTTGGTGATGTTAAAGAAGGAGTTATTGCTTCTAAAATAGCTGCTCAAGCGGGAGATGTTGCATTAGGACTTGATTCTGCATGGGAAATGGAAAAAGCTATGTCGAAAGCTCGCCGTGATTTTGATTGGGAAGGTCAATTTAATTTAGCTTTTGATAAAAATAAACCACGTAGCTACAGAAAAGAATCTAATGTCAAAGATGATGATATGTGTTCAATGTGTGGAGAATATTGTGCTATAAAGTTAGGTGATGAAATTGAAAGCCGTTGCAGGTCTAATAAATAATAACTAATTAATTAATATTATAACTAATTAATAGTGGTAGCATTTATATTATTACTCATCTATTACTTATATCTATTACTTATATCTATTACTAATATCTATTATCCATATCTATACCTATTATAATCATTCGCAGTAATATTAATCAAATATAATTAAATACAATTAAATACATAAAAATATATATTATAACATAGACACAAATCATAAAAGTATTAATTATAAAATTAATAATCATAAAAATATTCATTATGAAAATATTAAATAAGGAGGATTTACTATGGATTTACATCATGTAGATGGTTCGAATAACTCTCATGAGGTTCTTTTATTTGCTTTAAGTACTTGTGGTTGGTGTAGGCAAACTAGAATGTTTTTAGAAATGAATGAAGTTGAATATGACTATATATATGTTGATTTAACAGAAGGGGATGCGAGAGAAGAAGCTGTTAATAACCTTAAAAAGTGGAATGAAGATGCTTCTTTTCCAACTTTAGTCATTGATAATAAAGAAACTATTTTAGGATTTAAAGAAGAAGAAATGGAACAGATATTATTGTAATGCAATTTAGTGTGTTAATTTTTTCTATTTAATTACCTATTTTTTTATTTTTTTAACTATTTTTTTCATTTTTAACTCTTTTTCATATAAGTTTCTATAAAACTTAATTTTACTAACTATTGCCATATTATTTTTAGTTTTGTAGTCAACGATGGAATTAATATTTAAGTTTTTTTTGCATTGTGGGTTTCACAATCTCACTTTTTATTCTATTTACTATCATAAACTTAATAAGATTTAAAGATAATATATAATTACAATCAATACAATTAATAATGGTAAATAATAATATTATAATTAATAGGACGTTAATTAATAATTATATTTTAAAATAGACGTTATTTAATTGTATATATTAAGTATTAATTATTATTTATTACTTAATTAATTTTTGTTAAGGTATTATATGTAGGTTAGTGATAATATTAGCTATAAAGATTTTAAAAATAAGGCAGAAGAAACTGGTTATTATGTAAATGAAGACAAGGAATTTGTTGAATTTTTACTTGAAAATATTCAAAATAATATTGATAGATATGGTTATGGTGCTTGCCCATGCCGTCTTGCATCTGGTAATGAAGATGAAGACTTAGATTTAGTTTGCCCATGTGATTATAGGGATATGGACTTAAATGATTATGGGGCTTGTTTTTGTGCATTATATGTGACAAAAGACGTTTTAGAGGGGAAAATTAAATTAGGTTCTATTCCAGATAGACGGGAAAAGATGAGATTAAAAAATAAAGAAGAAAAACAAAATAATCAAGAAAACAGTAGTAAAAAACCTTCTTGTACATTTAAATATCCTGTATGGCGTTGTAAAGTTTGTGGATATTTATGTGCTCGCGAAAAACCTCCTTCTACTTGCCCAATTTGTAAAGTAGATGCAAAGCGATTTGAGAAGTTTTTATAGTTTAGTATATAAATTAAAACTATTTATTTATTTTTATTCTTATTAGTTATTATTATCTTAGTTATAACTATAAACATCAACACAACTATTATTATTTTATTTATTACTACCTGTAGCAATGTTAATATTATTTATTATTTATTGTCTGTGTTATTATAATAGGATTTAAAAGATATTATGAAGTATATTGAACTTGTCAATGTTTATGAAGCACTCAGTGCTACAACAAAAAGATTAGAGAAAACTGAAATTCTATCTAGATTTTTAAAAGAAGTAGAGGATGAAAATCTTCCAAAAATTGCTTTAATGATTTTGGGTAGTGTATTTCCGTCATGGGCTAGTGAAGAACAAGGAGTTTCTGAAAAACTACTTATTAAATCAATTGCTAGTGTTATTGGTGTTTCACCTATTGATGTTGAAGATAAAATTCGTGAAGAAGGAGATATTGGGGAAGCTGCTGAAAAACTTTATTCCAAACGTTCACAAACAACATTTTTTGCAAAAGATCTTAGTGTAGAACTTGTTTATAATAATCTTCGGAAATTGGCTACTATTTCAGGTAATAAATCTCAATCTAGAAAAATATCTGTTCTTTTAGAGCTTTTATCTTCTGCAAAAGCAAAAGAAGCTAAATATATTTGTCGTACTGTTATTGAAGAGCTTAGGATTGGTGTTGGTGAAGGAGTGATACGTGATAGCTTAGCACAAGCATTTAAAATCGATAAATCCGTTGTAGAACGTGCATATATGCTTACAAATGATTTAGCAGTTGTAGCTAAAGTAGCTAAAGAAGAAGGAAGTGATGGGTTACATAAACTTTCTTTAAAAGTAGGTAGGCCTGTAAAACCAATGTTATCTCAACTTTCTGAAAATATTGTAAATAGTATCACTGAAATGGGCAATGCATATTGTGAAACTAAATATGATGGAATTAGGGTTCAAATTCATAAAAATGGGAATGAAATGAACATATTCACACGTAGGCTTGAAAATATCACTCATGCAGTTCCAGAAATTGTTGAATATATTAATGGAGCAGTTTCTGAAAATAGTAAGTTTATAGCTGAAGGAGAAATCATTGTTACTCGTGATGGGAAACCTATATCCTTCCAGTACATTCTCCAACGTGTTCGCCGTAAATATAATATTGAGCAAGCTATGGAAGATGTTCCACTTAAACTATATCTTTTTGATTTACTTTACTTAGAAAAATCATTAATCGATGAACCTCTTAGAATAAGACGTGCTAAACTCGAAGAAATTATAGAAACTAAACCAGGGTATATTGAATTATCTAAGCTTGTTAAAGTAAATAGTGAAACTAGCAGTATAGCACAAAAACTATTTAATGATTCAATTTCAGGTGGACACGAAGGGATTATGATTAAAAATCCAGAATCTGAATATATTCCAGGTATTCGTGGTAAAAAAATGCTTAAATATAAAGCAGAACCTGAAACATTAGATCTTGTTGTTGTTGGGGGAACTTATGGTAATGGAAAACGTGCACACTGGATTGGTTCTTATTTATTAGCTATTCGTGATGATAATGCTAATGAAAACATTAATGAAAATAGTTTAAAGCCTTTAGCTTATGCTGCTACAGGGTTAGATGATGATACACTTGAGCGTCTTTCAAAACTTATGGAAAAATATAAAATAACTGAAAAAGGAACTCAAATAACTGTGGAACCTAAAATCTTCCTAGAAATAGCTTATAGTGAAATTGTAAAAAGTCCTGAATACGAAGCAGGATATTCTTTAAGGTTTCCTGTTGTTAAGAGAATTAGAGATGATATTGGTTTAAATGATATAGACACTTTAGAACGTTTAGAATCTATGTTTAAAGGATAATTTACTATTGAAATAAAGACGTCTAATGATTATAATGTCTTCAGCTTTTTTTATTTTTATCAAATTTATAATTAAATATTTTATTTTTTATTCTTTTATTCTTTTATTTTTTTTATTATTTTCACTATTTTTACTTTTATCAAATTTATAATCAATTTTTTTGGAATGACATATTGTTCTAAAAGTTATATGGGATATTTAAATTTATATAGTATTAAAAACATATATTTGTAATACAATATAATATATTTTTAATTTAATTATCATAATATTTTATAAATTAATATTATTAATATTTTGTATTTAGCTAATAATCATGATTATGTATTTATTCCCAATAATAATGCTAATAATAGCTATATTTATGCTAACTAAGCTAATTAGATTATGAGTATTATTATTTGCAATATTATTAGGAGAAGTATAGGTGTTAAAATGGAAATTGATGATAAAAAAATATTTAAAATAGCTTTAGTTACTACATTAATTGGAATTTTAGGGATGATGGTTTTTTCTACTTCAATTAATCCAAAAGAAATGAAAATTGAGGAAATTGATAAAAATACAATAGGTGAGAAAGTATCTATTGAAGGTACTGTTAATTCATTAAAACCATCTAACTCTGGTAAAAGCTATTTTTTAAATTTAAATGATGGCACTGGCGAAATAAAAGTAATTCTTTTTGAGTCAACAATTACTGAGCTAAAAGAGGAAGGTGTAGAAATTAATACTTTTAAAGATAAAAAAGTAGCTATTTTTGGCCAAGTAGCTGAATATAAGGGAGTGGCAGAAATTCTTACAGAAGGATCTAAGTCTATTAAGATTGTAGCTTGATATTATAAATAATCTATCCATAATACTCAATATGTATAATTATATTTATATTTATTATAATATTTTTTTATCTTTTTTATCTTTTTTTACCCCTTTTTATATTTAGTAACTATATGAAATTAATAAAGATTTGCTTATAATATTATAAATTATAATGTATATGGTATAGACAATATAGGTTAATTAATTATAACAATATTTATAATAAATCATTTACATATCTTAAATAGATTATTAGTTTTTATATCTAATATTTTATTTATTTTATTTATCTTATTTGACTATTTAATTAATTTAAGGAATGATTATAACATGAAAAAGATATTTGGAACTTTTGGAGTAAGAAGAGTAGCTAATGAAGTAATGGATCCAGAATTTGCCTCAAAAATAGCTGCAGCATATGGGACTTTGATTCAAGGAAAAATAGCTATTGGTGGGGACACAAGAACCTCAACACCAATGTTAAAACATGCAATAACTGCAGGGCTACTATCTGTAGGATGTGATGTAATAGATCTTGGAATATTACCTACTCCTGCTGTTCAATATGCAGTTAGGCAGTATTATGATGGTGGAATAATTATCACAGCTTCACATAATCCTCCTAAATATAATGGAATAAAATTAGTTGATGAAGATGGTATTGGGATTCATGAAGAAATGGAATTAGCTATTGAAGATATTTACTTCAATAATAACCCTAAAAGAGCTAAATGGCAAAATATTGGAACTTGCTATAAAAATACTGAAATTATTGAAGAATACATTGCTGAAGTAATAAAACGTGTAGATGTAGATATAATTAGGGATGCAAAGTTAAAAGTAGTTTTAGACTGTGGTTCTGGGGCTGCTTGTGATACTGCACCTTATCTTCTACAAAGATTAGGCTGTGACCTTATCACACTTAACTGTCAAGCAGATGGTCATTTTCCAGGGCGTGATCCTGAACCTATTGAACCAAATCTCATAGAATTAATTGAAACAGTTAAAGTTCTTGGTGCAGATATTGGTATTGCTCATGATGGGGATGCAGATCGGACTATTTGTATTGATGAGGAAGGAAATTTTATTTTAGGTGATAAAACTTTTTCATTAGTTGAAAAACAAATGTTAAAAGAAAATAATGGTGGAATAATTGTAACTACTGTTGCAACTTCTGCTGCTGTTTATGATATTGCAAATGAACATAATGGGGATGTAATAGCTACTGCTGTAGGTGATTTACTTGTTGCAAGGAAACTAAAAGATGAAAATGGTCTTTTTGGTGGAGAAGAGAATGGGGGGCTTATTTTTCCTGATTTTGTTTATGGGAGAGATGCTGCAATGTCAGTAGCTAAAATTTTAGAAATAATGGCTAAAGAGAAAAAAACCCTTTCAGTTCTTGTAAGTGAGTTACCTGTATATTATTCAGCTAAAGAAAAAATTGAATGTTCTGATGATATAAAAAGAGATGTAATGGATAAAATAGTTAAAGAAACAGCAAATCTTGAAGTAGATACAACTGATGGGGTTAAAATATTTAAAGATAATGGATGGGTAATTATAAGACCTTCTGGAACAGAACCAATATTTAGGTGCTTTTCAGAAAGTAATTCTCAAGAAAATGCTGATGAAATGGCTAAATGGGGGATTTCATTAATTAAAAAATTTAAATAAATATTTATAAATTCTCCAAACATTCAAATTTAAGAACTTTTGCATCTTCATTATTTGGGTTAATAGCTAAAACCTTTGTAAAGCAATTAAGGGCTTTGTCGAAACTATTTAATTCAAGTAAAGCTAGCCCTTTATTAATCCAAAATACTTCATTTTTCTTTTCTAATTCAATTGCGTTATCATAACAATCAATAGCTTCTTCAAATCTACCTAAATCGAATAGAGCATTACCTTTTCTATTGAATGTCATCGAATCATAATCTTCTTCATTTAAACATAGTTCTAGTGCTTTATCAAATGATTTTAATGCTTCTTGTGAATTTTCCATCTCACTTAAAAGATTACCTCTAGCATTCCAAGCTTCTGGATTTTTATAATCAATTTGGACTAATGTATCATAAACACTTAATGCTTCGTGAAATTCTCCTAACATTTCTAATATAAACCCTCTCCAATATAAAACAACAGGATTTTCATTTCCATTTGTCATGGCCTTATTATTAGCTTTTAATGCATCATCAGGTCTTCCAGAATTTAAAAGTGCTATTGCTTTATTATTCCAAATAAATTCATTATTATTTTCAATAGCCAATGCTTTTTCATAACATTCTATTGCTTCTACAAACTTTCCAAGACGGCTTAGATTATCACCTTTCTTATTTAGGAGATAAACATCATTAGGATCAAATTCAAGTGCTGCTGTATAACACATAGCAGAATATTTGTATTTTCCAGAATCAAAAAGTATATCTGCTCTCTGACTTATCATAGCCTTTTCATCAATTTTTTCTCCTTCCCAATCTTTAACATCTAGCTTTTCAAAGGTTATAATCTGAAAAATGTCGCTGTTTTTTAGCTCAACACCGTACATTTTCTTAAATTCTTTAAGCATTTCATTTGAGTCTTTGTAGCCTTCTTTTCTAGCTAATTTATCATTATTTTTTAAGTCTTTAAATTCAATAAGCTCAACATCTACAACAAAAGCTTCAAAAACCTTCTTTTTTTCCTTAGAAACTAAGTTCCAATAGCAATGCAGCCGATCTCCTTTTTTAAGAGGATTTTTCCACATCTTCCGAATAGTCATATTTTTCTTTTCTGTAATAAGATTTATATTCTGACTTCCGAATGACAAAATTGGCATATTTTAACCTCTAATAATTTTTAAAAACTTGTAATGGCTTTTATTTTTTTAAATATTTATAAATATTTATTAGTAATTTTCAATACTTTTCAATACTTTTTAATACTTCTCAATATTTATTAATATTTTTAAATATTTCTTTAAATTAACTATAACTTTTTAAGATAAATTTTCTACACCAAACTCAGCACTTTTTATCCTAATATTTTCCTGATATTCCTTAATTTTTTTACCTATTTCTTTAAGTTCATTAGGATTAGGGTTTTCAATACTTTCTAACTTAGGACTCAATACATTTTTGTTTCTAAATTGTTGTATTGTATAAACATCACATTTAATGTCTTTAGCTATTTTTATAATATCTCTATGGCTTAATAAACTTGGAACATAAGTTGTTCTGCACTCTAAAACTAAATTTTCCTTATTATTAGCTACTTCTATACTTTCTTTAACTTTTTCACCAATATTTGGAATTTCTTCATCATCAATAAAATCATTAGAACTATAATTTTCATTTTCTTGATTTATATTAGTGGGAGTAGGGGGAATTTTTATATTTATAGTACTGTCATTATTATTTTTATAATCTTTATAATTTTTATAATCTTTAGAATCAATAGCATCAATATTATCTACGATAGTGTTAATAGTGGTTATTGAAGTATTCATTGGACTAGTTTTAGTTTTGACTTTGTTTGTATCTAGGTCTAAATTATTTTCTTCACTATTTTTAGAAATACTAATTTTATCACTTTCATTTTTATTAAGTAAAATGGAGCTATATTTATCAAATGGAGCCTTTACATCTATTGAAATATAATCTAACAAATCAATAACTTTTTCAAGTCTTTTTGGGTAACAACCGCTTGTATCTAATTTTGTTTTAAGTCCTTTTTTTCGAGAATATTTTAAAATTTCAATTAATGCATCTAGCTGGATAAGGGGTTCTCCTCCTGAGACTACAACTGCATCAATAAATCCTGAATTTTCATCAATTATTTTAAAGACTTCCTCTTTTGATATTTCGTAACCATCTTCTAAAATATCGCTATTATGGCAATAGCTACATCTTAATAGGCATTTTGCAAAAAATATCGCTAATGATATTTTTCCTGAAAATTCTACTGATGATACAACAGTTCCACCTAATATCATTTAACTGCACGTCTCCAAATAATTCATATATTTTACTTATAATTTCAACTCAATTTTAATTAGATACTCTACTTCAACTAATAGAATATAAGAACATGGCTATGTATATGTTATGGAATTGGTATATACATAATTTAAATAATCAAATAAGTAACCAACCTTTTAAATTAATTATCCTACTAAAATAAAGCAAGTTATCCTAATATTTTTATTTTATGCTTAGCTACTTTTTATTATAATGATGGAACTTGTTATATGTGTGAGAGTTGAGGGGAAAATAATAATAATGGGGTTAATTATACTAATTTATAAATATTTATAAATTATTTTATACATTACATTATTGTCTCAGTTACCAATATCTTTTTTGCTTTATTATTTGATATTTATTTTTGTTTTTCTAATCCTCTAAAATTGATTTTAAAATTCCAATAAACTTTTTATTTTCTTCCATAGTTCCAATACTTACCCTAATCCAATATTCATCAATGTATTTAAAAGATGTACAGTCTCTTACAATAATTCCATTTTCCATTAACCTTTTTGTAAGTTCTGCGGCTGTAAAACCGGTTTCATTTATCCCTACAAGAATATAGTTAGCATAAGACTTTAGCACATTTAGTTTTTGTATTTTAGACATTTCATTGTATAGGAAATCTCTACTTTCAATTCCTTTAGATATTGATTCTTCTATGTATTGTGTATCCCTTAAAGTTCCAAGTGCTCCTAAATAAGAGGTTCTACTAAGACTAAACACTGGCTTTACACGGTTCATATAATCAATTACTTTTTTATTAGCTAAGCCATATCCTACTCTCATCCCAGCTAAACCTAATACTTTAGACATAGTTCTCATTATAAACACATTAGGATACTTTTTTAATAAATCAACATTATTAACTTCAGAATATTCAAAATAAGCTTCATCAATAACAACTAATGCATCAGTAGCTTTTAAAACAGCTTCAATATCTTTTTTATCAATTAAGCAACCGGTGGGGTTATTTGGACTACATAGAAATATCATTCTAGTATTTTTATTAATTTTAGAAAGTACAGATTTTAAATCCAGTTTATTAGTATCTAAATCCCATTTACCATAAACTGGAATTGCACCATACGGTTTAAAAATAAATTCATAATAAGTATATGATGGTTGTGGAACAATAAACTCGGTTCCATGATCCATAAATGTTTTACAAAGAACTTCTATTAATTCATCAGCACCATCTCCTCCAATAATAACATTTTCTATTTCTACATTAGAATAATTAGCTATTTCATTTTTTAGCTCTTTTAAGTTGGTTTCAGGGTAACGATTTATTTCTCCAAGGTTCTGTTCAATAAGGGATATTGCTTTTTTTGATGGTCCCCATGGGTTTTCATTAGATCCTAACTTAACAATTTCATCTTTTCTAAGTCCAAATTCATTAGCTATTTCTTCTTGTGACCTTCCAGGAACATAAGGATCTAATTCTTCTACAATTTTTCTAACTTTAACCATACTTGCACTAACCTTATTATATTTATTAATTTACTTATTTAATAATTTATTAATCAATATTTAATTAATAATTTGCTAATAGTCTAGTAATTCTTTTAAATTTACCTTCCTTTATCTCTCTTCAGATTCATTAGCTAGTTTAACATAAACTGAAGCATTTTTTTCAATTCCATTTATTTCAAAATCTTTTAATCTACGTACAACTTTCCCAGGGACTCCTAATATCAGTGATTTTTCAGGGAAAGATTTATTTTCACTAATAACTGCTCCAGCACCAACTACTGAATTTTTAGCTATTTTAGCACCATTTAAAATAGTTGCATTCATTCCAATTATTACATTATCTTCTATTTCACAACCATGTAAGACTGCACCATGACCTATAGAGACATTATCTTTTAAAATAGTTGGAAAACCATGTGAACAATGAATAACACAGTTATCTTGGATATTAGTATTTTCCCCAATTTTTATATAGTCTATATCTCCTCTTAAAACAGCATTATACCATATCGAAGAGTTTTTACCAATGCTAATATCTCCTATGACACGAGCTCCTTTGAATATTTTAACAGTGCTATCTATTTTCATAATAATACTCGATTTATGTTTGTAATTTATAATATATTACATAATACAATACTAAACTTACTAAAAAATTAGTTTAATTAGTTAATTTGCCTAAATTAATTAACTAATTGATTATAATGTATTGTTTTAATAAATTGCTAGTGAGATGCAATATAATTGGTTTATAATAATTTAATATTACTTTTTATCTTTTATTACTTGGCTTTGTTCAACTAAAACAATCTTATTTGAATCTAAGTCTTTATAAAGAAGAACACCAGGTCCAACAGTGGAATTAAAACCAACTTTAACTCCCGGGCTAAAACTTGAGTTTATACCAGTTTTAACACTGTCTCCAATAATAACTCCAAGTTTACGACGTCCACTATCAACAGATTCGTCTTTAACTTTTATTTTAATGCTTCTATCATCGAAACGTAAATTAGCAACATTTGTTCCTGCTGCAATATTACAATTTGACCCTATAACTGAATCTCCAATATAACTAAGATGATTAACATTAGTATTTTCCATAATAATTGAATTTTTAATTTCTACAGCATTACCTACTCTTACATTATTTCCAATGTAAGTATTGCCCCTTATATAGGAATTAGGCCCAATATCACAATTTTTACCAATGTAAACAGGTCCATCAATGTATACACCTGATCTAATTATACTACCTTCATCTAAATAGATATTGCCGTGGATTGTGGCTCCTCTTTCAATAGTTCCTTTGATATCACGGCTTAATTTGTTAAGAAGTTGTTCATTAATCTCAATTAGTTCCCATGGACGACCTATATCCAACCAATCTTTATTTGTTGTATATCCTTTAATGTACTTATCTTCATTAATTTGCATAGAAAGAGAATCAGTTATTTCATATTCTCCTCTTTCAGATTTTCCTGTTTCTTCTATTTTTTCAAATATATCTTCATTAAATACATATATTCCTGTATTAATTAAGTTACTAGGTTCCTCGCCTTTTTTAGGCTTTTCAACAATTTTTTTAATAAAACCTTCTTTTATTTCTACTACTCCAAAACAGCTTGGGTTATCAACTTCTGTTAAAACAATTAAAGTATCAGGGTTTGTAGATTCATAATCTTTAATTATATCTCGAAGTAAATGTTTATCAACAATAATATCTCCATTAAGAACAATAAATTCTCCCTTATCAACAAACTCTTTTCCCTGATAGATGGCATTAGCTGTTCCACATAGTTCTTCTTGGGTTTTATATGAAATCTTAACTCCTAAGTCTAAACCATCACCAAAATAGCTTTTTACAATTTCTTCTTTATAATTAACAATTAGCAATATTTCATTTACTCCAGAGTCACGTAAAGCTTCAATATTATATTGTATAATAGGTTTTCCTGCAACAGGGAGCATTGGTTTTGGTTTATTTATTGTCAAAGGGCGCATACGAGTCCCTTCACCAGCACTTAGTATAATAGCTTTCATAATATCATCCCTTTTTGAGTATATAGATTTTTATTCTGATTTATTATTATTAGTATTATTTGTATTATTTTTGATTATTTACGTTATTTCGATTATTTATTGGGTGCTTGTTTATATTATCTATATTATTATTACCATTATTATTACTATTATTGATATTATTAATATCAATATTATTTTTATATTATTTGCTATATTTATTCCATTTACTTTATTTTAAAATATTATTTATGAAATCTACTGATTTTTTAAGTATTTCTTTTGCTTTTTCATCAGTTTTTGATTCTAATGTTATCCTAACATAATCTTCAGTTCCAGAAGGTCTAACTAAAACCCAACTACCGTCATCTAGGGTGATACGCACACCATCTATTTTATTTACATTATTTACATTATCAAATGAATTTTCAAATTTGGAGTTAACAGCATCCATTACAGCTAGCTTTTCTTCAGCCGAACATGTAATTTTTTCACGAATATTTGGATAATTCGGAATTTCTGCCAATAGTTCTGATAATTTCCCTTTTTTTGATACAATTTCAGCTAATATCAATCCAGATAATATCCCATCAGGACACATGCAAAAATCTGGGTGTACCCAGGTTCCTGAAGGTTCTCCTCCAAAATTAGCTCCAATTTTTATAATTTCTTCAGCTACATTAACATCTCCAACTTTTGTTCTAATGACATGTGAAGATTTTAATTGTGAATCAGATTTGTCAAGAGAATTACTAACAAGACATTCTTCAATACTCATTCCCGCATCAACAGTTGTAACAACAGGGGCTCCATATCGTTTACATGCTATTGCAAGTAATTTATCAAAGTCACCCACTTTACCTTCTTCATCAATAGCTATCATTCTATCTGCATCACCATCATGAGCAATACCAATATCCGCACCTGTAGCTTTAACTATTTTCATTAAATCTCCTAAATTAGCTTTATTAGGTTCTGGATTTCGTCCAGGGAAATGCCCATCTGCTTGAGCATTAATGGATAAAACATCACAACCTGCTTTTCTAAATATCAATGGGGAAAAATATGAACCTGCACCTGATGCACAGTCAATCACGACTTTTAAAGAAGTATTATCGTTTTTCTTTTTAATATCAACTTGATTTAAGAGGTCTTCAATATATTGATCCTTTACTTCTTCAATTGTGTTAACTTGACCTACTTCACTCCAAGTCTTTTGAATATAGTTATTTTGGTTGTATATATCTTCAATGGCTTCTTCTTGGGATTGGGTATAAGCCATTCCATTTTTATTCCATAATTTCATTCCATTGTATTGTGAAGGATTGTGTGAAGCAGTAATCATAATTCCCGCATCAGAGTTAGTTTTTTCAGTAGCATAACCAACAAGAGGTGTTGGAACCATGCCTAGTAGGAGTACATCGCAACCAGATTCAAGTAAACCTGCAGTTATTGCACTTTCAAGCATTTTATTAGTTGTACGTGGGTCATAGCCAATAACTATTTTATTAGCCTTATTGTCTGCATTATCATTACAATTACTAGTACTATTGCCAGTATTATTGGTATTAGTATTATTAGGGTTTTTAGACTCGTTATTCTTTCCCAAGATAGTATTACCATTATCACTAAGATAAGTAGCTAATGCTTTTCCAATTTTAAGTCCTAATTCTGCATTTACTTCACTACCAATCTTTCCCCGTATTCCTGAAGTTCCAAAAAGCTTTCTTTTATTTTTTGTGTTTCTTCCCATTGCCACACCGTTGTTAATCTTGTTTGATATGTTGATATATTTACTTTATTTATTATTTAGTGCACTTGTTTATATTATTTATTCTAATATTCTGTTATTATTAGTACTTAGAATTTATGCACCAAATTTAGCAGAGTTATTCATTAAATCCATAAGAATGTCCATTAAATTGGAAGCTCTGATTCTACATAACGCTCCTGCTGCTGAATCAATTTCATTAAATGACTCTACATGATCAACTCTTATTTCAGGGCCATTAATTATAATAGGAACTGGATCTCCGCTATGATCTGATATTGAAATAGGTGTAGAATGATCAGCTGTTACTATTATGTAACATTCTTCTTGTTCTAGAAGAGTTAGTAATTTTGATATCACTAATTTATCTAAATCTTCTAAAAATTCAAGCTTTTCTTTTGCATTTCCGTCATGTCCTGCTTCATCTGCACCATCAATATTAATTAAGAAGAAATCATGGGAGCTATTTTGAACATTGTTTACAATACTATCTGCTATATTATTAAGGTTTGTATCAGTTCCACCGGTTGCTCCTTCGACTTCAATAATATCCATGCCTGCTAATTTTGCAATTCCCATTATAAGTCCTGTTTCAGCTATACATACTGAACTAATATTATATTTTTCATTTAATGGTTCTACATTAGGTACTGCACCTGCTCCACGTGGAATTATAATGTTAGCAGGGTTTTCGCTATTGTTTTCCCTTTTTTTGTTTACGGGATGATCTTTAATAAGATTATATGATTCTTTTACAATGAGATTAAGGATTTTAGCAGTTTTTTCTGCTTCTTTAGTGTTTTCTAAAGGTTTTACTTCTTTAGGAACTTTTCCTTCTTTTTTTGGGTCTGCATCAGATACTTTATCTGAAAGTCCTTTTCCTCTAAGTAATAAAACAGATCTATGCCCGGTGGATTCTTTAAATATTATTTCTACATCTTCAAAACCATCAATTTTCATAGTATTAAGATGTTCTATTATTTTATCAGTTCCTTCTCTGATTCTACCTGCACGACGGTCTGTAATTACTAAGTTTTCATCAGCAGTTGAAAAGTTACATCTAAAAGCAATATCTCCAGGGATAATATCTAAACCAACTCCTGCTGCTTCAAAGGGACCACGGCCGGTGTAAACTTTATAAGGGTCGTATCCTAATATTGAAATATGTGATGTATCACTACCTGCCCTTATTCCAGGTTTTATAGGATCCATAATTCCATTAATCCCACGCTTAGCCATTTCATCCATGTTAGGGGTGTTAGCGGCCTGTAAAACCGTCTTGTTATCAAATTCTTTTAATGGACGGTCTCCCATCCCATCTATAATTAGAATCAGTCCTTTCACATTATCACCTTGTTTAATGATGTTATTAGTTGTAAAAATTTGTTATATTTATTAGTTTATAGTTTAATTAGTTGATATATTTTTTAATTCTATTATTATAATATTAGTATATTATTCAGGATTTTTAGAATTTTAGACATTATTCCTAATTTCATTTATGATATCTTTTATAATCCTATTATTAACTTTAATAATCATATTTATGTTTACACTACTAATAAATTTTATTATATTTGTCTTACATTTTGAATAAATAATTTAGTTAAATATTGTTATTATTAATAATAATTTAGTCAATATCATTATCAATATTGTGACCATTAGGTTATTAGGGTCATTGTTAAAATTGTCATTATTGCTATTATTAATTAAATTAGTTGTAAAAATAATAAAAGCACTAAAATAACTAGAAACATTAAAAGAATTAGAATAAATATTAAAAATGGGTATAAATGAAAAAATAATTAAAAAGAAGTATTTAGAAATAGATTAGCTAATAAGGATAACTACAATAATTCCAACTAAAGCACCAGTAATAGTTGCAAAAAGGTTGACGTGCTCATTATTAATAATATTACGACGTTCAAGAGTAGCCCCAAGAAAACTATCCATAAAACAGCCTACTGTTCCTGCTATTATTGCAATTATAATTGAAGCAAGAAAGCTATTACTTGTTAAATATCCTAAATGTGGTTCAAAAATACCTAGTAAAAATGCAGCTCCGCCTATAATTGAGGCACCTATAATTCCCATTACAGTTCCAAGTACTGAAATAGCTCCATCAGTTCCCGCAGGGACTTTTTTAAAATTTGTTATTAAACGAGGTTGCCTTAAGACACCAATTTCACTAGCTAAAGTGTCAGCAGTAGCTGTTGCAATAGCACCAATAAAACCTCCAATTAAAGGAGCATAAAATCCTCCAAAAGCAGCCATTAAAAAAGCGATAATTCCATTAGAAATAACATTTTTAGCAGTACGTTTTCCTTCATACATTCGTTTATCTGCCTTAT
Organism: Methanobacteriaceae archaeon; assembly: GCA_051649785.1. Taxonomy (GTDB): domain Archaea; phylum Methanobacteriota; class Methanobacteria; order Methanobacteriales; family Methanobacteriaceae; genus JBOFHT01. The sequence continues at coordinate 75,852 of JBOFHT010000018.1, forward strand.
ATTCCTTTTTGTATTTTGTTGCAGCTAAACTAAGAACTAAAAAAATAAGAATTAAAAAGAGCCAGCTAGGACCAGCTGAAAAAATAATAGTAACTCCCATAATGACCATTAAAGCAGAACCTATAAAGTCTAAGTCTTTTCTATAATAGGTTATAATCCCAGCAATGAACAAGAGTAGGAGATATCCCCAATTCAATATTGTCCATTCCATTATATATTCCACTTTATCACAGTCTTATGGAGTATTAATTTATTGGTTTTGTTTTATTTGAGTTAAATTTTAAATAAAGTCAAGATTAAGTTAATAATCTATTTTATGACTTTACTTTTAATTACTTCCACTCTTTTAAGAGGGTAAATCTTTTTAGCTTTGTGATAAACATCAGAAGCTAATCTACCATTAACACTGGTTTCAATAAGTTCTTCGAAGTTTTTATGAGAAGCAGATTTCTTTATAATTTCTTGAATAAGCTCTCTCATATATTTTTGTTGGGAAGACTTTGATCTACGAGTAGTTATAGCTAAAACATGAAGTTTAATTTCATGGCCGTCGTTACTTTTAGCTACTACAGTAGCATCAATTCTACTAGTCCCTCTTCTAATCATACTTCTAACATAATCAGTTGTGACAGTGTGACCTGTATAAACAGTATTAGCTATTTTTCCAGCTACATTATCAACTTCAAATTTAAGTTTGATATATTGTTTTGAAAAGTCTCCAGTTAATTCTCTTAAAGTTATTTCAACGCCTCTTTTAATTAAAAAATCAGGGTCTCTTGCAGGAGTTTCACCGATATCTTTGTCTCCAAATGCTTTAGGAGTTTTTATCATATACCATTCTTTCTCTTTCCATGTATCCCGTGCTCTTCGCCTTCTTGCTTTTGCCATTAAATCATACCTCGTTTTATTTATAAATTTTTTTATTTCATTTGACTTTATGATTGTAATTGTACCTAGTTTTGCTTAAACACGGCACTAAATTTGTAAATTAGTAATAATTTTGATAATATTGCCTTATATTGCTTTAATAATAAAAATATTAATAACACTAATAATAAGTGTACTAGTAATTGTATAAAATACAGCAACATCTGGGGTAATATAAATTACTAAAAATAAGATTAGTTACAATTTTAACTACTATTAAAACATTATTCTAATTGTTAAGCTAATATATAACTAATTAAACATAGCTATCGCTATAAGTTGTTACTTACAGATATTAATTATTAAATATTCTGGTAACCCTACAAATATTAAATTAAAAAAGTTAAGTCCCGCCTTATTAAAGGTTACTATAACTTTTTGGCTTATTAGTATTTAAACCTTTGGTTGATATAGGAATAATGCAAATAATATAAAAACTATTGGAGTTTATTATTAATAAAAGTAATATTATAAAAATAAGAACTTCATTGAAAATATAAAAAATAGTAATGTATAATTATAATAAATATAATAAAAATTAAGAACTAATAATCTTAAATAATGTATAATATGATTTAGTACTTATTAATGTTTTGATTTAAAATATATAAATAATAAATGAAGTAAAGAATTAGAAAATAGGCTTTTTCATAAATTCAATGTGCTTAATATATCTAGCTAGAACTTCATCAACTGGACCTTCGTCTTCAACTACTTTTATTCCTGCTTCATCAATTCCTATTTTTGACTTTAAACCCGCTTGAGCACAAATAACAATATCACAGTCTTTAATAGTTTCTAAAACTTTTTTCCACTGGTGACGTTGATCATCATTAATTATAACTTCTCTATTTTCAATTTTATTTGCAGTTTTATCTTCAAGTTCATATATTATAATATTTCTTGCTTTTCCAAAGTGTAAATCAACATCCTTGTTATTTGAACTTGCAATAGCTATTTTCATATTATTTGCTCCATTATGATTATTTTAGATTTAGCAATTTGTTTTATTTATTCTAGCTTTTTAATTAATTTAGCTACATTAACTCCAAATGATTTAATGGTATTAATACCTTCTTCGTCATTTTGAGCTTCTCCAGAGGGTCCAGCAAATACCATATTCCAGTAAGTTGATCCTGGGACTATCATTTCATTAATTAAGAAAAACATTAGCATTTCTTGTAATGTAAGTGTGTGGCCTCCTCTTCTAGCTACTGCAATGGGAGCTCCTACCATATGTTTTAGAAACTGATCATTAGCCCTTGAAACCATTCCAATTCTTTGTAAAGCTGCCATTATATCTCCACGTGCAGTTCCAAAGTAAACTGGGGATGCTGGAATAAATCCATCTGCTTCACGCAGTTTATCCATTATTTCATTTAAATCATCTTTTAAAGCACATTTTGCAGTCTTTCTACATTTCATACATGCAATACAGGATTCTATTTTTTTCCCTCTAAGTGAGATGATTTCAGTTTCAACACCCTCACTTTCAATAGATTCTGCACATTTTTCTAATGTGTATTGTGTAT
>JBOFHT010000019.1:0-2104 GCA_051649785.1 Methanobacteriaceae archaeon
GTTAAACGACCTACTGGTTCTACCAAAGCAAGTTGACTTGTTCCCCATAAATAAAAACCAAAGACTAGAATAATGGCTATTATAATGGTTATTTGTTTAGATCTATTCATAAAAGCACCAAAAAAATGAAATTTAAATAAATGATAAAATTTAGAATACTTGATTTAAGTAAATTAAATAAATATATATAAATTAGATAAATATGGATAAACTATAAAAATATTAATAAAATATAAACATTATGAAATATTAGATAATTATCATACTACATATTAATTATGTATATAGCACTATAAAAAATTTAGCATTATATATTAAAAATAGTTAAACCTTAATTAATATTTAATAAAAAATATTTATATGAACTACTGAATTAGTTTTGTTAGTTTAAGTTGATTTACTTATTAAAAAAGAAAATTAATCTAAAGAAAGAGTAGCTACAATTAGTAGCTAAACTCCCTATGATATTTGTGATAAACTAAGGAAAGACCCAATATCCATTATGGTATCACCAATTATTATTATATATCTCATTATATTTAAAGTTAACTTGAAAAATATTAAAACCGTATTGATTAATATAAATTTTACTTTAAGAATAAAAAGGAGAAACTATTTTTAGATAAGAATTACCATATTATTTATCTATTTTATCATAATTTCCATTTACTGGCGAAAATTATCATCCAAATACTTATCTAAAGCATAATGAGTTAAATCAAGAACTTCATTGGTTAAATTAGTAGCTAATTCTTCATCCCCATCATATAATTTATCAAAATCAACATTAATAGCCAAATCAACATCTAATTCCCTATCAACTTCATCATAAGATATTTCAGTTTTAATATCAATATCAAGAATCTCTTTAGAAGATACTTTTGATAAAGTTAAATTATAAGCCTTATCTGAGACAAATTGAGTTATTGTATTAATATCTTCTTCACTAAGAATTTTAAGCTTAGTTTTAGAATTATCAACATCATTATTGGTTTTATTATTGTTATTATTATCCATATTATCATCCTATATATTGTGAAAATCATTAATGTTAGTGTCAGTAGTAGTAATATTGACAATAGTAGTAATATTGTTAGTATTGGTAGTAGGTAAAATAATTAAAAGAAAATTATTATTATTATTAGTTATAATGTTAAAAAAGTTAGAATCATGAAAATACAGTTAAGTTAAAAATAGAGAAACTAGGTATCTTAATAATATAATATATAAATTTAGATAAGTTATATGAAAATTATACCCTAATAAGTGAAAAGTTATGAAAATTATACTAACTTAGAAATTAAATAAGAATAATAAAAAATTATTAAGCTATTAATATTATAATAGCTAAAATTAGAAAAATTTAGAGTTCAGGAGTTGTATTATTCATTGCTTCTTGAATTGAAGCTTGCATTTCTTGTAATTTTTTCATAACTCTTTCATCTTGTCTAGCAATAGTTTTTTCACGCAACTTAAGAGTTTCAATTTGTTCTTCTAATTCTGAAAATGTTTCATCTCTATCTACTTTAATAAGTAAATTTCCTGCTGTTTTAAAGACATCTGCTCCAGATTCAGTTTTTTTAAGTTCTTCAATAGCTCTTTCAGCTTCTTGTATTTGAATTTCAACAGTTTGTTTTTGAACTGTAACTGCTTGAGCTTGTTGTTGTAATTGCTGGAATTGGTTTAATTGATGTTGTAAATTTTGTGGTACTTCCATTATTTCACCTTATCTCTTTTTTTATCTGTGATTTAAATTTATATTTAAATTTGTTAATTAAATAGAATAAATACTTATTAAATATATTTGTGTTAAATGTAATTGGTATTATTAATATTAAAACATAGCTACCATTTACAATTTTTATAACATTAAATTAATATTTATTAAAAATATACAATAATACTTATGATTTTGAAGTATATAAATTTAAGTAATTATTTATTATTAATATTGGCCATTTTATTAGATAATATCATAAGCTTTATTATGGAGTTTATAGATGCTCTAAATGAAGTAGGATCATTTGAATTAATATTAATTGTTATAATTGAACCATTAATCTCTAAATCCATAGTAGATCGGTAATCTGGAGAATTATCAACT
>JBOFHT010000020.1:0-9100 GCA_051649785.1 Methanobacteriaceae archaeon
TCTAATGGAATTGCATTAAATATTGATGAAACAGAACTCTTACCAGGATTAGTAAAAGCTGTGTAGTTTTTAAAAGCCATACGAGTTCCGATAAGATGAGCTTTACCCATTTCATCTAGAGTAGTTGTTGATTCAATAATATCCCCATCAATAGATTCTAGTTCAATAGAAATTTCTTTACCTTCAAGTAAATCTTTAAATAAAAAGCCCCCTCCATATTCAGAGTCATTTTTACTATGAGAAGTTCCATAAACAAATGCATCTACAGAACCTAACCATTCATTAGGACACGGTCCTGTAAAAGCTGGAACTCCATTTAAATAAAGTTTTTTAGCTTTTTTAAATATACCTGCTTCAGAAACTGTAAGATTAAAAAGTGCAGTAGTTCCCGACATTACTCCACAAGTCCCACAAGTTACTACATCAACTTCTTCAAGTTTAGGAGGGGATCCTTCTTTAACAAGGTTTTTAAATTCATGTGCTGTTAAAATAGTAGCTTTACCACTAGCTATTTTCTCATTAATATCTTCAATAGACCGTGATTTAGAATTATTAGATGTAGAATTAGAATTGCTAACCATAATATTACTCCAGTACTTTCTATTTAAAACTTAAATGGCATCTTCAACTTTTGAAATTGCAAAGTCAATAGCTTCTTGGATTTTATCTGCTTTTGGACCTGCTCCTTGAGCTAAATTAGGGCGACCGCCACCCCCACCACCTAAAATTCCAGCAGATTCTTTAATAATTTCATTTATTTTAATACCAGAATCCATTGCATTCTTTGATGATGCACCAACAATTTTTCCATTATTATTCCCTATAATAATAATATCTGCTTTTAAACTATCTGTAAAATCAGTAGCTATTTTTTGAAGCTCTTTAATATCACTATCAATAATAGTAGCTAAATATTTAAGATTTCCAATTGTTTCAACATTATTACCTAATGATTGAGTTTTTAAAGTAGCTATTTCAGATTTAAGCTTGTTTATTTCATTTTTATATGATTTCCATTCAGTGAAAAAACGATTACAAGTTTTAGGAAGTTGATTATGATTTACAGCGAAAATATCACAGCTTTCACGTAAATAGCTATCATTTAATTCCATTGACTTAACTGCAGAATCTCCTGCTGAAAAATCAATCCTTTCAACACCATCCTGGATTCTTTCAGTTTTATTAATTTTAATAAGGCCAATATCCCCTGTTCTAGATACATGAGTACCTGCACATGCTTGAACATCAATTCCAGGAATATTTATAATACGGATAGAAGAACCTGGAACAACACCACCTTGGTACAATGTAAATCCATACTTTTTCTCAGCTTCAGTTCTATTCATAAAGTTAATATCAATATTAAGGTTATCCATAACATAGCTATTAGCTATTTGCTCAATTTCGTCAATTTCATTTTGATTAATACGTTTATAGTGAGATAAATCAATTCTAGAGTGATCCATACCTTTTTGAGCACCAGCTTGCCAAATATGTTCACCTAAAACTTTTTTAGAAGCTGCGACAATTAAGTGAGTAGCTGTATGATTTCTAGCTAGAGAAATACGCCTATTCCAATTAATTTCACCTTTAACTGCTTTACCTGTAAAATTAGAAGTATTATTAAAGTTATCCTTTAAATTAGAAATTTTATGTAAAACAACATCTCCCACTTTTTCAGCATGTTTAACATCAAAAATATTGCCATCTATTTCTAAAGTTCCTAAATCAGAAGGTTGGCCTCCTCCTTCAGGATAAAATGCAGTTTGGTTTAAAATAATTGCATATTCATGATTATTTGATTCGTTCTTATTTTCATTAGATTCTTTGTTATTATTAATGTTATTAGTATTATTAATATTATTATTGTTAATATTATTTTTATTGGTAGTGCTGTTAAGGTTAATAATATCAATAATTTCAGCATCAAAATTAGTCATATTAAAATCTTCATAAAAAAGAAGCTTAGTTTTAGGATAATCGAATTCTAAAGCATTTTTAATCGCTTGAGTGTCTTCTTCGTGTTCATTAGCTACTAAAGTAAAAAAATTATCAGGAATATGCACTTTAAAGTTTAAAGAGTCAGCTATTTCTTTAACAGTTTCAGGAGGCATACCTTGAGCATCATATAAATTAATTAAGGTTTCAAGAGGCATTTCTTCTACTTTCTTTTTATTTAAATCTTTAATAGCTCGCTTAACAACCTTTTTTCCTTTTTCTATTGTTTTAGAATATCTTTCTTCTTCAAGGGATATAATATTCATGATATGGTTGTGAGAGTCTTTAATTTCACTATAAAACTTATCTAAAAACTCTAATTGAATTTCCATAATTTCTCCAAGAGATTGGTTTAAATTAAGTTCTTTCATAAACCTTATTGTACGGCGAAGAACTAATCTAGCTAAATAACCTTCTTTAACATTAGATGGAATAATACCATCAGCTAGCATAAATGCTAAACAGCGTGTATGATCTGCAATAATATAAATAGCTTCCATTGGTTCGGCAGATTCTAAAAGTTCATCTAAGCTTATATTAAGTTTATTAGCTACTTTTTCTCTGAGTTTTTTCAAGTCTGCAAAGTTTTCAATATCCATCATTCCTGCTACTTGAGCATTTTCAGCTAAAATAGATTCATTTATTTTTATGTTAGCAAGACTCATTAATTTATTAATTACAGGAGCAAAACAAGCATCATAAGCAGTAGGAGTACCTTGAGAAATCCAAGCAAAACGTTCTAGGCCATATCCTGTATCTACAATAGTTAAAGGGATTTTTTCTTTTTCACCATTAGCTAATGTTCGATATTGGATAAAAACAAGAGTAGCTAGCTCCACACCACGTACACAAACCTCGTAACAAGGCCCTTCATTTCCACCACCTTTCCACCAGGACTCAATGAAAGTTATTTCATCTCCAGTTATCCCAATACTTTCAATAAAATCATGGCACAGTTCAAGAGTCGTATCTTCCCAGTAAATTTGTTTTTCAGGAGTGTTAAATGCATGATGTGCTCCCATTGTAAAACATGTCATGTGTCTACCAGTCCTACCTACATTGTCAACATCATTAAGACGAATAGAAGGTTGAGCTATTGTAAGGGGGTTTGCTGGAGGTTCAACTAAACCAGAGCTAACCCATGGCTGGAAATCGTAAATAGATGCCCCAACTAAAAAAACATCATCTCTCCAACGCTTAGCCAGTACAGGATACCTGTTTATTGAAGTATGACCTCTACTTTCAAAGAATTCGCGAAAAGCTTTTTGAATTTCATATAGATCATAGCTTTTACTAGTTGCTGGGTTTCCAATAAAACTATATTCATCACAAGGAGCATCCCCACAAGTAGCTCGCCCTCCAATAGACCAAAAGTCATTTCCACAAGTTTTACAAGTTTTTTTTTCATATCCAAGTTTTTCTAGCTGTTTAGACATATTAATCAGTTAAATTGAGTTGTTAATTTGATTAGTTTAATTATTTAATTTATATTAATCAATAATATTTTTAATATGTTTATCTACTTTAATAAGTTTTATCATAAAAACACAAATTATAATAAAAAATAGAATATATCTAATGAAAAAATTAGCAATGATAAATAGAGTTAATAGAGCGAATGGGATATGTAAAATGACTATAATTCACCATAACATATAAATAATAATATTAGTGTTAAAATTAGTAATAGATGTAATATTATCATTTTCATTGTTATTAGAATTATTATTAATGAAATTAGTAGAAATACAAGAATTGCTGGAATTATTAGAATTAATTAAATTAATTAAATTAATAGAGTTAATAAAATTAGTGAAGTTAACTAGATTAATGGAGTTACTGAAATTAGTGGGATTACTGGAATTAATAGAATAATTAATATAGACTGTAATAAAAATAGTAAAAACTTGTTAATATTTAGTATTATTAAAAATAGCTAAAAATAAAATATTGAAAAATAAAAAGAATCTCAAATATTATTTAAATTAGTTATTAATATTGTTAATTATATTATTAATATTATTATTGTTAGTAATACTATTGAAGCTATTATTAATAATGGTAATAATGATAATAACAATAGTGATTATGATAATAATTGTAATGGTAATAATAGTAATATTATTTAAAATATTTGAAAAATTAAAAAAATAAAAAAAGAAAAGAAAAGAAAGAAAAAAACTATCCGAAGAGTGCTCCTAATCCAGCAGCAGCTTCTTCTTCAGCTTCTTCTTCACTTTCTTCTTCTTCTGGCTCTTCAGCAGCTTCTTCAGCAACAGGAGCAGCAGCAACAGGTGCTGCAGCAGCCATAGCAGTAGTTTCCATAGCTTCTTCTATGTCAACGTCTTCTAAAGCAGCAATTAAAGCTTTTAATCTTGCATCGTCTGCGGTTTCCCCAGCAGCTTCAATTATATTTTTAACATTTTCTTCATTAATATCTTGACCAGTGGTGTGCAAAATCATTGCAGCGTATATATATTCCATTTTATCACCTTTTTGTTATAATAGACTAAAATTTTTAGACTAAATTATTTTTTTATTAGTTTTATTAGTTTATTAAGAAATTAAACAACAAACTTTAATTTAAATTTTAAAATCAATAAATTGAATTATCCGAAAAGAGCTCCTAATCCAGCAGCAGCTTCCTCTTCAGAATCTTCCTCTTCTACTTCTTCTTCCTCAACTTCATCAGCAGTTGTTTCAGTAGCTACAGGAGCAGCTGCAACATTAGCCAATTTAGATTTAAGGTCTTCATCTAAAGCATCATCATCGCTAGATACTGCACGAGCAATAGCTAACATTTGAGCATAAGCTTTAGCTAAGATAATTTCAGAAGTTTTAGAGTTTAAGACTGAAGCATAAATTGCTAAGTTCATAGACTTTGAAGCAGCATTTGAAATAATAGCATCCATTGTTTGGGTAGTGTAAATCGGAGCATTAAGAGACAAATTAAATGCTTTTGTAAAAGCAGTTTTAATATCTACAAGTGTTTGCTCATCATCAATAGTTAATAAATCACTAGTGTAAATAGTTTCGTCTTCATAAGCAGCACGTAAGTCAATACCTACTTCCATTGGCTGAATATCTAAACGAGTTAACATACTAGCTACAGGTGCTGAAACAGCTTCTCCTGCTTTAACAACTACATGATCGTCATTAACAACTATCTTTCCTTTATCAATCTTTGCGGGAATCCCTACTTGTTGTAATTCTCCAAGAATAGGTCCTGGCTCAAATCCAGTGTCACCTTTAGGAACTACGATATCTTCAGTAGCTATATTTCCTGTTTTAGCAGGAGCAGAAGTTTTATTACTTTCCAAAATCTTAAACAACTTAAAAGGATTCATTTCAGTAAATATCATAGCAGGTTGACCATCCATATGATCATTTAAGCCAATGATATTATTTTTACTTTCAGTTCCTTGAAGTGCTAAGTCAATAAGGTTCTTTTTAGACATTCTAATAATAGCCTTACCAGTGAGACTTTGTCTCATCTGTTGAAGTTGTTTTGCAGGAATATTAGCTAAATTAGCTATTCCAACAACATCATGGGATTCTACTAAGTTTTTAATCTCAGCAACTTCTTTTTTCTTCCATTCAGCAACATGAGCCATTATATCGCCCTCACTACTGAACCCATAGTTGTTTTAATAAACATGGATTTTATTTGTTTTCTTCCTTTTTCTAACTTGCGGTCTAGGACAGTAAGAACAGCTTCAATATTTTCAGCTATTTCTTCATCGGACATCTCTTGAGTTCCAACTAAAGTTTGAATTGATGCGTGATCTTTGACACCTATCTTAACAGTGCTTTGTAACCTTTCCATTAATGGCTCAGGTTTTACACTAGCAGGTACAGGTTTTGGCATTTTTTTCCTTGGACCTAAAACTGGACCTAAGAATCTACCAACCTTTGGCATCATATCAGCTTGAGCTACAAAGAAATCGGTTTTATTAGCTAATTTCTTAGCATCTTTACGATTTTTACCTAGCTCTTCTAATTCTTCTTTAGTTATAACAAGATTTGCACCAGCATTTTTAGCTTGGAGTGCTAATTCCCCGTCGGCGATAAAACCTATTTTAATATCTTTACCACGGCCATTAGGGAGTGTAACTTCCTCATCAAACCTATTTTCTGGTTTTTTGACATCTAAATCTTTGATATTGATAACAACATCAATAGATTGTGTGAAGTTTCTCGGCTTTGATTGTTCTTTTGCCTTCTTCACCGCTTCAATTACATCTTGTGTCATATAAATCCTCCATGAACTTTAAAGTTCACTAATGGATATTTAGGTTTCATGAGTGATTATAAACAGAATTACATGAAATATATAAATATATTCTAATATAATTCTAGTTATATCATTCAATGAACATTAAACTTTATCAAATATAGCTAGTATCTAATATTTATTAAAATAAGGACACTTGAAACTATATTATCATTTAAAGTAATAATTATAAGTTATTTATTTAAATTTATTTATTTAAATTTTAGGATTAATAATAGTTTTATTGTTTAAATCTTATTATTTGAATATCAAATAATAACAATATATTATTTAAATCTTATTATTTAAATTTTTTTGGTTGAATTTTTGGTTAAAATTTATTGAGATATTATAATATAATATTATTAATATTAACTTAGAATATATTAATATTAACTTACTAAAATATCGTCGTATTCACCAGCATCAACAGCTTTTTGAGCATCACGTGGGTCTTTACCATCAACAGTAATTCCCATACTAACGCAAGTTCCCATTACTTCTTTAGCCCCATGTTTATAATCATTAGACAAAAGAGAATCGAATTTCATTCTTGCAACTTTTAATGCTTGTTCTACAGACAAATCTGCAACCCAGTCAGCACCTGGTTCTTGGGAAGCTTTGTCTATTTTTAATTCATCCATAATAAGTGCTGTTGTTGGAGGAGTACCAATAGAGATTTCAAATTCTTTAGTTTTACTGTCAATTATTACTTTAACAGGTACTTTCATTCCTTTAAAATCTTCACTTTTTTTATTAATTTGGTCAACAACTTCCATCATGTTAAGTCCAAATGGACCTATTGCAGGACCTAATGGAGGTCCTGGAGTTGCACTTCCACCTTCTATAAGAATTTCTACTGTATCTTTAGCCATTAGTCAGCCTCCTTTTTTATAATTCTAATTTGATCAGCTTTAACTGTAACTGGGATTGGAACCGCAGCTTCTATTAATTCTAAAACCACTTCTTCTTTTGATTCGCCTATACGAATTACTTTTGCTTTTTCTGCTTTGAAAGGGCCAGAAACAAGCTCAACAATACTTCCTTCTTTAATGGAAGATATTATAGGTTCTGGTTTTAAGAATTTTTTAACTTCTTCAAAACTTACTGTATTTGGTGCACTAGCACTTTTAGATTCAACCATTCCTCTAAATAAATGACGAGGAATTGATTTAAAAGCATGATCTTGCAAATCTATTTTTGAAGAAGCTTCAATTAAGATATACCCTTTCAATGCTTCTGGAACAAGGACAGCATTAACTTCAATTGAACTGTCTTTTATTTTCCCTGCTAATAGAGAAGCCACATTTCTTTCTTGTCCAGTAGCTGTTTTAAGAGCATATATGGAATTTTCATTATCCATGATTACACCTATAAACTTAATAATTTGAGTTTTAACTTGAAATTTAATTTGAAACTTAATTCAAAGTTTAATTTAATATAATTACATTAATATTAGCCATTAGGAATAATAAAATAGTATTTATTAAAATACTAAATTTAATACAACTATATTGAAAATAGCTAATGGAAAATAGCTAAGTTATATAATGCTGTAATAACTATAAACTAAATTCATATATTTTAAATTGTAAAATTATAATGCAAAATAATTATAATTGTAAAGTAATTATAATGTAATTATATTCTACTTAATGGTATTTAAACATTTAGATAAATTAGGTAAAAATAATATTTTAATTCAAAAAAATTAATTTAAAAATATTTACAAAGTTAAAAATTAATTAGTTTTATTATTCTAATATAATTATAATATTAATTATATATTATATTATCTATTTCCAATAATGATTTTTTAAAGTAAATTTTTATAAAAATTTAACAAATTATTATTCAATTAACTGTTCTTGAAAAATAGATTTATCTAGAATTATTATAGAAACTAAACTAAAACCTAATCTAAAAAATATTATTAATATACATCATACATGCATTTCTATATTTTTCTTATTAATAGGTAAATATTAGTACTTATATCTATATGTAAACATCTAAATTAGCTAAAGTTAAAAAATAAAATTTAATTCTAAATTTAAAAAAGTAATTTATTCTTAAGAGCTTTATTTTTGATAGTGTTATTCATAGATAAGTTTCATTAGCATTAGTAGTTTTATTCTTCCCTATGTCCTTTTTTTAATTAGATTAATATAATATTTTTAGTAAATTGTTTGTTGAAATATAATGTACAACAGTTCTAAACTTAATATTAACAATTAGGAATAGTTATATAACATTGCAATCAAATTAGTAAATGGTGTTAAAATTCCATAACATATATATAATTATATGTTGTTTTTTTTCATCAAATAAGCATATATTTAGTTGATTGTAAAAGTCACTATAAAATATCCCTAAGATAACCTCAAAATCAATCCTAAATATATTTTTATAATAATTAATAATTGATTTATATAAAAACTCTAAATTATTTTAACTGATTATAAAAAGGAGGTGAAAAACGTGACAAATAAAAATTTAAAGATTAATACGCTTTTTATTGTGCTTTTTTTTGTTTTAATAACATTACTTTCAATTAGTAGTGTTAGTGCAGCTGTTACTACTAATAGTCAAGATAATATTTCCATTGATGATGGAACTACTCTCAGTACTGGTTTAGCTAATATAACTAATGGTACTATTTATTTGAATGATAATGAGTACAATGGTTCAGGTAATGTTAATTTAACTTTATCTAGTCGTAATCTAACTATTATTGGTAATAATTCAACTGTTATTAATGGATCTAATGTTAATTGGATTTTTGATATAGGAGGTGGTAGTTTAACACTTATTAACCTAACAATTACA
>JBOFHT010000021.1:0-61756 GCA_051649785.1 Methanobacteriaceae archaeon
TAGAAAGCATATTCAGCGTAATAAAAAGAATATTCAACGGAACAAACCAAAGCAAAACACAAAAAACATCAAACAAAGAAACAAAACTCAAAAACACAATATACAACATCTACAGATCAACACAAATCCCATAAAAAAAAGGGTTTCTACAAAGCCGAAAAATCAATAAATCACTTTCTTTTAGGTCAAAATCAAGAAGGAGAAGATAAATTTTATAAAAATAGATATTCTTCTTTTGATTATTGTTACAATTACTTTCATTCTTTTTATAAAGAGGGGTGTATTGAGGAGTTAGCTAGTGAATCTAATATTCAAATGAGTTGTTTACAAATAGGTTTTTATCTTGCAAGCTGGGGCATGATGAGAGGGAAATCATTTCTTTTATCTAAAAGTGTTAAAAACTATGAAAATCTTATTAAGGCTATTTCTAATTCTAATCATAAGTTATGGGAAATAGATTTAGATAATTATAATGATGAAAATATTGAAATGATTTTTGATTTTAAAGAAGAAATAATTAATGCCTTTGATAACAAAAATAATCCTTCTAAAACACTAATAACAAAAATAATGTTAGGAGTTTATGCTAATGTTCCAGCATTTGATAGGTATTTTTGCAAAGGACTTAAAGTTAATAAATTTAATGAAGAATCTTTAAATAAACTAAAACGCTTTTATGATATATTTGAATCTACTTTCAAATCATTTAAAATAAATACTAAAGATTTTAAATCTTCTAATGAAACATCTAATGTTTATACAAATGCTAAATTAATGGATATGTATGGATTTGTATTAGGTATGATTAAACAGGATAATTCAAAGAAAAAGCATAATTCAAAAAAAGGGTGATTCAAAAAAATTTTGCTATTGATTATAGTATTGTTGATAATTTATTGGATGAATTAAAAAAAGAAATATGAGAGTTTGTCAAATAATTCAATATTTTTAAATTTTTCATGAAATTATAATTTTTTAGTCAATTCTGTCAACTTAAGCAAAGAAATATTAAATATTAATTGAGTTTAATAGATCGTTATAAAGATTTGGAATATTTTTTTGAATTTTTATAAAAATTTATTTTAAAAATTCTTAAGTTGACTCGGGGATTACGGATAAAAAAGACTGTAGTTTGCTTAATAATTATTTATCAAAGAATTAAATTCCTAATGATGCTAGGGAAATAACATTAATTTTATCTTTTCGAGTGTAACTTATTCCAGTACCTGTAATTATATTTAGTGATTTTGGTGGTTTAACTTTTGTTTTGTCTAATCTTGAAACCATTTTATGGAGGTTTTTAGCGGCTTCTTCAATTTGTCCAGTTCCAAGTTTAATTTCAAAAGCAATCCAATCTCCATTATATTTTTGCACAATAGCATCCACTTCTAAACCATATGAGTCCTGATAATGATAAACTTTAGCATCATTTGATTGTGCATAAACTCTAAGGTCATGTGTTACTAATGATTCAAATAAAAATCCTGTGAAATTAAGATCATTGATTAAAGAGTCAAAATCAGCACCAATTGCTGCCACTGAGAGACAAACATCTGTAAAATGACGTTTTGGTGTTTTACGTAATGATGCTGAGGAACGAATATGAGTATTCCATACGGGTTGTTCTTCAATAATCATCAAACGTTTTAATGCATCGAGATATTCATAAATAGTAGGGCGAGAAAGATTAACATTTTCTTTTTTTTGAATATCTAATTCTAAAGTTTTAATATCTACTGTTGTTGAGGTATTTCTGGCAATGGAACGAAGTAAGTTTTGAACTTTTACAGGGTCACGTTTCACATTCGAAACTTGACTTATATCTACTTCGCAAAGCAAATCAATATATGCTCTATTCAAATCAATTGAGGGTCTTAGTTTTTTACCTAATAATGTTGGAAATCCTCCTATGATTATTTTCTCAATAATAAATTCTAAGTCAGTTGGTTCATCTAAAACATCAATATCTTTTTTAGAATCGGAAAATAAATTTTGCATACTGATTTTCCCAGATGAAAACCCTAATTCTTGCCATGTCATTGTTCTCATATCAAGAGTGGTAAATCGTCCTGCTCCAGAATGCATCTTTATGCTTTCTTCAGGATTTGCTGAACCAGTCAGGATAAATTGTGCTGACTGCCCTCTATTATCTACTTCGTGGCGAATATAATTCCAAATTTTCGGTTGTTCTTGCCATTCATCAATTAATCTAGGTGTTTTACCAATTAAAAGTCTTTTTGGTGAAGTTTCCATAAGTACAGGGACTTGTTCATCTTGATCAACATTTAATATACTTTTTGCAAGTTGTTTTGCTGATTCTGTTTTTCCACAGGCTTTAGGACCTCGTATCAGCACTGCTCCAGATGCATCTAATTTCCTTTTAAGCTCCTTATCTGATATTCGATTTACATATATCATAATTTTTATCTTACATATTTAAGTATTTCATTTTACATATTTAAGATTATTTATTTTACATATTTTAAGTATTCTATTTTACACATTTAAGATTTTGATTTCATAGTATATTAATATTTCTTAATAGTTATTTTTAGAATTTTTTAAAATTTGGGAAAATCATTATTTAAGTAAAATCTAATTATGGGACGGTCTCATTAATATTATTTTACATATTAAAAATTGTCTTGGAGGGGTCGATTGGCTATTCAATTTAGTTATTGATTGCCAATTTAAAGTTTAGAAAATAGTGATTTTATTATCATTTTATTTCCTTAATACTTTATATTTTATTTTTGATATTTTAATATATTTATCTTCAGTTTTTTAATATTTATTTTATAGTTTTTGGAATTATAAACTCAAATCCTAGTTATTCCATTTAAATTAAAGCTAGCTATCCATGCTTCATTATCAGTTCCTTCTGGTCAACATGTAAATAGTAGAATTGAATTATTTCTTCAAATTCATATCAGTTCTTAAATTTTTGTCTTCTATTTTTAAACTATTAATAACTGTACTATATTCTTTTTCATTTGTAATTTTTGTATTATTACTATTATTTGTACTCTTAGGCATTTTTTGTGTAAACAATGTTATAAATAGCTCCATTCTTTTCTATCCAAGATTCTCTTCTTTCACTATATTTTATATTATTTTTAGCTATTTATTTATTAATTTATTATTTAATTAATACTTTTTAGTTAAATTTAAATACTATTTTCTACATATTATTGTCTTGGTGGCTACCTTAGGTTTATGGTGGTCGATTATTAAATTAGTAAAGGTAAAAAATCGTGTAATAAATTCATCAAAATTCAATGTACTTAAACTGTCGAGCAAATATATAGCTAAGTTAATTCCTCCCAGGGTTAACTTGGACTATTTTATTAATTAGGGGTTGAAAAGCCTATGTCTAAAGATATTATAGTAATAATATGTAATATTATAGTTGTTATAATCACAGTCATAGCTTTTATTCTAAAATACATAATTTAGAGTGAAAAGTTAAAAGGTAGCCCCAACTTATATCATTAAATCAAGTATTGCAAATATTTATATACTACCTTTTCCATATATAATTAATACCCTGGGAGGGTTTCTTGGCTATTCAATTTAGTTATTGATTACCAATTTAAAGTTTAGGAAATAGTGATTTTAAATCATTTTATTTCCTTAATACTTTATATTTTGTTTTTTTACTTTATTTTGCTATTCTAAAATATTTGTTACTCTTTTTTAATATGCTACAAGTTTTTAGAATTATAATATCAAATCCCACTAATTCCACTTAAATCAAAGCTAGCAATCCACGCCTCATTATCGGTTCCTTCTGGCCAACATGTAACTAGCTTTAAAATTGGACTACCTTCTTCAAATTCAATTGGATTTTCTTTATAATCGCTTTTTATATCTCCATTTTTAGCTAATCTGTATGTGTAGGTTTTTTGTGAGAGATAATCTTTAAGAATAACAGTATCATTTTCTTCTAATGTATTCAAGTCATCAAATGGTGCCGAATATTTAGTATGATGTCCTAGTATCCCTACTGCTCCACTTTCTCCTGTGTAGTAGCTATTATTATAGTGATAAACTGAGTCATATGCATTAACAGTATCTGTTCTAATATTCAAGCTTTTATTTAGTTTAGGTATAATTATTTTTCCAATATATGGATTATCAGTTCTTAAACTTTCATTTCTTATTTCTAAGTTGTCAATGACTGAATTATAAGCATCATCACTATTTATTTTCTTACTATTATTAGTATCAGTTAGATTATCATCATTTTCACTATTACTTATGCTTTTGGTGTAAATAATACTATAAATAGCTCCATTCATTTCTATCCAAGATTCTCGTCTTTCAATATTGTTATCATCATTAGTACTATTATTATTACTAATACTACTTTTATAGTTAATTTCACTAATAATCATACCATTAATGTCTCTTTGTATCTTGGATGCAATTAAGAGAGTATTATTTAGATTAAGGTTATTATTTTCCATAATTGCCATTGAATTGTTAATACTATAATTATTAGGTGCTATTTGCCTATTAATGGCAATAATCATATTATTTTGTTCATCATAGAATGTTATGATATTGCTATTTTCATTGCTAATAGTGTGGATGTTATTTGCAGAATCATTTCCATTGGGATTTTCACTAATTATTCTCCAAGTATTTGGATATTTAAAAGATATTTCTTCATTAGTGTAATTTAAGAGGTCTTTTTCTTCTATTGTGCTACTACTAACAATACTAGCTAGGATAATAGTTGTTATAATAATTATAATGCTAAAACTAGCTATTATTGCTAATATCTTTTTACTATTTACTCTCATAATTCCACTCACATTCACATTTGTACTTATATATTTCTGTTATTAAATAATGGACATACTCATTTTTAACCAGTATTTTTTGATCAAACTTTTTTTCTAAAAAAGTTTGTTTTCATACCTAAGAAGTTTATTGCTTCTACTAACTCTCTAAATAGCTCTAATTCTCTTTCTATAACTTGCTCTTCTGTTAACGTTCCACTCATTTCTCCATCAACACTTAGCTTATCTGGTCCCCTACCTACTATTCTATCTTTTCCATCTGCAGAAAATATTCTTTCAGCATCTAATTCATGAACAAAAGAACGTCCCGGTATAATAACAGTTTCTTTTACATCAGATAAGTTTAATTCTTCTAAGTCATTTTTTGTAATTAAACAAGCTATATCTTTATTAGTAGCTATTACATTTACGTTTTCTTCAGCTCCTAATTTATTAAAAACTGATTCAATATATGGTGCAGCTATTTTTGAAGATATTATTGTGGCTTCTCCAGTAATATCTTGAATAAACTGTAAATATACTTCATTTTCATTCTTAGCTATTGCAAAAGGTGCTCCTGTTTCGGGATCTCCTAAAGGTGTTCCAGTCACACGAAGGTTGAATTCATTATTAATATCCTTAACAAGTTGTTCAAACTCGTGTATTGTGTGTGGTTCTACTCCTTTTATAATTGGAGCATTATTAAGAATAAGTCCCTGTTCTGTGTAGTTTGCAAACCTCATTAGTATTAATGCTTTAGCTCCCCAGTCTTCTAAATTTGTAGCAGTTTCACGTAAGACTTCTCCGTCATTGACTCCAGGAATAATAACTGAAGCTGCATGCATTTCTATATTTTCTGCAAATATTTTTGCTGCATCTATTGATGCTTGTGGATTATCATCACTTAGCCACTTTCCCCGTAATTCCGCATCAGTTGAAAATATTGTAAATGTTACTTCATCTACTCCATTATTAATTAATTCATTAGCAAATTGTGGGTTATCTATTCCTTTTCCACTTGTATAACCTAAATGTATGGGAAGTCCAAACTGTTTAAGTGTTCCTGTTAATTCTTGAAGGTGAGGATAACAACTAACATCTCCCCCTCCGCTTATATTAACTTTAAGTCCTGCATCCTTAATATTTCCCATTGGATTCATCATAAGTGTATTTTGAACTTCACTCATAACTAAAAATGGCATTTTAAATTCTGTTTTTGTTTCAGCTACACCTTCACTACATTCTACACATCCAATTTTTCCAGGACTACACTTACGACAACCCAAAGCTTCAATATCTTTGACTTTTCTAAAATAACAGTATTTACAAAATCCTCTACAGTCTTTCCCGGGTATTCCACCTACATCTGCTACAATTTGCATTTTTAACCCTCTAAGTTTAATATTATAAATTATTGTAATAATAATTGTATTTATTATATAAATCGAGCCTTGACCAAGACTTAAATCTACTAAAAATTAATTACTTATAATTATATCATATACAAATTACCTATAATTATAATCATATAATTATTATATCTTCACTTATATTAATAATATTATTTATTAAATATATTCCTATTATCTATTATTATATTTCATTTATCATATTTTCATCATTTATATCCCTATTACTCTATTATTTATTAATAAATGAAATATCAATTGAATTTAGGTGAATTATCAATATGAATAGTTTTATAAGAAAATAGATATTTTACATCTATTCAATATAATCTAATATTACTACTACTACTACTACTACTACTACTACTACTCTAATACTACTAATTGCAATGAGTATTATAATAATAATTATTAATTATGTTTGTTTCAATTCAAACTGTAAATATTTTTATAGTGCTAATTATTATTAAAATATCTATTTTTGTGTTAAATTATAGATAAAAACTAGCTATTTTGCAAGTCTCAACTTCAATTGATTGTTTATCATTTTTCCTGAAATTTTGGTATATTCTTACTTATAAATGTTTCGAATTGGGGCTATGTAATAACCTTTATATTAATACTTACCTAAAATAACAAATGTATACCAAATAGCTAAGTTGATATTAGGTAATCTATTATACGCTTTTATAGCTGCCTCAATGTGAATCCAAACTTGTAAATTCACAATTGAGTGGTATACTCGTAACTAAATTTAGTTAGGAGGTAAAAAATGGCAAAATTTGATGATAAGGTCGATTTATTCGACGATAGAGGTAACTTAGTTGAGTCTAATGTACCTATTGAAGCCTTAAGTCCGCTACACAACCCTGCAATTAAAAAAATTGTTAGTGGTGTAAAAAGAACTGTAGCTGTAAACTTGGAAGGTATAGAAAATGCCTTAAGAGGTGCAACTGTTGGTGGGCCTGCTTGTAAGATATTAGGAAGAGAAATGGATCTTGATGTTGTTGGCAGTGCTGATTCTATTGCAGCATCTTTAAAAGACATGATTCAAGTAAAAGAGGGTGACGACACCAATGTTGAATTATTATCTGGTGGTAAAAGGATTTTGGTCCAAGTACCAACTGGTAGACTAGAATGTGCAGCAGAATACTCTGTAGCTACATTATCTACTGCTACTGCATTAGTTCAAGCTCTTATTAAAGAATTTGACATTAGTATGTATGATGCAAACATGGTTAAAGCAGCTATCTTAGGAAGATATCCACAATCTGTAGAATATATGGGTGGAAACATAGCTACTATGTTAGATATTCCTCAAAAGCTTGAAGGACCAGGTTATGCTTTAAGAAACATTATGGTAAACCACGTAGTTGCTGCTACTTTAAAAAACAGTTTACAAGCTACTGCTTTGTCCAGTATCTTAGAACAAACTGCTATGTTTGAAATGGGTGACGCAATTGGTGCATTTGAAAGAATGCATTTATTAGGTTTAGCTTATCAGGGAATGAACGCAGACAATATGGTTTTAGACTTAGTTAAAGATAATGCTAAAGACGGAACTGTTGGAACTGTAATGAACTCCACTATTGACAAAGCTAAAGCTGATGGTGTTGTTAGTGTAGAAAAAGACTTAAATGGATTTGATGTATACGGAACTAACGATTTAGCTAAGTGGAATGCTTATGCTGCTGCTGGTGCTACCGCAGCAACTATGGTTAACACTGGTGCTGCTCGTGCAGCTCAAGGTGTACCATCTACTTTGTTATACTTTAATGATTCTATTGAATTCGCAACTGGTCTTCCAGGTATCGATTTCGGTAGAGCTGAAGGTGTAGCTGTAGGATTCTCATTCTTTAGTCACTCCATCTACGGTGGAGGAGGCCCAGGTATCTTTAATGGTAACCACGTTGTAACAAGACACAGTAAAGGATTCTGTATCCCTTGTGTTGCAGCTGCAATGTCATTAGATGCAGGAACTCAGCTTTTCTCACCTGAAGCTACTTCTGGATTAATTAAAGAAGTATACAGTAGGGTAGATGAATTCCGTGAACCACTTAAATATGTTGTGGAAGCAGCCGCTGATATTAAAGGCGACATCTAATTATCTCACTAAAATCTAATTTATCAAGCTAATAGTTAATTAAATAATTTTAGCTAAGCTAATGGGGCTTAATTTTATGGATATTGAATTATTTCCACACAGGATACTAGGAGCAGATACAACTGAAAAGTTGTTAAATGAAATTGAAAATATTGACGGTGTTGTAAGAACTGTGGTTCAAGGACCTAGATTACAGCCTGAAGATGAAACAATTGACCCTAAGTATCGTGATCGCAGAAGAATCACAGTAAAAGGAAAAGAAATTAATCTTAAAGTAAAAACAGGTCGTATTTTCATAGAAATTAATAATGAATCCATTATTGATGAAGTTAGAACAATCTGTGAAGGTATTTTCACTTTTGGTTTTGATATCAACATTGGGAAATACATACGATCTGAAAAGACAGTAACTGACAATATCAAATATGGCGAACAAGACATTCCAGATGAATTAATTGGAATGACAGATCAAAATGCGAGAATTGCAGATAGAGTAACTATTCTTAAAAAATAGTGAAATTAAATACTGAAACTCATATATTACTAAACTATATAATTTGATTATATTATTTTGCTCTAGAGGAATATATTATTATGATTGGAAAATCTACACACGTTGTTGATTGCCGAGAAACAATAGGACTTGGTGAAGGTGGAGGAATTGCTCAAAGAGGAACTTTCGCAGAATGTGGAAGTGATGTCTTAACAGTAGCTATGTCTCCAGGTAGAAGACACATTACAAAACCTGTATGTGAAATTACCTTTGCACTTCGTGAAGCCAATGTTTTAACAAGCACATTAGTACTAAATGCTGGTGCAGGAGTGCCTCAAGATGCTCCTGGTGCAGGTGCAGGTAGTCTATTTGGGCTAACCTCCAAAGAAATTGAACAAATGAAACGTTTTAAATTGATTGTTGTACACTTAGGAGGAGTTAGAAATCATATTATTTATAAAGCACGTCTTATTTTGAGAAATATTAATAGGCCTGCTGTAATTATATGTGAATATCCTGTTGATTTTGAGGATTTTGCCAAGATTGGGGTTAAAACTTCTAGGGTTATGCCTTCAGAAGAAAAAACCAATGGCGAGATAGTTGACATTGTTAGTGGAATTATCCGAGGCGATACTTGTCCCCAAGAAAAATTAGATGAGATTATTAGAAAAATTAAGTTAGCATTAGGAGGTGCATGATATGGCACAGTATTATCCAGGAACTTCTCAAGTAGCTCAAAACAGAAGGAACTTTCAAGATCCTGACTATGAGTTAGAAAAAATGAGAGAAATCTCTGATGAAGATGTAGTAAAAGTATTAGGTCATAGAGCTCCAGGTGAAGAATATAAAAGTGTTCACCCACCATTAGAAGAAATGGACGAGCCAGACGATATTGTAAGAGAATTAGTTGAACCTATTGATGGTGCTAAAGCAGGTGACAGAGTAAGATATATTCAGTTTACTGATTCAATGTACTTTGCTCCAGCACACCCATTCTTAAGGTCCAGATCTTATTTGAACAGATACAGAGGTACTGACGCAGGTACATTATCTGGAAGACAAATTATCGAAGCAAGAGAAAGAGACCTCGAAAAAATCTCTAAAGAATTATTAGAAACAGAATACTTTGACCCAGCAAGATCTGGAATCAGAGGTAAGTCTGTACACGGTCACTCTTTAAGACTTGACGAAGATGGTATCATGTTTGATATGCTCAGAAGACAAATCTTAAATAAAGAGACTGGAAAAGTTGAAATGGTTAAGGACCAAATTGGTAAACAATTAGATGAACCAGTTGTATTAGGTGAACCATTAGACGAAGAGACTTTAATGAAGAAAACCACCATTTATAGGGTAGATGGCGAAGCTTATAAGGACGATAAAGACGCTGTAGAACTTTTACACAGAATACACGTCGTAAGATCCGAAGGTGGATTCTGCCCAGAATAAGGGGAGGTAATTATTATGGCTAATAAAAAGTTTATGGCAGCATTGGAGAAAAAATTTAAAGAATCTCCAGAAGACAAAACTACAGGTTCTTTCTATTCTGATGAAGAATGGAGACAATCTCCACGTAAGAACGAGTTTTATGAAGCAGGTAAAGAAATAGCTGAGAAAAGAGGAATCCCTCAATATAATCCTGATATAGGTTCTCCTTTAGGTCAGAGAGTTTTAATGCCTTATCAAGTTTCTACAACTGAAACTTTTGTTGAAGGTGACGATTTCCATTTTGTAAACAATGCAGCTATTCAACAAATGTGGGATGATATTAGAAGAACTGTGTTAGTAGGATTAAATACTGCACATAACGTTCTTGAAAAAAGGTTAGGTATTGAAGTTACCCCTGAAACTATTACTGATTACTTAGAAACTGTAAACCACGCAATGCCTGGTGCAGCGGTTGTACAAGAGCACATGGTTGAAACCAACCCTGTACTTGTAGCTGACAGTTACGTTAAAATTTTTACTGGTGACGACGAATTAGCTGATGAAATTGATTCTGCTTTCGTTATTGACATCAATAAACTTTTCCCTGAAGAACAAGCTGAAGTATTAAAAGCTGAAGTAGGTAGTAAAATTTGGCAAGCTGTAAGAATTCCTTCTATTGTAGGAAGAGTTTGTGATGGAGGTACTACTTCCAGATGGTCTGCTATGCAGATTGGTATGTCAATGATTTCTGCTTATAACCAAGCAGCTGGTGAAGGAGCTACTGGTGATTTTGCTTACGCTTCTAAACACGCAGAAGTTGTTCATATGGGTACTTACTTGCCTGTAAGAAGAGCAAGAGCAGAAAATGAACCTGGTGGAATTCCATTCGGTTACATTGCAGATATGTGTCAATCTTCTAGAACCAACTCTGAAGACCCAGTAAGAGCTTCTTTAGATGTAGTAGCTATGGGAGCAGCATTATACGATCAAATTTGGTTAGGTTCTTACATGTCTGGAGGAGTTGGATTCACTCAATATGCATCTGCTGCATATACTGATAATATCCTCGATGACTTCTTATACTACGGTAAAGAGTACGTCGAAGACAAATTCGGAATTTGTGAAGCTCCAAATAATATGGACACAGTTCTCGATGTAGGTTCTGAAGTAACTTTCTATGCTTTAGAACAATACGAAGAATACCCAGCTTTACTTGAAACTCAATTCGGTGGTTCCCAGAGAGCTTCTGTTGTTTCAGCAGCTGCTGGTTGTTCAACTGCATTCGCAACTGGAAATGCTCAGACTGGTTTAAGTGCATGGTACTTATCTATGTATTTACACAAAGAACAGCATTCCAGATTAGGATTCTATGGTTACGATTTACAAGATCAATGTGGAGCATCCAATGTATTCTCTGTAAGAGCAGACGAAGGATTACCACTTGAAATGAGAGGACCTAATTATCCTAATTATGCAATGAACGTAGGACATCAAGGAGAATATGCAGGTATTTCCCAAGCTCCTCACGCAGCTAGGAAAGATGCATTTGCATTCAACCCATTAATTAAGATTGCATTTGCTGACCCGAACTTATCCTTCGATTTCTCCCAACCTCGTGCAATGATTGCAAAAGGTGCTTTAAGAGAATTTATGCCTGATGGTGAAAGATCTCTTATTATACCAGCTAAATAGGTGAATTAACACCTATTTTTTTATTTTAGTAAAGTAGCTAATAGCATATTGTCATAATAAACAAATGCTTTTTAGCTACTTATTTAATTATTTTAAATAATTATTGCTAAAATTTTTAAATTTTAAACAATATAATAATGTATAAATTTATTATATTACTAAAATAATATTTTTAGAATATTTTAAATTAATTAAAATTAATTTACCTAAATTTTAATATTGTATAAATTTAAATTTTGCATAAATTTAATAGATTTAGTAAATTTTACATAGGTTTATACATTTTGTATAATAATTTACTAAAATAAATTTTTTTATACTTATAAAACTAAGGAGGAAAAGAAATATGGACCCAATTACATTAGGTGTTGTTGCATTGATGGGAGCAGCTGCTACTATTGCAGGGACCGCAGAAGATTTAGAATCTGATGTTGGTTCAATGAGTAATCCAAACTCACAAGTTCAATTAGCTCCACAGATGGGACATTTACACAGAATGATAAACAAGGCTGTTTCTGGTGAACCAGTCGCTTATGGTACCTGGTGTGGTGTCGCAGGTTCTGTTGCATTTATATTAATTGCAATGCTTAATTTAAATCCTGTTATTGGTATAGCTATTGGAGCTACTGTTGCTGCTGTAGTACATACTATTTACTCAACCACTTCTCATATGGGAAGGATTACTAGTCAGTCCCAATTTGATCAACCACTGTTTATGGATGCTTTAACTCAGGCATTAGGACCAATTGCAGCACATGGATTTATAACAACATTTTGTATTGTAGGTATTTCCTATTTAATGACTATACCTTTAGGCTCATCACCCGCTTTACATGTTTTCCCATTGCCATTATTAGCTATTATTTGGGGTATTGCTTTAGGTGCTATTGGTTCATCCACGGGGGATGTTCACTACGGTGCTGAAAAAGAATATCAACATTATCCCTTTGGTGGGGGTATTCCAGTAGCTATTCATGGTGATATTTCAACTAAAAGTGAAGTAGGTGCAAAAAATTCATTAGATATTGTTAACTTCTGCTCTAAATTTGGTGGACCATTAACTGGTTTCTGTTTCGGAACTATTGTTTTCCTAAGCTTCTGGGTAACAGTTGTCTTTGGAATTATGGGTGGTTTAGTTGCAGGTCTTATTATTGTTATTTTATTAATAATAATGAATGAAAGACTTGAAAACTTTGCACGAAATAGATACGGGCCATATAAAGAGGACTAAGGAGGTTTCTAAGTATGGATCCAATTACTTTAATATTATTCGTAGTTATAGGCGGAGCTTTCATTGGTGGAGGTGTACACTTCATACCAGTAGGAGGAGCTCCTGCAGCTATGGCTACAGCAACTGGTGTAGGTACTGGTACAGCAATGTTAGCAGCAGGTGCAGGGTTAACTGGACTTATTACTGCGGCAGCTATGACTGGTCAACCATGGTACATTATTGCAATAGCAGGAGCTATTGGTTCAATGATGATGATGGGTGTCACTATGCTAGTAGCTAATTTAATATATGTATTCGGTGTAGGTATTGTACCTGCTTCAGCTAAAACTGAAGTGGACCCTATAACTGGACGTAATCAAGAAAAATATGTAACTCCTGGTACTGAAGGTCACGGATTACCTACTGTTTGTTATGTCAGTGGTATTATCGGTGGTTTACTTGGTGGTGCAGGTGGAGGTTTAGTTTACTATGCATTAAATGAGGCATTTAAAGTTAACTTCGGAACATTCCCATCAATAGCTATTGGTATGGCTGCTATTATTGCAGTGGGTATATTTTTCATAAATTCTGTAATCGCTTCTTACAATATTGGAGGAACTATCGAGGGGTTCCATGATCCTAAATTCAAAAGAATTGGTCGTGGATTAGCTGCTTGTATAGCTGCTTCTCTTGTAATGGGTATTTTCTGCTTAATTATTAGTGGGGGTGTATTCTAATGTCTGCAGCTGGTGGAGGACCTACAGGTTCTGCAATTGCTCCTCAAAAGCTTATGGCTTTGGGTATTATTGGTGGACTTGTTGGAATATTATTAGTCGGTATTAACCCTGTCATTGGACCTATTTTATCAGGTCTTGGTGCAGTTTGTGCTATTGTATGGGGTGCCGATGCAATTAGAAGAGTAGCTAGTTACGGTTTAGGTACTGGTGTACCTTCTATTGGTTACATGTCTCTTTCTATTGGTATCATCGGTGCAGTTACTGGTCTTGCTATTGCTATGTTGCCTATGTTTAAAGGCTTAGGTTTTATTGGACCTATTTTAGCATTAGTATTATCTATGATTTTAGGTTTAATTATAGCTGTAATAGCTAAGAAAATTGTTAAAATGAAAATTCCAATATTGGAACAATGTACTGCTGAAATTGCTGGTGCTGCTGCTTTATCTGTTTTAGGTTTCTCAGCTGCAGTTGCAGGTACTTGCTCATTAAATCTTATTTTAGCTACAGTATTTTCTACTGGTTTTATAGCTTTGTTCTTTATAATGAATACTATGGCTATCCAACATCCTTTCAATGCATGTTTAGGACCTAACGAAAACCAAGTTAGAACTCTTAAATTAGCTATGTCTACTGGATTTTTAGCTATGGCTGTAACTGGTATTTTAACTATTATGAATCCTTTCTCATTATTTGGGATTCCTGTATGGTTAGGAATTACTGCTGTCGGTGCTATTGGATGGTTAATTACATTTAATATGTATGTCAAAGCATCATATAAAGAAGCTGCATCTGTTAAATGGTCTGGATTATGGCCTAAACAAGAAGAATAGGGGGAAAAAATATGGAAATGTTACCTTTAGTTAGAATAGTTCCTGAGTATAATTTAACTCTTGATCCCTCTACTGGTATAGTAGGGGCAGCCCTTGGAAATGATGTTATTATCCATTCTTTGGATAATATAAATGAAGAAATAGCTAAAATGGAAATTGCAGCAGAAGATCTTATGACTTCTTTAGACCCAACTGCTATCTCTCAGGAAGATTATCCTGGAAGAGAAGGAGCTTACCTCACTGCAGGTTTGCTTACTAATATGGTTTATGGGTTCTTAATTGGTCTATTAATAATGATCGCTGTATTGTTATTCTAAGGAGGTTTTATATTGGCTGATAAAAAATCACCTGCAGAAGGTTGGCCTGTAATCAATGGAGATTACATAACGGGTGACCCTGAAAGTCCTGTTGCTGTTACTACATTAGCATCTCATAATGAAGATGTTGGTGCAGAAGCTGGTGCTGCTATTTCTGGACCATGTAAAACCGAAAATCTCGGTATTGAGAAAGTTGTAGCTAATATTATTTCAAACCCAAATATTAGATTTTTAATATTATGTGGTGCTGAAGTACAAGGACATATCACAGGTCAAAGTTTTGAGGCTTTACATCAAAATGGTGTAGATCCTGATAAAAGAAGTATTGTAGGGGCTACTGGTGCTATCCCTTATGTTGAAAATATTCCTGATGAAGGTATCGAAAGATTCCAACAACAATTGGAAATTGTCAACATGATTGATAACGAAGATGCTTCTGCAATTCAAGCTAAAGTTAAAGAATGTATAGAAAAGGATCCTGGTGCTTTTGAAGAAGAAGCTATGGTTATCTCTCTTGAAGGAGAAAGTGGGGAAGAAGATGAAGGAGAAGAGATGAGAATTTTATCTCCAGAAACTGCACTTTTAGAAGCAAGAATGAGAAATATCCAAACTCAAGTAAAAATGACCGCATCTACCCAAAAAATGTTCGCTGGTTTATATAGTGGTAAAGTTCAAGGGATTATGATGGGGCTTATATTTACTTTAGTTATAGGGGCACTATTCTTATTCATATAATAACAGGAGGTTTTTAAATGGTAAGAATATCTAATAAACCTAATGTACGTGGAATCAGAAGTGTTTCTGAAAGCACAAAATACCGATCCCAACTCATTGCAAGAGAAGGCCGTTTACTCGGAGGGCTACATGCTACAAGAATAAAAGGTATGGCTCTCGGATTAATCATTGCTTTAGCATTAATCGGAATACCATTATTATTAAGTGGGGTGTTATAATATGGCAGAAGAAACAATACCTCGTGTTCTAGTTTCTGCTGATGACTTCAATAAAGCTAATGAAAGATTAGATGATGTTGAAGAAAAAACTGAATTCTCTATTGGGGAATTTTCCCAAAGAGCAGGTCAACAAATTGGTAGGGATATTGGTATATTGTATGGTATAATAATAGGCCTTATTATATTGTTTTTAAGTATTAAATTTGGTATAAGTATGGCACTAATGGGGCTATTCTAAATCGGAGGGTTATGAATGTTTAGGTTTGATAAAGAACAAGAAGTTTTGGATATAGCTGGTGTTAAAATTGGTGGCCAGCCTGGAGAATATCCAACAGTTTTAGCAGGAACCATCTTTTACGGTGGACACAAGATTATTGACGATGAGAAAGTAGGTACATTTGATAAAGATAAAGCAGAAGCTTTAATTAGAACTCAAGAAGAAATGTCTGATACTACTGGAAACCCACATTTGGTCCAGACCTTCGGACAAACTGAAGAAGCTTTAGTTAAATACTTGGAATTTGTTGGAGACATTACTGAAGCTCCTTTCCTTATAGATTCTACTTCTGCTGAAGCAAGAATGGCTGGTGCTAAATGGGCTACTGAAGCTGGATTAGAAGACAGAGCTATTTACAACTCAATTAACATGGCTGGAGATCAGGCTGAAATGGATGCTGTAAAAGAATCTGCTTTATCTGCATCTATTGTATTAGGTTTCAATCCTATGAATCCTACTGTAGATGGTAAAATCGGTATCTGGGAACATGGTGATGGTGCAGTAGATAAAGGTCTTTTAGAAATGGCTACAGAATGTGGTATTGACAAACCTTTAATGGATGTTGCTATTACTCCTCTCGGTCAAGGTGCTGGAGTAGCTGCAAGGACTTCATTTGCTGTTAAAAGTAAATGGGGATTACCTGTAGGTTCTGGTATTCACAATGTTCCATCTGCATGGGACTGGTTAAGAGGCTACAAAAAAGAACACAAAGAAGCATGGCCTGTATGTGATATAGGTTCTAACATAGTTCAACAAATGACTGGTGGAGACTTTGTACTCTTCGGCCCTATTGAGAATGCTAAATTAGCTTTCCCTGCTTGTGCTATGACTGATATATTTATAGCTGAAGCTACTAAAGATATGGGTACTGAAGCTGTAGAAACTCACCCAATCCATAAATTGCTTTAGATAGCTGTTTTTGTGCAAAACTATATTTAATTAGGTGTTTTCACCTAATTTTTTTATTTTTTTTTATTTTAGAATTCATTCTAATTTTTATAATATTTTTCACTTATTTTAATAATATTATTAGTTATTTTAATTAATTCTACTACTTCCATTAAATTACTAATTATAATTATCCTAATGATTTCACTTTTTTCAATACATTTAATCCAAATAATCCAATTAAATACATTATATTCATTATCTTAATTCTAGTTCTAATTTTAATTTTACTAATTTAATTTATTTCTATGACTATTTTTAGTAATTTAAGCAATTTTAATATATATTCTAATCTTATTTTTAATATAATATTTTATAATGTACTTAATAGTTCTAATACTCCTATTTTAGCTATTAGCAATTTTAATACATACAATACTATTTTTAATTATAGTTTAGCAAAGAATATTAAAGGAATATATAAATACTATTTAGTTTAAATATAAAATTAACTATACAGTTACCTAAATAATTCAAATATTACAAATAAAATAAGTAGATACATAAAGACATATAAATAGATATAGTGGATATTTAAGTAGACATTAATATTGGATATTAATACTTAGCTATTATAACTATTTTAACTATTTAATGTCATATGTGTTCGTGTTAGTACTAATTAAATTTTTTTAAACGTTAAGAGTGATAAATTGTTAGATATTCCTTTTATTAATATTATTTTGCCGTGTATTGGTATAATTATTGCATTAATTCTTGTTATTAAAGCTGCGGATGTATTTGTAGATAATATTGTAGAAATAGGGTCGGCTTTAGGAGTTTCTCAAATTATATTAGGTGTTACAGCGGCAGCTATTGGAACATCTCTTCCAGAATTTGGTTCCGCACTTTTAGCATCTCTATCAGGTAGTACTGAAATGGGTCTTGGTGTTGTTATTGGTTCTAATATATGGAATATAGCTGGTATTTTAGGTATTACAGCTATTTTTACAGGAGTTATTCGTGCTAGTGGTGATTCTATTAAGCGTGATGTAGGAGTAACTATTATAACTACTCTGGTTTTAATTGCATCAATGGCTTATGCTTATTTTGGAGGTAGCTACATCCCTGCCTTAGCATCTATTGTTATGATAGCTATTTATATTATTTACTTTAGGATCTTAGTTAAAGGTGAGAAAAAGTCAATATCTAAAAACAAAGAACATGGTCATATAAATGCATATATAGGTGCTACTAATGGCACTTCTTCTAATGATGATATTAATAATATAACTAGTGATGACGATAATAATAGTACTAGTGTAGCTGATTCCATCTCTGAATCTCCTTCTACTAATTCTAGTTATAGTAAAAATGGTTCTAATAGTAAATTAAGTTCTAAAAGTATTATATATGCTATTATTAGTATTATTATATTAGCTATCAGCTGTAAAATTTTAGTAGATAGTGCTTCTTCTTTGGCAATTATTGTTGGTATTCCTGAAGCTATTATGGGATTATTCACTCTATCTATTGGGACTAGTATTCCCGAACTTGTTGTTACATTCTCATCTGCTGTTAGAGGATTACATGACTTATCTATTGGTACTATTTTCGGTAGTGTCACTTTTAACATACTAATTGGTATAGGTGTGCCTGCTCTTTTAATGCAAATGCCAGTTGAGACACTATCTCTTTACTTTGATGCCCCAGTAATGTTAGGGACTATTATCCTAACTATGTTTTTAATAAAGGTAAATGGCATGAAACTTAATAGGGTTTCAGGCATAGTTTTAATTGGAATTTATGTAGTTTATGCGGTATTGAGAATAGGTGTTTTACCAGGACTTGTAGCTTAATTTTTATAATTTCTATAATATTTATAGTTTAATGTGATTGATATGTACAAAAAGATTTTAATCCCCATAATGGGCCAATATATGGATGAATTAGTTGAAAGCACATTACATCTTATAAGTGATAGTGAAGTTGAAGTTACTTGCTTATATGTTGTTGATAATTCGCTTCCTTTTTTAACTCCAAAACGTGCTAAGAAAATGATTATACATCAATTAAATACTGAAGGTGAGCTATTTTTAAATGAAATTCAAGAAAAATTTAAAGAAGCTAATAAACCTAATGTTACATTTAAAAGGGAACTAGTAGAAGGAAAGCCAGGTGAAACTATAATTAATAAGGCTAAAGAGAATTTTGATGTTATTGTAATGGGTACTGGTAAAAGTATAGCTGATAAACACCTTTTAGGAAGTGTTTCAGAGGAAGTAGTTCATTATGCTCCATGTACTATTCATTTAGTTAGAACTTTTGATAATGTTAATAAATCTGATGATAACTAAGATATTGAGATATTAATTTGTTAATTATATATCAAACTTTTAATTATATATTAATAATGGATATTATGGTTAATAAATAATTTTAATATTATTAATTGAGGTTAATGTTTAATAATTAGGGTTATTATATTATATTTAAATAATAAATTCTATTATATGAACAATATATTCTATTATTTAGGGGATTAAAATGTCATTTTTAAGC
This sequence comes from Methanobacteriaceae archaeon, assembly GCA_051649785.1. Lineage (GTDB taxonomy): Archaea > Methanobacteriota > Methanobacteria > Methanobacteriales > Methanobacteriaceae > JBOFHT01. Next base: position 19,688 of record JBOFHT010000021.1, read on the forward strand.
AAAATATTTGGAGAAAAGCCAGTAATGGCTAAAAGTATGTATAAGACAATTCAAGATGTTAAGGTAGCCCCATTCACTAGTAAAACTGTTGGTGCAGGATATGGTATGAAATCCCATGTTTATTATATTGTGGCTTCGGTAGAATTAGGTAATACTACTACAAAATGTATTATAAGTGCTACTAATCTTAATACAAGCCATAGCTATCTTTTAGATAAGACTGTTAAAATGACACGTGATATTCGTTCTCCTAAAGAGGGTGAAGAAGTATTTGGTGAAACTGTTTGGGGTGTTGAATTAACTAAAGAATCTGTAGCTGAAATGGTTAAATCTACTATTCTTGAATCAGTTAAGAAAGCTAAAATTGATGTTAATAATGATTTGGACTTTGTTGTACGTTCTACAGGTGTAACTGCAGGATTTGCATCTGCTAAAGAAGTTGGAAAACTTATTATTTCTCTTGCTAATGGTTGTTTAGATGCGGGAATTCCTCCAAAAAAAATGGCTCCAGCTATGGGCTTAGATTCACTTCCAGAACATTTAAGGGAGTTTTCTCTTCTTGATAAAGTTATGTTTGATGGTGCGGTAGTTAGTGTTCTTCCTCCTTCTGGTAAAGAAGTTGTAGCTAATGAAATGGAAGGTGAGTTAGTAACTGCAGGTATTAAATTAGCTTCTAAATGGACTGAAGTCGATTATAGAAATCCTTGTGTTTCTATTGACTTTGGAACTACACTGGCAGGTCGTATTGTTAATAATGAGGAACCTTATGCAAAAACTGTTGGTAATTTCTTAGGATTAGCTGGTGCTATTCCTGATGCACTTATTCGTGGAACTGAAAAGGTTGATAAACGTGGAGGGGCTGCATTAGATCTTTATTCACGAGATATTTTAAAGAAATCAAACTGGAAAAAAGCTAAAATCAATTCTGAAAAAGTTCATAAATTTATCAATATTGAAAAAGTTCCTATGGATGTAGATAGGTTTGGAACTGTCCCTGTTGAAACTGATTCTGCATCAAAAGCAGGAACTACTCTTATAGGGTGTGATGTTGGTGTTAACGGTGATAAATTAAGCGAACTAACAAAACTAGGTCATGATATTCATGAAGCTGATGGTATGTCTACTCTTTTTGGTACTTTAGATTATGTAAGTGCAGGAATTGTAAAAAGAATTTTGGATATTGCTTTTGATGAAGGAATTATTTTAGAAGGCTCTGCTTTAGGAGTTACAGGTAGGGCAGGAATAACTGGTAAAAAACCTGAATTTATTTTAAAAGATAATAAAGATAGGTTTGAACACATTATTTTTGTTTCTGATGCTTTAGCTATGGGTTCAGCTATTATGGCACGTTGTATGAATTCTATGGGGACTCCTTCAATTCCTGTTGGTGGGAAACAAGGTGGGCCTTGTATTTTAGGTTACAGAAAAAGATTACAGCAAAAATAGATTTGAAACTTGCTTTTTATATTTATTTTAATTTTTAGAAGGATTTTAATGATAAAAGCAGTTATTATGGCAGGGGGTAAAGGAACCCGTATGGGTGATAATATTGAAAAACCTCTTGTTAAACTTAACTCTATTCCTTTAATCAGTTATGTTATTAATAATATTTCTGATTCTGAATTTATTAGTGAAATATTTGTAGCTACTAGCCCTAATACCACCAAAACTCATAATTTTTTATGTAATAAATTTAAAATTAATAGTAATAGTAATAATGATACTACTCATCATCCTACTACTACTACTACTACTACTACTAATCCTATTAAATCCATCTATGGCACTTATACAAATATTAATATTATTAAAACACCTGGTAATGGATATATTGAAGATTTGAGGTTTTTATTAGACTTTTTTGAAAATATTTCTAATAATGATATCCTTGTTTTTATTAATTCTGATTTGCCATTAGTTAACAGTGATATTATTGATTTAACTATTAGTAAATATATTGAAATAACTAGCAATAATCCTAATGATTCTAATAGTAATATTAATTCTAATAATGAGTCTAATAATAATTATAATAATTATAATTTGATAGAATCTGTTACTGTTATGGTTCCTGTTGATATTTATAATGAAAATAGTTTAAACCCTTCATTTGAGTTTGATGGTCTTGTACCTTCGGGTTTAAATATTTTAGCTAGTAAAAATAAGGTGCAAAATGAAAAAAAAATAGTTATTCCTAAAATAGAACTAGCTCTCAATATTAATACAAAAAAAGATTTAGAAATAGCTTCAAAATTAGTTTAATTTTGATTTTAATTGGATTGAAAATAATTAATTTTTTCTAATAAATGGTCTTTTAACAGGTTTTTTCATTGAATCTTAAAAAACTATATAAATAAGTTCAAATATAATTATGTTATTATTAAGCCATTAATAGTTATATTTATATATCAAATAGTTAGCATCAAATATTTAATATTTTTAACAATTATATTGATTATCATAATAATTTAGGTGATATAATGGAAAATGAGGCAAATATCCAACAACAAAAACAAATGATAGCAATGAAAGAAGAAAAGCTATGGAGTGAAATGAAAGGGTATCAAGTAGCTACAAATAATGCTCACATTCTAGGGGAATTGCATGAACTTGTTATTAATGAAAAAAGTGGGAAAATAGTAGATATAGCTATTTTAATGGAACAAGGATTAAATGTTAAGGTTCGTGGAGCTAAAAGAAAAGGAGAACTTTTATTTGTCCCATTTTCCCGTGTGGATAAAGTTGGAGAATTTATTATTGTTACAGAATAGCTAACAATATTTTGTATTCCCACTTTTTTATTTTTAGCTTTTATTTTTTCATTATTTAATTTTATTTTCTTATTTTCAAATTTACTTTTATTAGTATTTATTTAATTTTTCTAGCTACTTTTTTTACAAAATTTTAGCTATTTGTCTATTTCAGCTATTTTTTTATCAAATGCTTTGAATTTGTCTGCAAGACCTCTAAAGTAAGGTATATATACATTTGAAAATTCAAGGCGATCAGGGTTCATATTATTTTCAGCTATTTTTCGCTTAACAGCTTTCATTTTACGCTCTACTTCTTCGTACATTAAGTCTCCAGGGTATTCTCCAATAAATACTCCGTCAGCACCATTTTTCAACGCATAAATAATGTGTTTAGGCATTACTCTATTTACAGAATGGACTTTAATAATATGGATTGATTCAGGGTATTCTAAACGATTTACACCAATATTATCTGCAGCTGTATATCCTACATGATCTAAAAACACTAAAATTCTTCTTTGGTCTTTAGATTTACCTTCTAGCATTCCTGAAATTGTAGCAAATATCTTTTCATCTATATTTCCATGTATGTTAATCGCATCTTTGGTACATGTTGTAAGACACTTTCCACAGCCCGAACAACTCATTGGATCAATATAGATTTCTTTATCTTTAATTGACATTGCTTTGTATTTGCAAATATCAATACAGTCTCCACATAAATCACATTTTTCAGGGTCTATTTCAGCTATAAATGGCTCAATTTCTAGACCATCATTCATTATTTCAGCAACTTTTGAACTAGCGGCATTAGCTTGCATTATACTGTCTGTAATATCTTTTGGTCCTTGTGCAGTCCCACAAACAAATGCTCCTTTAACATCAGTAGCTACTGGCTTTATTTTAGGATTTGATTCTTTAATAAACATATCTTCAGTTAAACTAACATCCATTATTTCAGCTATTTCTTTAGTACCTTCGGAAGGTTCCATTGCCATAGATAATACTACCATATCTGTTTCAACTTCAACAAACTCTTTTTGGAGTGTATCTTCTACACGAACAACTAAATTGTCATTCTTTTTAATTACTTCTCCTGGTCGACCTCTTATAAATCTAATTCCTTTGTCTTGACCATGTTTATAATATTTTTCATACATTCCTGGAGTTCGCATATCTGTATAACAAATAATTACATCCGTATTTGGATATTTATGTTTGATGATATTTGCATTTTTAAGGGCAACCATACAACAAACTTTTGAGCAGTATTTATGACCATCAGGTTTCTCATCTCTTGAACCAACACATTGTATCATTACAATTCGCCTTGGGACTTTTCCTTGGCTTTCTTCTGAAAGCATTTTTAATTTACCTTTTGTAGGACCATTTACTCCTAATAATCTTCCTAATTCCATTTGTGTAATTACATCTGCATACTGTTTGTGCCCATACTCTGGCCTAATATCTGGATTAAGTGCTTGGTGTCCTGTAGCTAATACAACTGATCCTACGTTAAGAGGAATCATCTCATTTTCCCCTTCAAGATAAATTGCATTCATCCTACATACTTTTTGACAGTTTCCACATTTTTTACAAGCTTCCATATCTATCGTGTATGTATCAGGGTATGCTTGTGAAAATGGTTTGTAAATAGCTTTTCTTTGGGATAATCCATTGTTCCAAGAATCCGAAACTTTAACGGGACATACCTCCACACATTTACCACAACTAATACATTTTTCCTCATCAACATAACGTGGTTTATTTTCTAGAACTAAATTAAAGTTTCCAGCTCGTCTTTCAGCACTTATAACTTTTGTATTAGTTAAAATCTCCATATTATCGTGCCAAACAGCTTCATTCATAATAGGATTTAATAAACACATTCCACATTCTTCAGCTAATTTTACAGGGGAAAATACTTTTCCTATTTTAACCATTTCTCCTCCAATAGAAGGACTTTGCTCAATTAAATAAGTTTTTAATCCTTGTTTGGCTAAGGAAAGTGCAGAACTAATTCCAGATATCCCTCCTCCTATTACAGCTGCATTTTCAGGAGTTTGGCATAGTATAGGGTCTACTGCTTGTGATTGCTTTACTTTTTCAATAGATGCCTTTACAAGGGTTATTGCTTTATTTGTAGCTAATGGTGAAGTTTCATTTTCATCAAATTCTCCAATGGGGTTATCTTCATTATTTTTAGCTAGTGCTTTTTTTATTTTCCTTTCTTCACATGATACAATTTTTTCTTCATTTGACTTTGAGATGTCTTCATCAAAATCATTATTCTTTTTTATATTGCAAGATTTGGTGCAATCGCTTTCTAAATTGTGAACCCATGAGCATTGTTCACGTATATTTGCCATATCTAATAGATAAGGATTTAATGGTTTAATATAATCTTGAAATGTTTTTTCATGACTAACCGGTGAACAAGCAGCTACAACAACTCTATCAAGATCCTTGTTAATAATTTTATCCCTAATTATTTTTCTACCATTTAATGAACATAAGTTTTCAAATTCTTCTATTACTTCTACATTCTCATTAGCTATTGCTTTTTTAAGTTTTGCAATGTCAACTATGTCAGATATGTTTCCACCACACTGGCAAATAAAAACACCTACTTTAAGGTCTTTATTATTAGTAACTGGGGATTTAGCTGAATTTTTTATAATATTGGGTTTATTATTTGGGACATTAGTGTAATTGTTTTTTTTATTATTACTATTATAATTATTATTCCCATTACTATTATTAAGAGTAGCTTTATTATTAGGGGTGTCTTTAGTAGTATTATTGCCTGTATTATTATTAGGAGATTTTGTATTCATTTAACCATCACTCCTTATTTTTTCTTCAATTTTTCCAAGATCTTTTTTATCTTCTTCATTATTTAGAACAACTAATTTTAAAAACTCATCAATAGAAGTGCTGTGAGTTTGAACACCTAAAACTTTGTAAGGGTCTGCCCCAAAGGCTAAAGCAATAAATTGAGCTATATGTAAATGAACCATTTTAAAATCAAGATTTAATTCTTTAGATAAGTATGGTTGGTATCTATCAAACTGCATTTGGCAATTAGGACACATATGGAGTAATATATCCACATTTTCATTATGTAATGCTGTTAATTTCTCACCAGTAACTGCTAATGACAGGTCTTTATTAATAAAACGCTGTCTAAATCCTGCTCCACAGGTAGTTCTTTTTTGGTCATACCAGTCTAAAACTTCAAAACCACAGGATTTAGCTAGTTCATCTAGTATTTTAGGATTTCTAACACCTTCGATAGTGTCTTTATATTGTACTTTACAATAATGACAAGCATGGTGGGAAGCTACACGAAGTTTACTCAAACTTGGAGAAATTAAGTTTTCTTTAGCTATTTTATTAGCTATCTCTTCCTTTTTATTATACAAAATTTCTACTATATGGAATATATTAGTTTTAGGGTCTGTACTATCTTTTTTATAAGTTTCAAGCCCAGAATCTTCTAATATTTCATTAATTTATTCTCTAATATCGTCACGAGTATTTAGGATTTTAGCTACTTTTTTATTAATTGCATAACATGTAGCACACATAGTAGCTATATTTTGGTGATTAGTTCTTTGAGCCACATTAAAATTACGAGCACCAATAGCAGAAGTAGTAAATTGGTCAAATACATCAGAATAATGCCCTAAACCAGTACAACAACTTTGATGTTCATCAACAATATATTCAATTCCTAGCTTATCAAAGACATATTTAGTAGAGGATTCCACTCCAGGATATTCTACACTTACTAAACAGCTTTTAAATAACTGAATATTTTTATCTGGTATAAATTTCATTTATTATACTTCCTTTTGTCTAATATAGTTTTAGTATAGTTATTTAATCCCTATTATTCTTTTTTATATTTACAGCTTTTATTTTAGCTAATCTTTCTTCAAAACCACATTTTTTTGCTATCATCCCTATTTCTTTAATAGCTTCCTTACTAGGATTTGGAGGACCAAGATTAAGTTCTTTTCTTATTTTATCAAGATTTTTCTTAAATTCTGAATATCCTTCAATATCTTTGTTCATTTCTTCTAAGAATTTACTAGCATTAACTCCAATTCCAAGTGCAATAAAACTTTCAACATAACCTATAAATGGACTAAGTTCTTCAAGAGCAATATTATTATCAATTCCAATTTGTTTTAAAATTTGATTAACCTCACATGCACTATTTCCAACAGGACATATGCTATGGCAACTATAACAGTAAAAACACTTCCAGATGTTTTTATCCTCTATAATACTTTCGTCCCCTTTTAAAACACTTTCAATCATATCTCGAGGATTATAATCTGAATTTTTAGCTGCAGGACAAACAGAGGTACACATTCCGCACTGGACACACTTTAAAAGCCCAAGATCTTCTGATGCTTTTAAATTAACTAGTATTTCCTTAGCTAACTCTAATGGTTTATCGTTGATTTTTAGTTCATTCATTTAAAAACCTCTGTTAATTCAATTGATATTGATTTAATTGTTATTATGTTAATTTTAATGTTAGTTAGTGGTATAATATATTATTAGACCTATATATCTTGTTATATGGGTTATCAGATTATTAGTAATAATGATTATTAGATCATATAATAGTAATAATGGTTATTATTATATTATACTGATAAATAATAATTTTAGTTAGCATTATTGCTTTGTTTTATAGCTCTGTGACTAGTTAGTTATTATAAATTGTTTCAATCTAAAAATTAGCCCTAAAAATATTATTATAATAAATAATTTAATTGTTAATAAGTTTAATTTCACAAACTACTGTATTTTGTGGCATATTCCTTCTTTTAAAAATAAAAATTTAATTTATATTACTGTTTTATTAATAATCATATAAAACTAATAGCACTATTATATTATGTCATTTGATGTATAAATATTTTTTGAAAAATAGCTAATTTAATAAACAATAATTAGGATGAAAATAATAAAAAAATAATTAGAATAATAATAATCTATTTAAATAATTTAAAATCCAGAAAAATCCAGATATTACTAAAAATAATAAAATCAATAATGTTTAGATTAATTACATGCCATCTAAACTCATTTCAATCATTTTTTTAGTTTCTTTAGCTAGTTCTGGAGGGAGACCTGTAATATCCATACTTAAAAAGCCTCTAACAATCATTGAAGCTGCTTCTTCTTCAGGAATTCCCCTTGATGTTAGGTATTGTATTTCTTCTTCAGCTATTTTACCCACTGCTGCTTCGTGAGACATTTCAAGGTTTGAAGCACATGCATCAAGTTCTGGAACTGCTAAAATCTGAGAGTCATCTGAAAGTACTAAACCATGGCATTCAAGATGTCCTTTAACATTAGGGACATATCCTGCTAAATGCCCTCGTGAATATACTTTAGATTCATCATATGAAACTGCTCTTGAGATAACTTCTGCTTTAGCTCCAGGAGCTTGCAACAATGCTCTTGAACCAACATCAATAATAGAATCTTTAACTCCACTTTGTATACTTTGGAAAATTGCTGTAGAATTCTTTCCATGACAATATGCAGTTGGATACGATTGTATTGTTTTAACAGGACTAGTTAATATATAGTTATTAATAAAAGTAGCATTATCATCAATTTTTATTCCAGTTCTAGGTCTAACTTCTACTTGTTCCGCCCAATTATGAACCATAGTAAATGTAATTTTAGATCCTGGCTTTAAGTAAAATTCAGATACTCCTACGTGAAGTGCGGATGAAACATCTTCTCCAGTTGCACAGCCAGTTATAATATTTAATTCAGAGTTTTCTTCAGCAATAATAATGTTGTGTGCAGTTTGCATAACATTCTCATCACCAATAAACATACAAGCTTGAAGTGGGAACACTTCTTTTTTACCCGGTAGGGCCCTTATGAAATAACCACTTTTAGTTCCTTCTCCTTCTCTAAGTGCAGTTTGAGCTGTGTATTTATCAGCATCTGGTGAAACAGCATTCCACATATAGTCTTTTAACCAAGAATACTCATCCAATGCACTTTGAAGATTCATTAATTCTACAGAGTTAGTTGTGGTTTTTGTGAAAATATTAGACTGGTCTCTTTGAATAAACGATCCCGCCCTTTCATTTTCATCAGTATCAATACCTACTTTAAGTAATGTGTCTTTAACCTTTTTTTCCACATCTTGAACACTATCTAATATTTCATGTTCTTCTTTATCTTCTTTAGTAAATTCATCTAAGTCAATGTCTGAACCAATAGCTGCTTTTTTATTTTTTGCCCTTTCAGCTTTTTGTGTTACATTTTTCATATTAATAATCTCCATTATTGTTATTTTTACATTTATTACAATTACTATTGGTTATTAGTCATGAACTCCACATTTTGCACATTCTACACAGCCTTTAAATCCTTCTTTCCTAATATCATCTAAAATCTCAGTAGGATTTCCAGAACAAGCTATTCTACCATCCATAAGAACATGGGCAATATCAGCACCTACAAAATTTAAAATATATCCTAAATGAGTAATAAGAAGTCCTGAACGTTTTCTTTGACCTGGTTTTTTGTCTTTGTCTAGTAAAATTCCAATTTCTTCAGCAATTAGTTCTACATTCTCAATATCCACACCAGAATCTGGTTCATCAAACATTGTAAAATCTGGTTTTTGGGCAAGGAGTTGTAGTATTTCAGAACGTTTTACTTCTCCTCCAGAAAATCCAAGGTTTACATCTCTTTCTAAGAAACCTTCATTCATTTTTAGTTTTTGAGCTTGTTTATCTAACTCCTCATTAAGACTTTCATCTTTAGGACTTTGTCCAGATTCTACTTTTAATAAATCTTTAAGAGTAATTCCTCTAATAGCTGGAGGATTTTGGAAACTTACTCCTAATCCCATTTGGACTCTTTCAGCAGTATTTAGTCCTGCTAAATCTTTTCCTTTAAATTTGATGCTTCCATGTGTAACTTTATACTTTGGAAACCCCAATATTGTCATAAAAAGTGTACTTTTTCCTGCTCCATTAGGACCAAGTAAAACATGGGATTCTCCTTCATGTATTTTAAGATTAATGTCTTTTAATACCTGTCTATTATTTACTTCAACAGCTAAATCAGTAATTTCAAGTAGCAGTTTAACCAACTCCTTTGATTTAAGTAGTATTATCTTTATTTTTAGTTATACTAGTTTTAGTTATAATATTTTTATCTATATTAGTTTTACTTATATTATTTCTAGCTATATTATTAATAGTTATGATATTCGTGTTATTTTCACACTTAAACTTATTAAAATAGCTTTAACAATTATTTAAAAAGTCTTAGCTAATTTCAATAATTTCACAAATAATATCTTAGTTTAATTATGTTGCTCATGGTATATTAAAATTTTTATTATTTATTTGGGTATTTTTTCATATCATTATTTTTAATAATATTATTACCTATTTTATGGTCTGTAAAGATTAGATATTTCTGTTTTTTAGATACTGAGCCGTGATCAAGAGTCAAAGTTTTTAAGTCAAAACTTCATTAAAATCCTTGGAGTGGTAAATGAAGAAAATGTTTCTATATGAAAAATCTTTTTTCTAAGACTCATAATTTTATATAAATTATGTACATAACTTAAAAACTTATTTAATTAAATTTGTTATTGAGCATTTTCGATTTTAATAAATTATTTAATAAGCATATTATCCAATATACTTTTACTATTAATAATATTATTAATAATAATTTATTTAATAATAATAATAATAATAATTTTTTCAATGCCATTATTAATTCTAATAACAAGTTTAATAATAATATTAATAATAATTACAATAATAATAGTTCTAATCTTTCTAATGTAATTATTATAATCATTATCCATGATATCACAATTAATATTACAAGCAGGGTTTTTAGTGTTATTAATCTCACCTTAGCTGTTTTTTTGATTTAATAAGGAGGGTAACATTGTTAATTTACCCAATGCTACTGTTGATGGTATTATTTTTGGTATGTTTTTTATCATAGTTTATTCTAAAACTAACCTTCTTAATATAATATATAAAGTTTTCGAATTGATTTTTCAAGTAACATTTATATTAATACTTAATTAAACTATTAATCAGTACAAAAAATAAAAGTGTTTAGTTGTGGTTTGTTAATTTACTTTTGTAAAAAATTAGTCTTAGGTATTTATTCTAAATATAACTATCTAAACACTCTTGGTTTGTACTGTAATTTATATAAATTTATATAAATATTTTAAATACAGTATAATAATATTATTATTAATAATATTAAATGTATAAATACAGAAATTCTATAAATTAAACGCGTAAATGCTAAGATTCTTTATCATTTCACCCAAATATTATTGCTATAGTTAAAATATTGGCTGGATTTTAAAGTAATTTTAGCATATGTAGATAAATGTATAAAAATGTATATAATATAGCAAGGAGGAAATCTCTTATGGCTGACGAAGATGTAAAGATTGTAATGTTTTGTTGCAACTGGTGTTCCTATGGAGGAGCAGATACTGCAGGAACTGCAAGGATGCAATACCCACCAAATATTAGGGTTATCCGTGTAATGTGTTCTGGAAGAATTGAACCTCAATTTGTATTGAAAGCATTCCGTGAAGGAGCAGACGGCGTAATTGTAGCTGGATGCCACCATGGTGACTGTCACTACGATTCAGGAAATTATAAATTAGATAGAAGAATGAGACTTATCTATAAATTAGCAGAAGATATGGGAATTGGTAAAGAAAGAGTCTATCATGACTGGATTTCCGCTTCTGAAGGTGAAAAATTTGCAGACACTGTTACAATGATGGTTAACAGAATTAAAGAACTTGGTTTCTCACCTTTGAAAGAACAGTTAGATGCTGAGGCTTAATTGGAGGATTATTATGGCAGAAAAAGCAAAAATAGGAACTATGTGGTTAGGTGGGTGCTCAGGATGTCACTTATCTATTGCTGATTTCCACGAATCCCTTTTAGATATTTTAGAATTAGCTGAATTCAAATTTTCACCAGTATTAATGGATACTAAATATGATGAAATTCCAGAATTGGATGTTCTCATTGTTGAAGGTGGAATTAGAAATGAAGAAAATAGAGAATTAGCTGAAGAATTAAGAGAAAAAGCTAAATTTGTTATATGTTATGGTACTTGTGCTTGTTATGGTGGAATCCCTGGATTAGGTAATTTACACACTGTAGATGAATTAACTCAAGAAGCTTATATTAACTCTCCAAGTACTCCTAATGAAGCAGGAATTATTCCTAATGAAGAAGTACCTGCACTTGAAAGCAGAGTTAGACCTTTACCTGAAGCAATTAAAGTTGATTTAAGTGTGCCTGGTTGCCCTCCAAGATCTGATGTAGTGGCTGAAGCAGTATTAGCTTTACTCAGAGGTGAAGATGTAGAACTTCCAACAACTAATCTTTGTGAAGTATGTCCAAGAGAAAAACCTCCTGAAGGATTATCTATGGACTTTATTAAAAGACAATTTGAAATTGGAAAACCTGAAGATGACCTTTGTTTAATTCCACAAGGATTAATCTGTATGGGACCTGCTACTATCTCTTTATGTGGTGCAGAATGCCCAGCTATTGGTATACAATGTAGGGGATGCTATGGGCCTACATCTAAAGTATTAGATCAAGGTGCTAAGATGATAAGTGCTATTGCATCTGACTACGGAATTGAAGATGATAAAACAATTGACCCAGAACAAGTAGCTGATCAATTAGATGATATTGTAGGTACTTTCTACTCTTACACTCTCCCAGCTGCTTTGATTCCAGCAAAAATGCAAAAAGGTGGTAAATAATGGTAAAACTTACTATGGAACCTGTAACTCGTATTGAAGGACATGCAAAAATTACTGTAAATCTTGATGATGCAGGAAATGTGCAAGAAACCAGATTACATGTTATGGAGTTCAGAGGATTTGAAAAATTTATGCAAGGTAGGCCTGTTGAAGAAGCAGCACGTATTGTACCTAGAATTTGTGGTATATGTGATGTACAGCACCACTTAGCAGCTGCAAAAGCTGCTGACCAATGTTATGGATTTGATGACAATGAAATATTACCTGATGCATACAAAATGAGAGAACTTATGAACTGGGGTTCATTTATGCACTCTCATGCTTTAAGTTTCTATTTCTTGTCTGCACCGGATTTTGTTATTCCTGATGCGGATAGAACTAACAGGAATGTATTCCAAGTTATTAAAGACATGCCTGAAGTAGCTTTACAAGCTATTCAAATAAGAAAAAACGGTTTAGATATTGTTAAAGCTGTTGGTGGGAGACCTATTCACCCAACTTCATCTACTATTGGTGGAATTTCCACTGAATTAGATGCTGAAACTCAAAAAGACTTACTTGGCAAAGCAAAGCAAAATGTTGAATTAGCTCAAGCTACTTTAGACTTAGCTATTCCTATTTTTGAAGCAAACTTAGACTTAGTTAAAGATTTAGGTTACTTTGGTGATACTAGACATAGTGGTCTTGTTAACAATGGTGACTGGGATGTTTATAATGGTGTTGTTCGTGTCAAAGACCAAGAAGGCAAAATTGACAGAGAATACAAAAATCTTGAATACTTAGACAATGTTTCTGAACATGTTAAACCTTATTCCTGGTTAAAATTCCCATACTTAACTGATTACGGATATCCTGAAGGTATTTATAGGGTATGTCCTTTATCAAGAATTAATGTATGTGATCAAATGCCTAAACCCGCTGAATTAGCTCAAGGACGTCTTGAAGACTTTAGGGATGCATTTGGATATGCTCAATATCCTTTACTATACCACTGGGCTAGATTAATTGAGATTTTATCTAGTGCTGAAATGGCTGTAAACCATCTTGAAGGTGATTTGTCTGGTAAAAAATTCCCAGATGCTATTGAAAGACAAGCTGGTGAAGGTGCAGGTATTGTAGAAGCTCCTCGTGGAACTTTAATCCATCATTACAAAACTGATGATAATGGTTTAATGACTGATGTTAACATTGTAGTAGCTACTATCCAAAATAACCCTGCTATGGAAATGGGTATTGACCAAGTTGCAAGAAACTACATTAAACCAGGTATGGATGTAGGGGATGACATTTTCAATAAAATGGAAATGGTTATCAGAGCTTACGACCCATGTTTATCCTGTGCTACTCACTCCATGGATAGTCAAATGAGATTAGCTACTCTTGAAGTATTCGACAGTCAGGGACAATTAATTAATAAAATATAAGCTGGAGGGTGTTTAAATGATAGTAGTCAACCAAGAAGACTGCATCAAATGTGGTGCCTGTGAGGGAACATGTCCATCTTCAGCTATTGAAGTAACCGACAAAGTCGTATACTGTGATCTTTGTGATGAAACTCCAAAATGTGTAGATGCTTGCCCGAAAGGTGCATTAGGCATTGAGAATATGGATATTGATGAAGATAATAATGTTGCTAGAATTATCTTCAATCCATCTAAATGTGACCAATGTGGAGACTGTGTAGAGGTTTGCCCTCCAAAAACTCTTAAAGTTTGTGACTGTGAGGGTCCACTCCCACTTACTGGTTTCTGTGTAATGTGTCAGAAATGTGTTAATATTTGTCCTGTTGAAGTTATTGGTGTTAAAGGTATTAAAGAACCTAAAAAACGTGATATCCAACTCAGTGGACCTATTGATATCATTGATTGTAAAGGATGTGGAATGTGTGTTCCAGAATGTCCTGTAAATGCAATTGATTTAGATGTTTATGGTGGAGAAATAACCATTGATGAAGGTATCTGTGTAAAATGTGGTGTTTGTTCTCAAACCTGCCCTTGGGATGCAGTATTTATATCTGCTAAAAGAGCAGATAAACGTAAAAAGAATATTAAAACCTTTGAAGTTAATGATGAAACCTGTATTGGATGTAACAGCTGTGTTGAAATCTGTCCGGGTGACTTTATTGATGTTAAACCTAACTTAGGTGTAGATATTCCTGATGTATGTCCTAGTTGCGGTCTTTGTGCTAATATTTGTCCTGTTGATGCAATCACATTAGATGTTGAATTAGGGGACGCTAAACCTTCTAATTCAGATGGTATTGTATATAATGCTGAAAAATGTGACTTTGTTGGTGCATGTGCACAAATTTGTCCTTCTGAAGCTATAAGAGTCGTTACCAAAACTGGTATGGATGTAGCTACTAAGGAAAAAACAGATGCTGAACCTTCATTTAACATGTGTACTCGCTGTGGTGCTTGTACTTCTGCATGTCCTGAAGGTGCTTTGTCTTTAACTCCTATTGATAAAGTTATTGATGGTAAAATTGTAACTCGTAATAGAATTCAATTTAACCCAAGTAAATGTAATCAATGTGGAGATTGTCTTGATGTTTGTCCATATCAAATGTTGAAACTCAAAGATGAAGGTGTTTTGCCTCTCGTTGGTTTCTGTACTTTGTGTGAACAATGTGTTGGGGCATGCCCTAAAGATGCACTCGAATTCAAATAAACTCAAAAAGGAACTTAATTAGATGGTTTATCCATCTAATTTTTTATTATTTTTTTAATTTTTAATAGAATTTTTCTGATTTTTCATACAGTTTATACTACTTTTTTTAATTTAAATCTTTTTTTACAATAATATTTTATTTCAATTTTAAGCATTACAAAAGTTTATAGGCTTATTATAATAATACCTATTTGCTTAATATATTATAATTTATGGTGAAATAAAATTATAACATTATTATTGGGTGTGATACTGATATTGTGTAGGTTATTAATTGGATAGATTGCGATTATTACTAAAATTATCACGGCTATTATTCTCATTATTCCTATTATATATATTATTGTTACTATTATTACTATATTTAATATATTTATTATAAATTAATACATTATTAAAAGTGTTATGTAAAATTTAAATAATGAGACTTAATATTAGTTTTGGTAATAGTTTATAATAGCTTCTCTATAATATATGATATGTTTCAAACAGTAGTTTCTATTGAAGTGAGAAAAAAATTAGATTCTAGCTTTTTAATAGCTTTATTTTGTTGAAAATGATTATTACTATAATAAATCTGCTGAAATATATAGCTTAATTAAAAATAAAGAAAAAATTATATCAAAATTAGCTATAGTTGAAGCTATCACTATTTTAAGATTAAAATTAGAAACAAAAATAATAAGAGAACTTTATACCAATATTAAACTTAAGTTTGTAGTTATTGGTGAAATTGAATTATATGATCAAGCTATGAATATTTTTATCAAATATAAGGCTTAAATTTCTTTTTTTGATGATATGTATATTAAAATTATTGATGAATTGGGAATACATGAAATAGCTAGCTTTGGTAATGATTTTGACAATAAAAAAGGAATTGTAAGAGTATTTTAGTAATTTAGGAAAAATCACCCATAATTGTGATTTTATCTTTTTGACAATTCCAGTTATTTTAATGTAAAATATAAAAATGCGAGAAAATCATGAGTTTAAGAAAATTCATAAAATTTTCCACCAGCAAAACTTCTATTTTAAATAGTTTCTAAGTATAATTTATGCCCTTCTAAATCTAAAGTTGTGAATTGGCCATTTACTATCTTTTTTTGACCTAAAATATCTGTCATTTCTATTTCTTTACCATTTATTGCAATTTCCATAACATCTTCCATTAATAGCTTATTTTCCACAGTATATACATTTGATTCACACATAATTTCATCTCCTGTCATTATTATTTTTATTAGTATTTGTTTTATTAATATTATTTTAATAAATAATTATAAATATCTTTTCAATATTTCTAATAAATTTTCTATTAATAATACTGATATTTAGGTATCATAATTCAATGTCTGTGTTAATATCAATACCATTTTCATATATGTATCTTCCTTTATTTTTATAGACTTCATTATTTTCCATAACAATATGTCCCTGATGTATAGTAGCTATACAATTTCCAGTATATTCGTATTTATCAAATGGAGTATAATGGGCTTTTGTATAAAAATCCTCACAATTTAGCTTTCCTTCTTTTTTAAGGTCAATTACTACAAAGTCAGCATCTTTACCAATATCTATTTCTCCTTTTTGGTGCATATTAAATCTTTTAGCAGGATTATAAGCAAGCAACCTTTCTATAGTAGCTAAGCTTATACTTCCATTATTTACTTTAGTTAATAATACTGGAAGAACAATTTCAAGATTGGGAATTCCTGGACTAGCTTCCCAAACTCCTTTCTCCTTTTCTTCTATCGTGTGAGGAGCATGGTCCGTTCCAATCATATCAATACTGCCTAATTCATTAATACTTATATTATTGGGTTCTGGGCGAAGTGGAGGATTTGTCTTTGTAACATTACCATATTTATTAAATGCTTCTGAATTTAATAATAAGTGCTGTGGTGTTATTTCACAAGTAAAACTAGGATGATTGTTTTTAATTAGATACAATGATTCTTTTGTACTAATATGGCAAAAATGAACTTCAACATTATATTTAGTAGCTAATTCAATTCCTTTTTTTACAGATTCAATTTCAGCAATTGGAGGTCTAGCTAAACTGTATACAAAGGGGTCTTCTTTTCCTTCAGACTTTAACTGTCTAGTTTCAGATTCAACTATTGATTTTTCTTCACAATGTAATGTTAATATATGATTAGAACCTGTATCTTTATTTAAATTTTCAACACTACTAAAAATAGCTTCAATTTCATTTGTATCAAGCAAATCCATAAATATTTTAAATGAAGCAGGTTTAAGTCTAGATATTTTTTCAAACTCACTAATTTCCCCAGTTCCTGTATGAAGACCAAAATCAATAATACTCTTTGATTTGCCTATTTGCATTTTTTCTTTAAATGTTTTATAGCTATTTGTAGAAGGTTTTGTATTGGGCATATCTAAAATTGTTGTAAATCCCCCATTACATGCAGCTTGGCTTCCACTTTTAAAATCTTCTTTGTAAGTTAATCCAGGGTCTCTAAAGTGGACGTGAACATCAATTAACCCTGGAAGAACATAATTTCCTTTAGCATTATAACTAGTTTCACTAAAAAGAGCTTGTTTTGATATTTTAGCTATTTTTCCATTGTTTGTAGCTATATCCCATTCTCCTTCTTTTCCAACTAGTTTACAATTAGCTATTACAAAGTCATTAATTTTATTTGAATTTATTTCACTCTTCAAATTTACCATATTTATTATTATGTTTTTTCAACTATTAAAAATTTTTTAAAAATTAGCTATTTTACTAATTTAATACTTAATTTGCTAATTAATTTTAATATTTTTGTTTTAATAAAACGATCTTAACATATGCATAATATTGGGTTAGTATAAATGTTTATATACTACTTTTTTAATAAAGTAATGTAACTAATAAATAATTAATTAATAATTATTTACTTTAAGTTATTATATTGTATTGTTTATTACCTATTTTTGTTTATTAGTTTATTTTCATGAAAATGTGTGATAGTTTATGGGGAAAATGGAAAATAGGTATTTTAGAATAATGAGAGAGAGAGAGTTTTTAAGGGGTTATTGATTTTATTGTTGCTTCTGTAAATCTGTTTTAATATTTAATTGGCTGAAACAAAAAGAAAATATTATTTACATAATAATACGTGGTATAGTGCTCAGGAGTCCCTTTATCGTATATTAAATAAAAACTATGCAGGTATGAATTGTGTGGATCATTCTCATTTAGTAAATTCCATGTTAAGAACTGTTGGAATCCCCTCTATTTATGGAAATGGTCTTCCTAAATTTAATTCAGGAAGTTGGTGTCATTACTGGTATATGGCTTATATTAACTATAAAGCAGATATTAAATTGAGGTGATTTATTTGAAATTAAAAAATTTGATTTATATTGGAGTTATTACTATATTAGTATTGATTTCTGCAGGATTTATTTATATGAGTTTAAGTACAGACTCCAATGACATAAATAATATAATTATTGATAATTTGAGTAATGTTAATGATGATGGTAGTAGTATTAATGATTCTATAAGTAATTCATCTTCTGTTGGGAATAAAAATTATTACAAGTCTTCAGAAGAAAAAAATCAGCCTAATAACATCCCTAAAAAGTCTAAATTATCCTATACTGAATCATTTAATATAGCTACCAAAGCAGCTAAAGGAGCAGCTGCAAAACCAAATGTTAAAGTTTATGTAAAATATAATGGGTACATATATTCTAGAGGTAATTTATATTGGAAATTTAATATTTATACTACTAAAAATAATGAATTTTTGGGAGGTTTCGCTATAGAAGATACAACTGGTAAAGCAACTATATTTTAATATGATAGCTAAATTTATTGAAGATAAATAATTGACAAATTAAAATTTTAAGTTTGTTTAGAAGATACTTGTTTTAATGTTTAAAAAATGAATTTTTGCTTTGTTAATTGTGTTGGTATTTTTCTTTGTGGTTTCTGTGGTTAGTGTTGCTACGTATGTTGTATATATGATGATGTTTTTCTGTGATTTTTTTACTTATAAGTCTACAATATATTATATATAGGTTACTTTGCAGTAGATTATAACCCTAAAATTAAGATATGTTATAATATTTTATGTATACATCTACTACCACTATTCATGTTATACTTAATTCTTTCAATAAAGTAGTAAATTAGAATGATGATAAAATAAAATGAGATAGTTCTTTTTATAGTGCATCATATTGACCCATTGTTGATAATCTATAACATAATTTTGGGTCTTAACTAATAAGGAAAAATCATCATATTTCTCTCTTTCTTTTCGTTTTTGCTAAGTTATTTTTACTTTTATTTTATTAATCAAAAGATTTATATATTACTTATAATATAATATTTATTACAAATATAATCAATATTGCAAACTATTTATTACTAAAACTTGCTAATATTTTCAATTATATTCCTATATTATATCTATTATAACACTAATTTCGTAATTGTTTTTACAATTTCATTTAATTTCTACTTATTTTCATTTATTGCTTTAATTATATCTATTACAAGTATCTCTATTATTTCTCTTATTTCCATTATTGCTTTTATCCTTATTAATTCTAGTAATTCTAATTATTTGATTTATTCTAGTTATTAAACTGGAGTTTCTACTATTTTCAGCTATTTAACTATATTTAATATTCTTGATGTCATCAGCAATATTAAACTTTTTCTTGGCTATTGATATTGTTTTATTTGTATTTTGTATCCTATTGTCAATGTTAATAGGGGTATTATTATTCTTATTTCTATTATTCTTATTTCTATTATTCTTATTAATGTGGTTTGTTAGGATACTATATATAAAATTAATAACGGGGGTGTTTTAATAATATTTGATAAAAGTTTTAAGGAAGTTAAAAATGTAAATGCAATTAATATTGGTATTGCCTTTAAAATTGTAATAGTTTTGATTTTCACAGTTATTATTATGTTGAGTTTAGTTAATTCTAGCTTTGCAGCTACTAAAACAGTTTCTGGTACTAAATTTACAGATATTCAAAAAACTATTAATTCTGCTAGTTCGGGAGATATTGTTAGTTTATCTAATGTTACTTACAAAGGTACTGGCTCATGGGTTACGGTTAATAAAAGCAATATTGTCATTCAAGGACCTTCTAGCTCTAAATATGCTACACTTGATGGTGAAAATGCAAGGCGTATTTTTTATGTCACAGGTAATAATGTAACTATAAAATATGTTACTATTACAAGAGGTAAATATACTGCATCGGTAGGAGCAGGTATTCGATGGACAGGAAATACTGGTAAATTGCAAAATTCTATTATTAAAAATTGTCAAGGTGGAGGGGCTTATTTCTTGGGATCCAGTCCTTATATTAGCTATTGTAGCTTTGAATCTAATACTGGGGACAATGGAGCTGGTTTAATTATTGGTGAAACTGGAACTAATGCTAAAGTGTTAAATTCTAAATTTACAAATAATAAAGGAACTTTAGATACAAATGGTGATAATTATAGTGAAGGTGGTGCATTAGATGCTCATGCTAGCACTGAAATAAGTTCATGCACATTTACAGGAAATACTGCTAAAAATGGTGGTGCATTAGCCCTTATAAGAGGATCATACAAAATTACTAGCTGTACCTTCTCTTCTAATATAGGTACTGGTTCTGGAGGTGCTATTTATAGTAATGGTGCCAGTATTACATTGGCTAGCAGCACTTTTACAAGTAATAAAGCTAATTCTGGTTCTGGTGGGGTTTTTTATATTTCTAGTTCTCCTATATCAATTACTAGCTCTAGTTTTAATAGCAATGTTGCAGGTTTGGGTTCGGGAGGAGTTATTTATGCATCTAGTTCTTCAGCAACAATAGCCAGTTCTAGTTTTTCCAGTAACTCTGCTACTACATATGGTGGTGCTATTTATTCAAATGCAGTACTAACTATCAATACAAGCACTTTTACTACTAATAAAGCAACTAGTAATGGTGGTGCTATTTATGGTGCATCAAATACAAAATTAAGTAATGGGAATATATTTACATCTAATACTGGTGCTAACGGTGGTGCTGTTTTTATTGCAGGTTCAGGTTCTTCTATTACAGCTAATACTTTTAAAACTAATAAAGCAAGTGTTAATGGTGGGGGAATTTATTCTTCTGTTGCTATCACTATAACTAGTTCTTCTATTTTCGATAGTAATTCTGCCCAATATGGTGCAGGTGCATTTTTTGGGAGTTCTAGTTCTTCGGTTGGAGATTCTACTTTTAAAAATAATGTTGCTTCAGTTTCAGGAGCTGGTTTGTATAGTGCAGGATCTGTTACTATTTATGGTTCTATTTTTTCTGCAAATAAAGCAACTAGTAATGGTGGTGGTCTTTATTCAATCGGGACTACGATTATAAAAGATAATTCTATTTTTAATAGTAATTCTGCTGTTAATGGTGGGGCTGCATTTATTACTGGTGTTGGGTCTTCTGTCACAGACTCTGAATTTAATAATAATATTGCCTCTGTATCAGCAGGAGGGATTTATAGTTCTAATTCTATTACTATTTCAAGTTCTAGCTTTTTATCTAATAAAGCTAGCAATAATGGAGGGGGTATTTATTCTACAGGAACTACAAATTTAAAATCAGATACAATCTTTGAATCAAATACAGCTATTAATGGTGGTGCTGTTTTTATTACATCTACAGGCACAGGAACTATTTCAGAGTCTAAATTTTCAAATAACATAGCTATTGGTTCAGGTGGTGGTATATATAGTTCTAATAATCTTAATATTTCAGATTCCTCTTTTGAATCAAATAAAGCCAATTGTGGTGGAGGTGCTTATTCTACAGCTAATACAGTTGTTATTGTAGATAGTACATTTTTTGATTGTTTTGCTATTGAAGGTGGAGGTATTTATAAATATGGTGGCTATTTAGAAATTAATGGTTCTGTTTTCTATTATAACTTTGCTATTACTGGTGCAGCTATTTTTAAGACTAAAAACAATTTAGTATTAAATGATATTGAGTTTTATGGGAACACAGCAAATACTACATTAACTATTGGGCTATTAGGAGGTATATCTTATGGAGGTATTACTGAAGTTTTAGTTAATTATTCT
Organism: Methanobacteriaceae archaeon; assembly: GCA_051649785.1. Lineage (GTDB taxonomy): Archaea > Methanobacteriota > Methanobacteria > Methanobacteriales > Methanobacteriaceae > JBOFHT01. The sequence continues at coordinate 42,049 of JBOFHT010000021.1, forward strand.
GGAGGCAATAATGTACTTAATGCTATTTGGAATAATGATAATGATACTATAATTTTTAATGGAGAAAATACAAGTAGTGAAGGTAGCCTTAATGGGCAATTTATTGAAATTTTAGTTAATGGTGATTTATATACAGGATTCACTGATGAAAAAGGGTTTTTAATATTGAGGATTGTTTTATATCCTAGTTCTTCAGGTACTAATTATCTATTTAATGCTCAACATCCATCTTCATATACAGAATGTGATTTCTTAGTTAATTCAAAATTAGTAGCTAATACTTCTTCTAAAAAAACTTATAATGTTGTAAAAAAGGTTTCTTGCCCTACACTAAATAGAATTTACACTAAAATAATTTATTTGAAAAATTCTAAAGGTGTTTTTAAAAAAGTTGTTAAAAATGGTAAAATTTTATGGACTAAGCAATTTGCTAAAATAATTAGTAGAAAAGTTAATATGAAGACTTGTTATTACATTATTATAAATAAAAAGCAGTATCTTCTAAATAAAACTCAATCTAATTCTATTACTTCAAATCAATTTTCTAGAATAGTGCCTAATTCTCAATCTCTTATAATTAGTTACAGTTTATCTACTAGGAGATGGAATTATAATTATAATTCAGCTAATTTAAATTTAAAAATTGGGTTGGATTCTAAAAATATATCTGGAAAAAGAAATGTTTTTTACTATATATTCCATAAAAAAAATTACCTTTTAAAAGCTAATAAAAAATACTTTAAAGGCAATACTTACTTTTACACAGCTACAATTCCAGTTTATGCAAAATATGCAAAAAACATTAAGTATTATGCCAATAATGTAGTAAAATATACAACTCATACTACAATTACTAATACAACTAGCAATACTCCTTTAAACAATTCTATTATGATTAAGTCTAATACTTTCACAAATACCGTCTTAATATCTTCTAAAATTGAACCAATATTGTCATAGTAATATAATTGCAAATAAATTAATTGTTTAGATAATAATTTGTCTAATTATTTAAATTATACATTAAAATTATATTACTTTTTTATTTTTTTCATTTTTTTTATTCACAATCTGATGAATTTATTACTTTTATTTTAACCTTATTTTAGTAATGTTTCTATATTATTATCAAAATCATTATTAATTAAAAAATATAAACTACTATTATGTCATTACAAGCACCATCTCAGGAGTTTATTCGGAAAATTATTAATAAAGATAGAAAAACTTTCTTTGATGATTTTTTAAAAATAGATAATGGGTTAAAAAAGGAAGATTTTGAAATTATTGTAGATAATGGGGCAGATAAGCGTTCTAAATCATCAAATAAATTAGGCGAAAATAACACAAATATTATCAATACCAATATTTGCAATAATAATAATAATAATAATTCTCATAGTGGTAATAATACTGATTCCAATATTAATTCTAATTCTAATATTAATGATAGTGATACTAATAATAATAATAATAATCACTTTAATACAAATACTGATGTTAATAGTTTTAATAAAGATGTGGCGATTGTAGCGGATTTTACTGAATATTCTCCTTTACATAATGGTCATTTTCATTGTATGAAAGAGGCAAAAAGTACTTTCCCAAATTCCATTTTTGTAGCTATTGTTCCAGGTCTTTTTGAACGTAGTGGTAGAGGTCTGCCCTATATTATGACTCGATATGCTAGATCTGAAGCAGCCATTGCAGTTGGTGCAGATATTGTTATTGAAGGCCCACCTATGGGGATTATGGGGTCTGGTCAATATTCGTTATGCCTAGCTAAGACTTTTAAAGCAATCAATACGGATTATATTCCTCGTGGATATAAACCTATTAAAGGATTTGATATTATTATGGATAGGGTGATTATGGGTCATGGTGTAGCTCCTAAACCTTATAAAATTGTTGACACAGACACTGGGGAAATCCTTCTTCAGGGAAAACTTGAAGAAGATAATTATGTAATTACTTCTCTTTCAAAGTCTCTAAAAAAAGTTGGTTTTGATTTTAAAGATAAATTTTTCTTTGTAAAACGTATTGAAGGGGTTAGTGGGACAATAATTCGTCAAGCTACTCTTGATGGTAATCTTGAAAGTGCAAAATCGATGTTACCTTCTGCAACTCGATTTATTCTAGAGAGAGAACTTCAACTAGGCCAAGCTCCTCTACATAATCTTAGGGATGATATGACTATTTTGGATACTGTTAATACAATGTCTAAAGAAGAACTAACTAATTTAAATCTTATTGATGTTAATACTGCTGAATTAATTGTAAATAGCCGCGATAAACTAAATAAAAATGAATTTAATTCAATTGAACAAGTTAAAAATTGTATTTCACAAGGGTTTAGTACTCATTTTCAAACACGTGCTTTAAGTTCATTAGAAGCAAGAATTTCCCAATCAATTATTTCTAAGTATATTGACAACTATCCTACTGTTATTCGTATTTTAAATTATAAAAATAAGGATATTTTAAACAAATTTATTAATAAAATCCAATCAAATTAAAATACAAAATATAGTAATTAAATAGTGATATATAAATATTAGAAAATAGATATTTATGATAGTATTAATTGATGAATTAATAATGATATTATAATTATATATCTAATCATAAATTAATCATGTAAAAATAAATACTGGTCAATAGGTAGTTTATGTATTATTATTGGGGATTATGTATTAATAATCATAATTGTCTTTAATTAATTATAAATACTTGATATTATATTAAACTTATAGGAGAATTTTTATGGCAATTGAAGAAGGAAGTTTTGTTAAATTAGAATTTACAGGTAAAGTAGCTGAAACTGGTGATGTTTTTGATACTACTAATGAAGAAATAGCTAAAGAAGCAGGAATTTATGTAGAAAATAAAGATTATGGTCCAATTCCTGTTATTATTGGTGGGGAACACTTACTTAAAGCTATTGATGCTGCAGTTATAGGTATGGAAAAAGGGGAAAAGAAGAAAATCGAAGTTTCAGTTGAAGACGGTTTTGGTGAGCGTGATTCTAACCTTATTCAATTAATTCCAATGAAAGACTTTAAAAAACAAGGTATGAATCCTTATCCTGGTATGGAATTAACTATGGAAGGTAATACTGGGAGAATTTTAACTGTTAGTGGTGGAAGAGTCCGTGTTGATTTTAACCATGCTTTAGCAGGTAAAAACACAGAATATGATATTGAATTAATTGATGTAATAACCGATGATGTTGAAAAAATCAAAAGTATGATTCAATTACATTATTCTTACCCTAATATGGACATAGAAAAGACTGAAGTAAATATAACTGATGGTGTAGCTAAAATAAAGCTTGATGAAATTACAAGGTTTGATCAAAAGTCTTATATGGACATTACATTTGCAAGGTTCAGAATATCTAAAGATATTTGGGATAATATTGATAGTGTAGAAAAAGTAGAATTTGTTGATGTCTTTGAAGATAAGGCTGCAGATGAAGAATCTAATGAATCTAGTGAAGAACAAAATGAATCAGAAGAATAAGTAAAAATTAATTTTGAATTAATTTAATTACAATTCTTTTTTTATTTCTTTATTCATTTTTTTCTATTTTTTTATTTTAATATTTTTCTTTATATTTTAAGCTTTTTTTCTTTTTTATTCATTTAATATAACTTTTACTATCCACCAAACATTTTACTAAATAATTGCCCTGGGTCAGTAAATAAGTAGCTAATTGCTTCTCCAAATGAGCCATATGACTCAGATAATGTAAACACATAGATTATATAAGAAGCTACAATTACTATTAAAACAACTAATATTGCAGTTAGTATAAATTGAATTGTTTTTTCTTTTTCTTTATCTTGAGTATCCATGTGAAGTGGATTTCTGATTTTAGAACTTTTATCTTTAGTTTTTCCGTTATTCTTCCATTTTGAAATTAATTTAGTTCTACTTTCAGGAATAGTATTTTTTGATTCATTTGCAGGTTCTCCAACTAATAAAGGATCAAAAGTTCTTTTTCCGTATCTATCTGTGCCATGTTGATTATTATAATTATCCTGGGGGTTATAATCCTCATAATTAGATGTATTATGAGTATTATTATTTCTATTATGGGGGCTATTATTATTATTATTATTATTATTGTTATATGTATTATATTGTGGATTTTGAATATTGGGAGTATTATGGGATGTTTCTTCAAGTTCATCTAATAAAAAGCCATATTTTTCTTTAATGTATTGTTCTTCATCTTCAATAGCATTTTTTTTGCTTAAATTATTAGACATATCATCATAATTAGATATAGTTTTATTAGCTTCAACTTTACCATATTTTTCTTTAATGTATTCTTCTTCACTTGTTTCTATTTTATTTAATGAATTATTATCTATGGGGCTGTTTATTTCATTTTTTTCTTCATTAATATTATCTAGGGTGTTTTGATAGCTAGGTGCTTTTTCAGGGGCTTTTTTAAATTTATCAAGTGGGTTAATTGTTTCTTGACCTAAATATCTACTTGAAGTTTCATCCATATTTTTTTTAATATTATCCTCTGCATTGGCATCAAGTGACCCATTATTTATATTATTATCCATAGAATTAGTATTAATTATTTTTTCTTCATTGTGGATTTCATCATAAAGGCGGTTGTCAGAGTATATATCATTTAAGTCAAAATCTTCTTTATAATCACTTTTTCGGGATTCAATATTAATTAAATCTTCTGCTGACTTTGATGAGTCAATTAAATTATCATCATTACTATTATTCTCACTACTATCACTTATATTACTATTATTTTCACTTTTATTTCCCATATAACTATTATTATCATTATTTTTAATAGCATTTTTTTTGCTTTTACTCACCTTTGATGCAATTCCAACATTTATTATTTCATTTATACAGTCTTCGCAGTATTTTTTATCTCCTACTTCAACACCACTATCATCTGTTAAGTCTTTTCCGCAAACGTCACAACTAGCCCCTATTTGTGAATTATTTTTATAGCTCATCTTAAATCTCCTTAATAAAAGTTAAATTTAATAATTTTCTACCATTTCACTTAATTTGTAATATTTTAGTTAGTTCTTGGCCATGTGAGTAACTTAGGAGTTTTAACATCTTTTAATTTTTCTTTTAATTTTTCAGGCCAATTTTCTTTTTCAAATCCTTTCTGAGCTAAAAATCCAAATAACCATCTGGTTAAACCTAAACCTGTACAACCAGTCCATACTTTGTATTTGTGTGCTTCTTTAATAGAAAATCCTTCAACAAAATGGGTTCCATGTACATTTGCAGATACTACAGCTACTCCTTTATCTCTTCCAGGAACTTTAAGTCTCATTTCATATTTAGGGATATCTGGGAATTCAATTCCTCTACTTTCTACTTTTCTACCTTCTAAATAAAATGGATCATCACCAATTTCTGTGTACCATTCTAATTCTAATGCAGTAGCTAAGTCGTGGGATAGTTCTAAAGTTGCATCTCTTATTTTCTCAACCTGTTCAGGGGTGCCTAACCAAACTAACTCAATTCTTTGGAATTCATGAACTCTATCAATTCCTTTAGCCCCACCAGATTCCCACCTATAAGTCCAACCACTTTTATCATAGAACTTTACAGGTAACTCACTTTCATCAATAACTTCATGGGAGAAGAATTCATAAAATGGTTCGCATTGTGCTGCTGATAAAACATAATTAGGGTCTTTTAATCCTTCTTTTAAAAGATTCATAGGAACTTCTCTTGTAATAGCTAACTCATCTTTAAATCTAGTGAAAAGTGCAGGATCTCTTTTAGGAGCACAACAATAATACATTCCTTCAGGTAACCCATCTAAATACCTCATTTTATCCATTGTTGATATGGGGACTAGTTTTGGGAAAAGACATTCTTCAAAATCTAGTTTTTCTATAATTGATTCAATTATTAGTTCTTCAAAAGCACGTTGAAGAGCTGTAATTTCAGGACCATAGAACCATTGACCTCTTCCCGGAAACTCTTTAATCCAACCTTGTTTAATAGCTTCTTCAGTAGCATCGCCTTCAAAATAGCTCTTAAATTCAGGGCTTCTATTTATTATTTCTCCAGGAGTTATTTTAGTAACAGAAAATGTTAAGTCATCTTGAATTTTGCTTTCAGTTCCATTTGCAGTACCGTTCCCTTCTTCCCCTTCTTCTCCTTTTTTAGTAGCAACATGCTTTAAAACACGGTTAACACTTTGTTTTCTTAAGTCACTTTCACTTATGTTCTCTAAAACTATTTTAGTTTCATCATCTTTAAATTCAAATTTAGAAATTTGTGGTATGGAAACTGTTTTTTCATTATCTATTTCCCAACCACCTTCTCCAGTTGGAATAGTTATTGTGTATTTATTTGCATGGACATTACGGACTCCCATTTGATATTTTTTACCAATAGCTTCAGCTAATGGCTTTTTAATTCTAAGTAATCCGTCATGAGCCCTAACTCTAAAACCTGACTCAATTGTTAAGCTCATTTCATTTTTATTAATTTTCCAATCTATTATTCTAGCTCCTTCATCTTCTTCCCCTTCTGGAACTCCTTTTAATAATATTTCTTTATTAGCTTCTTCAACAAATCTAGCTATGTCTCCTTCAGCTTCTTCAGCGTCTTTACTGAAAGTAATAATCCCCTTTAGTAAAAATTTCATTGTAATCACCTAAATACTTTTAATTTTAATATACATTTTATTAATCAATCAACTTTAAAATATATTATTAATAAGTATAAAAATCATAATTTTATAACTTAATTTCAATAATTTAATATTTCCAACCTTTATATTTTTAATTAACCCAGGTTTTAATTAACTAATTTATTTATTTGTCGACTCTATTAAATTTTCAACAAGTATTTCACAAAATATTAGGTCATCAACAGTAGCTAGAAATTTTGATAGTGAATCAGAGCTTATATTAAAATTTATAATATTATGTTTGGTATCATGGATATTAGATTCTATAAATCCTTCATTATCAATATTCAATGATTCAAATGCAATTTTAGCTTCTTTGATGTTTTTATATTCCACTCTCATACTTGACTCAATTTTCATATAAACACTTCTTAATTGTAAAATTTATTAACACTAAAATTTCTATTAATAATATTTGTGTTTCCATACATATAATTATATTGATTATTATTTATAATAATTTTTTAGCTAGCTCTGTTATTGTGGACAATGCTTCCGAATCAGTATATTCTGTTAAAGGAAGTCCTTCCATGTCTGATTTTGTTACCATTTTATCAATAGGAATAGCTCCTACTAATTCAATTTCTACTTCTTTTAAATTTGATTTTACAAATTCTTCTTCTTCTTCATCTGTTGAAAATTTATTTAAAATAGCTACTACTCGTAAAATTCCAATATCATTAGCTAATTTTTTTATTCTTTTTGCAGTTTCTATTGATTTTAGCCCGGGTTCTACTACTACTATCATCAAATCTACAGATTGGGCAGTTTTTCGCCCTAAATGCTCAATACCCGCTTCCATATCTAGTATTACAATTTCTTCTTTTTTAACTACAATATGTCTAAGTAATGCCTTTAATAAAATAGATGCAGGACAAGCACAGCCCTCTCCTCCTTTATCAATTGTTCCCATTACCATTAATTTTAATGAACCTGTATCTGTTGTGTTGGATCCACATTTATAGTTGTTAGGAATTGCACATTTGGTTTTATAATCATATGAAAGCTTTTCAGGCAAATCACTAATTTTTGGGTTCATTTTAAATACTTGTCCAAATGAGGACTCAATATCTGCCCCAGTTCTTTCTTTTATTAGCTCTCTCATTTGTGATATGGGAGTAATTTTATCTTTAACTCCTAAACTTGAAGCTAAGTTCATATCCGGATCTGCATCAATTGCAAACACATCATATTTTTGGGATAATATGCAAGCCAATGTTGAGGATATTGTTGTTTTCCCAACTCCTCCTTTTCCAGTAATAGCTATTTTCATTTTCTCACCAATAATCAATTTTTTAGTTTATATATTATTTAAATAATTAATAAACATAGGTTAATAAAATTTAATATTTTTATCATTAATTAAACTATTTCATTAAGAAATATATTAAACTATTTGTTAATGTTATGGGAATGGAATGATTTTAGAGTGTTTGTGATAGATGAAATAGTAATATATTGTAAAAAATAAAATAATAGAAAAATAATAGAAAAATAGCAATTAGTAAAAAAGTTTATTAATAATATTCATGTTGTCATTAATTTTTTTTATTTTGACATTTTTATTTTAGCAATAATAAAAGTTGTAATCATTAGTATATTAATTTATTATTTATTAATATGAATAACAGTGATACTCAGTATTAATAAAAAGCATTAATGACAAAAAGAAAAGAAACTTTTATTTAATTTTTAATAGTCTCAATCAAGACTTTTTAAAGTAAAAAATATAGATTAAAAATAAAAATGATATAATTAATATGAATATAATTAAATAGAAATATTATAATATTGGGTTATTCCTAAAAATAACCAATATTATTTATATTAAACAGATTTTAAATAGATTAAAACTTTGTTTAATTTTTTGTAATTTGATATACATCATATGCAGCATATAAAGAAATTACCCATGCGATCCAAGGCATTCCAATCATAGATAATGCAATACCTACTATAATTATTGCTACTATAAATATTAATCCTTTTTTAGTATCTCCAATATATATATGCCCTAAACCAGCAAGAAGAATGGATAATACTAATGCAATTGTTGGATTTTTTTCACTCATTGTTTTTACCTCCATTAGTTTTTCCTACTTATTTAAAATTAATTTAAAATACTTAAATTTTTATTCACTTAAATAGGTATTTTTTATATTTAGTACTAGTGGTATTTAAATGTTTCATCTTAATCGGATGTTAAGTAAAAAATGATTATTGTTTCAACTTTTAAAACAATTCTTTTTAGATTAAGTTTAATATAATATGTACTTTTGTATAATATTCTACAAAATAAGAAATTAACGGCACCAGCCGATATTATATTTATTAGCTATTTTATCTCATTTTTGTAACAATTATTTAATATTTCGTGCCTCCAAAACAACTTTAATAAAATTATTTGATTATGTATTAATAAAAACATTTATTAATGGTTATAAAAATAAATAGAGTTATTCTATCTAACCAATGTTAATATTTTTATTAAAAGATAAAAATAATAAAATATATTAATGATTAATTAATAATATAATAGATTCAAGTTCATATTTATTGAATAATAATAGAATATTTACTTTAATTATGTAGCTAAAGCTTTTAAATAATGTAAATCATATTTTGATAGTATTGGCTTTTGATTTACTTATAGAATTGTTTAAAAGATTATGGGTAGCTATTTTAACAATATATTGATAGAAATTACTAATTTGGAGATTAATTATGGATCGTGCGTATACAAGAAAAGATTATATAAGAAAAATTCCTGGTTCAAGAATAGTACAATATGATATGGGAAATTTATCAGGAGAATTTCCTGTTTCTGTAAGTATAGCTTCTAAAAGCCCTGAGGGCATTAGGCATAATGCTTTAGAAGCGGCTAGGGTTGCTTCAAATAGATACATGCAGAGGAAAGCAGGAAGAATGGGATATCATTTGAAAATAAGAGTTTATCCTCACCATATTGTAAGAGAAAACCCAATGGCAACTGGAGCAGGTGCTGATAGGGTGCAAGATGGTATGAGAAAAGCTTTTGGTAAACCAGTAAGTTCTGAAGCTATTATATCTAAAAATCAAAAGGTTATTACTATCCACACTACTCCTAAGCACTATGTGGATGCTAAAGAGTCTTTAAGAAGGGCAGCTATGAAGCTTCCAGGTTCTTATAGGACTGTTGTCGATAAAGGAGAAGATTTAGTTAAATAGCTAACTTTTCCATTATTTTTATTTCATTATTTTTATTTTATTCAATATTTCATTATTTTTACATATTTTGCTTTTCTAATATTTCACTATTTACACTATTTTTATTATAATTTTATTTATTTTTAAGATTCTACTTCACTATATGTTATTTTATTTCATTACTTTATTCCATTATTTTATTTTTATGTTTCATTATTTTTATATTATTTTTTTAGTTTCAACAAAATAATTCACTAAGAATTAATAAACTATTTAATTAATGATTGTTTAATATATTAATATCAATGATGTTACTTTGATATAATTTTTATAGGTACTTTTAATATTGTATTATAATCTGTAATTTGATAATATTCTAATAAATTATTTAGTAATAAATGTTATAATAATAAATGTTATAATGTTATAAATATTATCATGATATTATTATTATTATTATTATTTTAGTAATTCAATCTCATTAAGAATCTAATTATTAAAATTAGTTTAATAGTTTATTAACAAAAACATTGTTTATATGGTGATTAAAAAATGTATGTCGCAAATTTTGAAGATTTAAACAAAGAAGATATTGATGTTGCTGGGGGAAAGGGAGCTAATTTAGGAGAACTTACTCAAGCAGGAATTCCTGTACCTCCTGGGTTTGTAATAACCTCTAAGACATATGATAAATTCATGAAAGAAACTGGAGTATATTCTAAAGTAATGGATTTATTAGATAAAATTGATGTTAATGAAACTCGTGAACTTCAAAAAGCAGCTGAAAATATAAAAGCACTTATTGTTAAAACTGAAATTCCTGAGGACATCCAAGTTTTAATTACTGAAGCTTATAACTCTTTATGTCAAAAAGTAGGTCAGGATGAAGTTTATGTGGCTATTCGTTCTTCTGCAACTGCTGAAGATTTGCCTGAAGCTTCATTTGCAGGTCAACAAGATACATTCTTAAATGTTAAGGGAACTGATGAAGTTATAGAATATGTTAGGAAGTGTTGGGCTTCTCTTTTTGAAGCAAGAGCTATTTTTTATAGGGAAGAAAATAATTTTGATCACTCAAAAGTGTACTTAGCTGCTGTTGTTCAAGAAATGGTTGAAGCTGAAAAAGCAGGAGTAATGTTCACAGTTAATCCGTCTACTGGTGAGAATAAAGCACTTATTGAAGGTTCTTGGGGATTAGGTGAAGCTGTTGTTTCAGGTACTGTTACTCCTGATACTTACTGGGTAGATAAGGATGCTGATGAAGTTGTTGATGTTATTATTGGTGAGAAAAAGACTATGTTTGTAAAAGATCCTAATGGGACAAGTATGGAGGTAGAAGTTCCAGAATATCTTAAAAACAAACGTGTAATGTCTGATGAAGAGCTTATTAATCTTACTAATATGGGTAAAAAAATTCAAGAGCATTATGGATCTCCTCAGGATACTGAATGGGCTATGATGGATAAAAAATTGTTTATGTTACAATCCAGACCTATTACTACTTTGGATGATTCTGAAGAGTCTACTGGAAATAGTTCTAGTAATATGGATATTGATTCAAGAACTGTTATAATTAAAGGTCTTGGTGCAAGTCCGGGCATGGCATCTGGTGAAGTTAAAATTATCAATACTATTGATGAATTGGATAAAATCCAAGAAGGGGATCTCATGGTTACTGCTATGACGACTCCTGATATGGTTCCTGCTATGAAGCGTTCTAGTGGTATTATAACTGATGAAGGTGGAGTAACTTGCCATGCAGCTATTATTTCCCGTGAATTAGGTATTCCTTGTGTTGTGGGTACTGGAAATGCTACTAAAAAATTAAAAGAACGTACAGTTCTTACTTTGGATGGTAAAAAAGGTTTAGTCTTTGAAGGTTCACTTGAAATTAAAGAAGATAAAAAATTAGATACAAGTAATAACTTCAATCAAGCACCAATTTTGACTGTTACAGATGTTAAAGTTAATGTGAGTATGGTAGAAGCTACTGAAAAAGCTGCAGCTACTGGTGCAGATGGTGTAGGTTTACTTAGGACAGAACATATGATGTTAGCTTGCGGTGTTCACCCTAGAAAGTTCATAGAAGATGGTAGGGAAGATGAACTTATTAACATTATAGTTGAAAATGTTTTAAAAGTAGCTGATGCTTTTTATCCTCGCCCAGTTTGGTACAGAACATTAGATGCTCCAACTGATGAATTTAAGACTTTAGCTGGTGGAGAAAACGAACCTTATGAACATAATCCTATGTTAGGTTGGAGAGGTATTAGAAGAGGGTTAGACCAAAACGAAATTTTAAAAGCAGAATTTAAAGCTATTAAGAAACTCCATGAACAAGGTTACACAAATCTTGGAATTATGGTTCCTTTAGTCCAGCATGCCGATGAACTTAAAGCTGCTAAAGAATTTGCAGAAGAAGTAGGTCTTGTACCTCACAAAGATGTTGAATTTGGTATTATGGTTGAGACACCTGCAGCGGCTCTTACTATTGAGGACTTTATTGATGTTGGATTAGATTTTGTAAGTTTTGGTACTAATGACTTAACTCAATATACTCTCGCTGTTGATAGAAACAATGAACATGTAGCTTCATTATATACGGAAGAACACCCAGCTATTATGAAATTGATAGAACGTGTTATAATAAGATGTAACGAAGCAGGAGTTAAAACAAGTATTTGTGGACAAGCTGGAAGTATGCCTAATATTGTTGAAAAACTTGTTAAACTTGGAATTTCAAGTGTTTCAGCTAATACCGATGCAGTAGCTACTGTAAGGCAAACTGTAGCTAAATCTGAGCAAAAATTAATACTTGATGCTGCTCGTAAAGTACAATAATCTCTTAATGATATAACTGGTAGAATAGCTATTTATTTTACTTTATTTTACCTTTATTTCATTATTTATTTTTATATATTCTAATTTTATATTCTTCATATTTTCAATATTATTCATATTTTGGAATGTTTTAAATATTTTCTTATTTTCTACACTTTATGCACTATCCAATTCTTTTTTAATTTTTAATATATTTTTAAAATATTCAACTACTCAATGTTGTTATACTACTTTTAACTTTATTATTATTTTTTTTCTTTTTACTTTTTACTTTTTATTATTATTATTATTATTATTCATGGTGCAAACAGTATTACTCTCACTAATTTTATAACTAATAATAGGTATAATAATATAATCAATACTTATAAGTTTAATAATTCTAGTAATTCTAATAATATTTTAGGAGTAATTGTTATGGATAAAAAAGGGAAATCTAAAGAAGAAATATTAATGCAACTTAATCATTTCCAATCTAAAGATTTAAAATACTCTGATGGTCGAATATTAGGGTCAATGTGTACTTCGGCTCATCCCATAGCTAAAGAAGTTTATCTTAATTTTTTGGATTCTAATTTAGGAGATTATGGTCTTTTTAAAGGCACTAAATCTATTGAAGATATGGTCATTAATGAAATTTCATCTTTCTTAAATGGAGATTCTAGTTCTATTTGTGGAAATGTTGTTAGTGGGGGAACTGAAGCTAATTTAATGGCAATTCGTGCAGCTCGTAATCTAGCTATTTATGAAGGTAAAATAAACATTGAGGATACTCCTGAAGTAATTGTTCCTAAATCCGCTCACTTTTCATTTAATAAGGCAGCAGATATAATGAATTTAAAACTTGTTGAAGCAGAACTTGATGATAATTATAAAATAATTCCAGATTCAGTTTCTTCTAAAATTTCTAAAAATACTGTAGCTATTGTGGGGATAGCTGGAACAACTGAATTAGGGGTTATTGATCCAATTGAAGAAATTGGGAAAATAGCTAATTCTAAAAATATTTACTTTCATGTTGATGCTGCTTTTGGAGGGTTTTCAATTCCATTTTTAAATGACATTGGATTTAATTTTCCCAAGTTTGATTTTTCAATTAGTGGAGTTTCTTCTATTACAATAGATCCTCATAAAATGGGGTTAGCTCCAATACCTGCAGGATGTATACTTTTCCGTGAAAAGAAGTTTTTAGACGTGATTAGTGTTGATGCACCTTACTTAACTTCAAAACAACAGTCTACTATTGTAGGAACTCGCCTTGGGGCTCCTTCGGCAGCTACTTGGGCAGTTATGGAATATATGGGGCGAGACGGATATGGGGAAATAGCTAAATCATGTATGGCTAATACTTACTTTTTATCAGACAAATTGAAAGAAATGGGATATGATTTAATTGTAAATCCCGAGCTAAATATTTTAGCTTTTAATTTACCAGGGATTGATACCGAAAGTTTAAAAGAAAAGATTCAATCTAAAAATTGGGAAGTTTCTTGTTCTTCTTATCCAAAAGCTATAAGAATTGTTATCATGCCCCACATACACCGGTCTCATTTATTAGAATTTATTAATGATTTAAAGAAAATTAAAAATTCGCTTTAATATTATTATATTTGTAACAAGTCTATGGTATTTAATAGTTCATATATTCAAGTAAATGCTAATGTTTTTTGGAAGTATAATTAGAAATAATATAATGTAGTTATATGTATTATTATTATCTTCATTATCTTTATTATTATTATTATTATTATTTTTAATATTGGACTTGCTATTTATTATAAAATACTTAATATTATTAATTTTATAAATAATTCTAAGTTTATAAATTTTATATTCTTCAAAGGTTTTTTTATGGCTAAAAATGATTTATCTATTATTAAATTAAATACTCCTATTAATGATAATGACTTAATAAATCTTAAAGTTGGAGATAAAGTCCTTATTAGTGGAAAAATTTATACAGGGCGGGATGCTACACTTCCTAAGTTATTAGATATTCTAAAAAATAATAAGTCCCCATTTGATATTAAAGGTTCTGTTATTATGCATACGGCTTGTAGTGATGCAGGAATAGCTCCTACTACTAGTAATAAAGAAGAAATTGAATCTTCAATGGAATATTTATCTAAATCGGGGGTTAAAATACATATTGGTAAAGGTTCACTAAGTACTAAAACTGTAAATTCACTTAATAAGTATAATTCTATCTTTGTAATTACTCCTCCTGTAGCAGCATTACTTACTAATAAAGTAAAATCTAAAAAAATAGTAGCATTTAAAGAAGAAGGAATTGAAGCTATATTTGAATTGCTTGTTGAAAATATTCCTGGAATTGTTGGAATAGCTAAGGGTAAATCTATATATTAAGTTAAACTACTCCTGAAAAACATATTTTCTACTTATATTTAATGTGTGAGGTTTGTGTGAGTAAAATGAATTTAAAAGAAATAATTATTGATTCTGTAAAATATAGTTTAAAAGGAGGATATAACTTTTTAATATTAGGATTTATAGTTGTATTTTTAGAGTTTTATGAAAAAATTGCTGAAAATTTTCCTTATTTATATATATTATTTTTAATAGTAGCTATTTCACTGATTTTTATTGAAGGAGGCTACTTGGCTAAAATTATTGGGGAAAGTATATATGGCAATAATGATTTACCAAAATTTGGAAGCTTAAAATCACTATTTATTAATGGAATTAAAGAAACAATAATTTTAACATTTTATGCATTGATTTTTTTAGTAACTTTTTTATTAATATTTCTTTTTATTAGGGATTCATTAATTTTAGGGATTTTAATAGTTATTAATATTATTTTTATGGTATTCATACTCTTTTTAGCTGAAGGATCTATTATAAACCATTCTTTAAACCATCATAACTTAAAATCTGCTTTTGATTTTAGAAAAATATTTACAGGAATGAAAAGTATAGGAATTGCTAATTTTGCTTTAATCATCATATTTATATGGGTAATTGCTTTTCTTATTGAAGGAATAGTACCAGGATTTGTAGAGTTTAACACTCCATTATTATTTATTGTTGAATTACTCACAATCCCTTTTTCAGTTATTTTTTCAAGTAGACTTATGGGGCTAATTGGCAGATATCATTTTAAAAAATGAATTTTTTTATTGAAATATAAAATTATCTTTTGACTACTTTTTATAAGTTATTCTTCATTCTTTTCATGAATTGTAACTTGCTTTCCTTGGGCCATAGGAACCACTTCCATTTCAGGGTTTTCAAATTCAAGGTTAAATTCAGCTCCATCCATTAACATATGTTGGAATACTGCTAGTGACGATACTTCAGAATGAGGCTGATTTGTAACAGATACATTCCAATCCGACTTTCTATAAACCTTTGTTGGAACTCTAGCCCCACCTACTACAATTAGTTTATCTTTAGGAGATTTTTGTATATCTTCTATTACATCTTGAACTTGAGATCCATACATTGTTAAATGTATAACTTCTCCTCCATTATTTTGCCATTCATCAATGAGATTCATATAATTTTTTTTATAAACTATTTCAAAAGAGCCTCCCCATCTTTTAACTACATCTTCCACATTTTTCATTAGTTTGTTGTCTTCTTCTCCAGCTAAATGTATTTTACTGGCACCAAAAGCACGTGAAGTTAAACAAACATGGGTTGTTATTCTGGCATCTCTTTTTTTTCTATGATCTAATCGTAAAACATTTAAATTCATGATATCACTAAATTAAAATTATAAATATATACATTAAATTTTAATACTTAATATTAACTACAAATTAACTACAAAATATTAATTACTATTTATTATTTACTAATTACTCCTTACTAAATATTAACCACTAAATATTAAATATTAAATTTTAAACACTAATAAAAATTAAATATTAATAAATATTTAAGTTTATAAAAACCAAAAGAAAGATATTACAATAGCTAAAAGTGAAAATAACCTTCCAATTTCATTAGATGCTCCTAAAACATCTCCGGTGCCTATTCCAATATTCTTCTTTCCTAAGTAGGCTGTTAAAGCTCCACCTAAAACTCCTCCAAGAACTCCAAATACACCAGTAAATCCCATAAATAATATTCCAATAGCTAAGACAATTGTTAAAATTAATAGATATTTACGCAATGTCATTGAGTTTATGAAATATGAACCCATGCCAATTCCATCTGTTTTAGAGCTTATACAACAAGTAACTAGTCCTAATTTTCCTGAAATCTCTGAAATAACTATACTATAAAATATTATAGCTACTGGCCAAGTAAAGATTGAATTTAAACTAGCTACACTTATTATCCCTACTATAAAAAATAATGATATCCCTCCAGTACCTATTTTTGAATCTCTCATAATCGCTAGCTTTTTTTCATGGCTTCCGTGAGCCATTAATGCATCACCAAAGTCAATTAAGCCATCTAAGTGGTGGAATCCATTAAATATTATAAAAAAGCTATAAATAATAGTCGCTGATATTAGTGGTGGGACAAGAAGTATACTAAGGATATATGCAATTATACCTCCAATTAAACCTACAAATCCACTAATAATTGGCCAAAACCAAGTAGCTTTAGCTATAGTCTCAATATCTGGATAGACTTTAATGGGTAATATTGTGGAAAATGTTATTATACCTCCAATAATTTGCCCTATTTCTTTTAAACTATCTACTGCTCTTATATTAGCTGGTGACCATTTATCTGCCATTTATTTTCTCCATATTCTTTACTCTATTTTTTACTATATTTCTTTACTATATTTTTTTTATTTTGCTATTATGATTATTCTTCAAATATTTTTGACATTGCTCCAGCTACAAGTCCTGCAAATATATCATCAAGCATTGGTCCTAATTTAGCTATTATTCCTGGTTTAGTTTCATCATATCTTTTAAAATTAAACATGGCCTTTGTTCCAGCTATTTGTGTGGCTATAGCTATTCCTAATACTTCATCAGTATATAAATAAGCTGGGTCATCACTCACATCAACTTCACGAAGGCGATTATTTTGGAAATCTTCTTCAACACGTATCGCTGTCATTAAAAGAGCTATTACATTTAAATCTTCAAGCGACTTAAGTATTTGTTTATGTAATTTTTCTTTTAAGTCTTTTGTAACTTTTATTCCAACGCAAAGTTCCATTCCCGCTTCTACTAAACTATCAATTGTTATTCCTTCAGCAGTTATATAATCTAATATCCCAAATGATATTTTCATGGATTTAAGTGATTTATTACAAGATTTTATAACTGTGTCAATTAAATATTTTTCTAACTTCTCTAAGTTCTCTAACTTTTCTAGCCCTTCTGGATCTTCTAACTTTTTTGATTCTTTTAAACCCTTTAATTTTTCTAATTTAGGTGAATTTACATTTTTTGTGTAAGAATCATTATCACTATTTCCAGTATCTTCATTGTTTAATACAGAAGCTAGTATAAGAAACTCATTGTCATTTATATTTGTTTTTATGTGTTCTGGAATCTTAAGATATTCAAAATACTTAGTTTTAGTTTCAATAGCTATTTTATATAGCTTAGCTAGTTCTTTTGTATTTAAATTTTTATTTATAAGTATTATTTGCCCTATATCTAGTTCAATATTCTTTTCATTAGTTTTTCCAACTTTTTTGGTTTTTAAAACACTTAAATTATTAGTAATTTTAGTTAATTTAAGATTTGTATGGGTAAAATTAATAATACTAATCTCTTTTTTATTTTCAATAAAATAACTGTTTTCAGAGTAAGCTTTTTGCCCAATATAGCTATTCTGATTGACTTTTTTTACTTTGTTAATATCATTAGTGTTTTTAATAATAACAATATCCTCTACAATATCAATCCCATTAGAGATATCTGAATCACTAATAGCTAAAAAACCATCGTTATTTTTAATATAAACACAATTCCTACCTTTATTTTCGTTAACTTCAATTTTACCAAAGATTTTTTTATTTGCCAATTTAACAACTCTCATTTTATTATTATTAATTTGTGTTAAGGTAATATTAATGATATTGGTATTAGTAGTAATATTAATAATATAATTTGTAGCAACATCTTAATATGATGATTAGGGTTATAGTTTGTATCGCTATCCGTTTTAAGTTATTATCACATTATTATAATTAATTATATCCAAAATCTTATTTATAAGTCACTACATATTTAAATATAAGTAGCAATAATTATATTATTTATTTATATTAACTATATTGCTTATAATAATTTATTTAAAGAGGTATTTCTAATGGTAGTAATAATCGACCCCCAAAACTCAGGAATAGCTGGAAATATGGTAGCTGGTGCACTTATTGGATGTGGTGCGAGTTCTAAAGAAGTTAAAGAAATAATGGAGATAGGAAGTAATGACTTTGGAGGAGTTAGTGTTAAAATTAATAATATTAATAAAAATGGGATTCATTCTACCTTTTTAAATGTAATTGTGGAAAATAATGGGGTTAATCATAGCACTCATAATTTCAAGGACTTTTTAGGTAAAATTGATAATATTAATTCTGATTTATTTACAAAATCTATTAAAGAATGTTCTAAAAGAGTTTTTAATCATATAGCGACTGCTGAGGCAAAAGTTCATGGGAAAACAATGAATAATATTCATTTTCATGAAGTTGGTGCTGCGGATGCCGTAGCTGATGTTATTGGTTCTGTTTTTGCTTACTATCAACTTGGATTTGATAAAGAAAAAGTTTATGGTCTTCCTGTAGCCGTAGGTGGAGGTTCTATTACAACAGCTCATGGCAGGCTCCCTATTCCAGCTCCTGCTACAGTATCTATTTTAGAAGGAATAAAATGCTTTGGAGGCCCAATTAATGAAGAATTAGCTACTCCTACAGGTGCTGCACTTTTTAAAGAGTTCTGTAATGAGTTCACAGATTTCATACCAATGATTAAACCGCGTAACATTGCTTATGGTGCTGGAAAAAAGGATTTTAGTTTT
>JBOFHT010000022.1:0-18322 GCA_051649785.1 Methanobacteriaceae archaeon
ATTTGTTTATATGGTTTTTTGTTACTGATTTTCCAGCTAAATAGCCTGTAGAGAATTAGATTACTGGAGTTTAATTTTTATTATATTTGTTTATATGGTTTTTTGTTGCTGATTTTCCGGCTAAATAGCCTGTAGAGAATGCTATTTGGAGATTATATCCTCCTGTTGGACCATGAATATCAATTAACTCTCCTACAAAATATAAATTTGGTAAAATCGTAGATTCTAATGTTTTTGGATTAATTTCGCTTAAATCAATCCCGCCTAAACTAATCATAGCTGTATCACTACTAGCTGTTCCAACTATATCTAATTGGAATTTTTTAAGATTTTGAATTATATTATTTCTGGATTTTTTATTTAAATTAGCTAAAGTTTTGTTTTCACTGATATTAGCTATTTCTAAAAACTTTGGGATAAATCTGTTAGGTAGATAATATTTCATATAATTTTTTACCTTAGTTTTACCACTTTCGGTAGAATCATTAATAAACCTATTTCTAAGATATTCTTCATTAGAATTAGGTATAAAATCAATATTAATTGTTATAGGTGTTTTGAATTCAGTGTTATTATTATTACACTCATTGATATCGTTAACATTATTACCCTCATTATTGTTGCTAATAATATCATTACTAATATTTAGAATTGCTGGGCCTGAAATACCATTATGACTAATTAGAACATTTCCAGCTTCTTGGATTTTTATATTTTTGTTGTTGTTATTATTATCTTTATTATCTTTTTTCGTAAATGAAACTATAACATTTTCAAAGGTTAAACCTGATAAGTCTTTAAAATATTTATTAAAATAATTAGAATCAACTTTAAGTGGAATTAATCCCGGAGATACTTTATTGACATTATGATTTAAGTTTCTAGCTATTTCATATCCTTTACCTGTAGAGCCTGTTTTAGAATAAAAATTAGCCCCAGTAGCTATAATAACATTTTCAGATTGGATAATATCATTATTTGAATTAGTAATTGTGTAAACATTACAATTACTACTGTAATTAAAATCATTATTATTATTATTATTATCTTTATTATCTTTATTATTAGCAGGATTAGTATTTTCAGGGCTATTGGTATTGATATTATGGGTAATTGTATCTACATCAAAATTAAAAGTAGTTTTAATAGCTAAATTATTAATAGCAGATTCTAAAACATCTAATATATCTTGAGAACTTTCACTTTCAGGAATATATCGATTATTGTCTTCTATTTTAAAATTAATTCCTTTATTTTCAAAAAAACTAATTAAATCATTATTACTAAATGAAAAAAGAATATTTTTTATAAAGCTCTTGCTAATATTGCCAGTAGAATTAAATTTAGCTACTTGTTCTTTAATAGGGCTTGCATTAGCAATATTACAACGACCACCACCAGTTAAAAGTAGTTTTTTACCAAATTTGTCATTTTTTTCAAGTATAATTACATTGAAATTGTTTTGGGTACTGGAAATATTACCTGTGTTATTTTTATGGTCTTTATTACGGGTATTGTTATTATTAAAATAATTAACAGCATTAATTGCTGCTATCATTCCACTTGGTCCGCCACCTATAATAGCTAAATTGTAAATCATTGTATCTTTTGGAGTATAATTATATTGAATTTATAATAATTTCTAAAAAATTAGGAACTGTATGAATGTATTATTGAAAAATAAAACTTAGTTTAATAAATTATATGAAAATGATAGTATAAATGTAAAAAATAAAAAGAATAAAAAAAGTAGAAAAACTTAAGGAGTTAGTCTACGTCTGTCTCTTGGGAAGAGAACAGTTTCTCTAATGTTATTTACTCCAGTTAAGGTCATATTAAACCTATCTGCACCAAGACCCCAACCTGCATGTGGAGGCATACCATACTTAAATGAATCTAAGTAGCTACCAAACGCATCAGGATTTAATCCTTTTTCAGCTATTTTCTCATGTAATACATCATATTGGTGTACACGAGTAGCTCCTGAGGAAATTTCTAAGTCTTTATACATTAAATCAAATGCATGGGACTTTTCAGGATTCTTTTCATTAGCCATTACATAGAATGGTTTAATTTTAGTTGGCCATCCTGTTAAAAAGTAATATCCTTCCATCATTTCACCAAGTGCTTTTTCAGCTGCTCTTGATAAATCTTCACCCCATTCCATTTCAACGCCTTTAGAATTAACCATATCTACAGCATCATCATAATCTAAAACTTCGAATGGTCCTTCAGGAACTTCAAGAGTTTTATCAAGAGTATTTAATGAATCAGCACAGTTTTCATTAACATCAATTATTGCTTTTTTAACTAAATCTTCTAAACTCTTCATTACATCAATATCATCCATAAAAGAAGCTTCCATATCAATAGAAATAGCTTCATTTAAGTGACGGAGAGTATCATGTTCTTCAGCTCTGAAAATTTGAGCTATTTCATAAACTTTGTCAAAACCAGCAGACATCATCATTTGTTTATAAAGTTGTGGACTTTGACCTAAAAATGCTTCTCTTTCAAAATAAGTAATTGGGAAAAGTTCAGTTCCTCCTTCTGTAGCTGAAGCTACTAATTTAGGAGTATTTACTTCTAAAAAACCATTATCTTCAAAGAAACATCTAACACTATGTAACATAGCACTTTTGATTTTAAATATTGAACTTATATTTCCTTTTCTTAAATCAATGTATCTTGAATCTAACCTAGTATCAATTTCAGCTCTAACTTTTTCTGTGGGATCCATTGGTAATGGTTGTTGTGAAGGGTTTAAAATAATAACTTCACTTGGAATAAGTTCTACACCATTTGGAGCTTTTCCTGATTCTTGAACAGTTCCTTTAAAAGCTACAACAGACTCTTTCTTAAGTTTACGAACATTTTCCATTAATTCGCTGTCAATCTTTTTACTTGGAGCTGTAATTTGAAGTAAACCATCTCTATCTCGAAGTAATACAAAAACAATTCCACCTAAGTCTCTTACTTCATGAACCCAACCCATAATTATAATATCTTCACCAGTTATACTGGCATCAACATCTTTGCTGTAATGAGTTCTTCTTAAATCTCTTAATAATTCAGCCAATTTTACACCTCTATTTAAAATAAGTAGGATATTTATTAGAATTTTAGTATGATTTATTAGTATTAAATTTTTATTAGATATCTGATAAACAATACATTATTAATTTATTTCATTAAGTATTTAAATATTAATATTATCAATCAACTATGTCACTTTAAGCAATTAAATAATAAACCTTAACTAAATTTAATAAATTACTATACAGATTAGGAATAATTTTTTGAATCTTTATAAAAATTTACTTTAAAAAATCATTAAGTTGACAGAATTGATTATCAATGTAGTCTTTCATTTTAATCATATTTTTATACTTTATTTTTTATTTAACCTAACTTTAAAGGAATCAGCATGAGCATAAAGTCCTTCATATTCAGCTAATGGAATAACAACATCTTCTAATGATTTAAGTCCTTCTTTGTTGATATATTGTACAGTTGGCTTTCTTAGGAATGATTCTGTTGAAAGACCAGAATACATTTTAACCATTTTATCTGTTGGAAGAACGTGATTAGTTCCGGACCCATAATCTCCAGCAGCTACTGGTGTAAGATTTCCCATAAATATGGAACCTGCATTTTTTATTTTATCTAATATTTCATTTGGATTCTCTGCTGCTTCTTTAGTAGCTATTATTAAATGTTCCGGTGCATATTCATTTGAAATATAAATGGATTCTTCTAAATCATTTGTTAAAATAATTTTTCCATAATTAGCTAATGATTCTTTAATAATTTCTGATCTATTAGCCTTTTTTGCTTCTTTTTCAATTAATTGGGCTACTGTTTTAGCTAACTCTTTGTGGTGGGTAACTAAAAAACAAGAGGCATTAGGATCATGTTCTGCTTGTGATAAAATATCAAAACAAATAAATTCAGGATTTGCATTTTCATCAGCTATTATTAAAACTTCAGATGGACCTGCTTCAAAATCTATATCTACTTCTCCATAAACTAGCTTCTTTGCCACTGCTACAAAAATATTTCCAGGACCTACAATTTTCACAACGGGTGCAATTGTTTCGGTTCCATAAGCCATTGCACCAATAGCTTGTGCTCCACCAACTTTATAAATTTCATCAACACCTGCAATATCTGCTGCTACTAAAACACCTGAAGCAACTTTCCCATCCTTTTGTGGTGGTGTACAAGCAATAATTCTATTAACTCCAGCTATTTTTGCAGGAATAACTGTCATTAATATAGTAGATGGATAAATAGCTCTCCCACCAGGAATATAACAACCTACATCACTTATGGGTCGAATAATTTGCCCTGCTTTTACTCCATGTGCTACTTCAATTGTCCATTCTTCAGGAACTTGTCTTTTATGAAATTTAGCTATATTTTTCTTTGCTTTTTTAAGTGATTCTATTAATTGAGGATTGGTTTCATTAATTTCATTATAGGCATTATCTATTTCATTGCTTGTTACCCTTAATTCATTAATATTAATAATAACTCCATCAAATTTTTCAGTGAATTTCTTAATAGCAATATCTTTATTTTTAATAACTTCGTTTAATATATCATTAACAGAAGAAATAACTGCATTAGTATCAGTGGAGGAGCGTTTAACTAATTTTTTTATATTATTGCCATCATTATTATTACTATTACTATTTTTATCATTAGTAGCATTAGTTCTATTATCCCTATTTTGATTATAGCTTATAATTTCCATAGAATCCCTTAATTTAGTTTTATAATGTATATATTAATTTAAATTATTATTTTTCTAATATTAATTGATAAATATGTTTTTAATCATTTATATTATTTTAAAGATAATTAATAAAATTTGCATAAAAAAATTTGTATAACGTATATAAAATTAGATATTTTTTATCTATTTTTTTTATCTAATAACCAAAAAACAATTACTAATCAAATATAATTATTAATCAAATACATTTATTAGTTATAATAAACATAAGTAATTATTACAAATATTTATATATAATGTTTATTCATATTATAATTAATTATTAGTAGATACTTAAATATTGTATTATATCTAATGAATATACTAATTTGATATAGTTAATACCATTTGATATTATTAACTAGTTTATTATAATTAAAATATATAACTAATTGGATATGTTACTAGTTGATTGATACTAGTTTATTATAATTAATAAATATAATATAAATTTAACCTACATAACTAATATAATTATATATAATTTAATACTAGTGTTAGATAGTATTTAAGTAAAATAACTATTAATTAGAATATTAATACTATATTAATCAAATTGTTTTATTAGCACTGAATTGTTTTAATTAGCATTACAACTAGCAACAATTTTAAATATGATGTTGTAATAACTATTATTAATAATAAACAAAAATATATAAAAAATAAAAATAAAATATTACTAATTATATTTAATTAAACTTATAATAGAGTAAACTGAGAGTTAACTTATATAAAGGGGTAAGTTGTTTACATGTATAAGGATGAAATGATTCAAATGCACCAATTTTTGGTCTATGTTTTAAAATATCTTGAAAAGAGCTACGAATTACAAACTGATTGTGTAGAGTATATTGCACTTAATATAAGTCCTCATCATATTCATAAAACTAAAGCAGAACATAAACATGCTATTTTCGTGCTATCTAACACTATTTCTGAAATTATTGTTAGAGACGACACAGATGGGCTTCCACCAAATATAACTAACTCTTTATCGGAGCTTGTTAAACGTTCTAAACGTGAATTAGCTAAGTCTGAAGCAAAATAAGATATTTTTTTAGTTTTATTTGAATTACTAATTTCAGGTATTGTATTTGTAGCATTCATATTATTTTTATTATTTTTTTATTTTTAACTATCTCCATTATTTTTACAATTATTAATATTTCTATTCCTATTACTACTCATATTTCTATTTTTACTATATCTATTTTTACTTATTTTAGATAGGTTTTTTATACAATTAATTTTAATTAAATTACTTATAATTTAGGTAATGTTTGTATTAATAAAAATAAAATTTATATAAGTAGAGATTTAATATTTAATTAGATATTATCTAATAATGTAATAATGGTCTATGTAAAATAATATTAATAATAGCAATAATAATTATAATAATTATAAAGGTGATTTAATGAGTAGTTTGGAAAGAATGGTTTGTTTAGTTGATGGTGAGCATTATTTACCTGTAACAAAGTCTGCAATTGATGTATTAGGAGAATTAGAACACATTGATATTGTAGCTATTGTATTTATTGGAGGGACTGAAAAATTACGTGTAGATGATTCTGATTTATACTCTAGGGAACTTGGAGCTCCTGTTTACTTTGCTGAGGACAAAAGTCAAATTCCTTATGATCTTATTGAAGATATTGCAATGGAATATAAAGCTGATGTTGTAATGGATTTAAGTGATGAACCTGTTTTAGATTATACTAAGCGTTTAAAAATAGCTTCTACAGTATTATCTTTAGGAATAACGTATAAAGGACCTGACTTTGAATTTAATCCATTAACTCAATATGATGTTTTAAAAAATCCATCACTTAAAATACTTGGAACTGGTAAAAGAATTGGTAAAACTGCAGTTTCTGCATATGCAGCTAGATTAATTGATGAAAATGGATATAATCCTTGTGTAGTGGCTATGGGGCGAGGAGGTCCAAAAGAACCAGAAATTGTTTATGGGAATGAATTAGAAATAACACCTGAGTTTTTAATGAAACAATCTGAAAAAGGAGTTCATGCAGCATCGGACCATTGGGAAGACGCACTAATGAGTAGGGTTTTAACTGTTGGTTGTAGGAGATGTGGGGGAGGAATGATTGGTGATGCATTTGTAACTAATGTTAAAAAAGGTGCAGAGCTAACTAATGATTTAGATACTGATTTTGTTATAATGGAAGGCAGTGGGGCAGCATTACCTCCAATTAAAACAGATAAAAGCATCCTTCTTATTGGGGCTAATCAACCATTAATAAATATTGAAAATTTCTTTGGTCCATTTAGAATAAAACTTGCAGATATGGTAGTTTTAACAATGTGTGAAGAACCAATGGCTTCAAAAGAGAAAGTTGATAAAATTGAAAAGATTATTAATGAATTAAATCCTAATGCTGTGTTTATTCCAACAGTATTTAGACCAAAACCATTAGGTGACATCAGTGGTAAAAATGTTCTTTTTGCAACAACTGCTCCTGAATCTGTTAAAGGGGTTCTTGTTAAACACCTTGAAGAAGAATATAATTGTAATGTTGTTGGAACAACTCCACATCTTTCAAATAGACCACTTCTTCAAAAAGACATTAGTAAATATATGGGTGAAGTAAATGTTATGTTAACTGAGCTAAAAGCTGCTGCTGTTGATGTAGCTACTAAAGATTCTCTTGAAGCAGGCTTAGAAGTCGTTTATTGCGATAATATTCCAATTGAACTTGAAGGTAATTATGCTGATTTATCTAAATCCATCTTAGACATTGTAGAAGATGCTATTGGAGATTTTAATAAATAGCTAATAAATAGAATAAATAGGATAATAATAAATAGATAATAATTAATAATATATATAATAACTTTATTTTGTAGCTATTATTCATTTAACTATTATTCATTTAGCTATTATTTATTTAGCTATTATTTATATTATTTTTTATTCTAATTTCTTCTTTTAATTTATAATTTAATATATGTGTTTTATACATTTCCCAATAATATATTTTATTTTATATATCTTATTTTATTTTTAATAAGTATTGGTGATATTTTTGATTAATAATGATCTTAAAAAACAATTAGAATTTACAATTAATGAGAAAAATCTTATTAAAAAGTTAAATATTCCTGAAGAAGTATTTTTACCATTAATGTTTTCCATTAGATTTGGTGGGGATTGGAGTGTAAAAAACAATTCTAATAATATAATGGCTATTAAAGAAAAAATAACTCAATTTAATGA
Source organism: Methanobacteriaceae archaeon (assembly GCA_051649785.1). Taxonomy (GTDB): domain Archaea; phylum Methanobacteriota; class Methanobacteria; order Methanobacteriales; family Methanobacteriaceae; genus JBOFHT01. The sequence goes on from JBOFHT010000022.1 coordinate 8,019, forward strand.
AGAAGAAAAAATAGGCTATACTTTAGAAAAAATTTACCTCTTCGTAAATCCTAAACTTCTTAAAGAAGAAGGTAAAATTTACAGATTAGAAAAATGTAGCACTAAAAAAGAAAGAGAACTAGTAGAACGCCCATATTCTGTTTCTATTAATGGTGATTATATTTTATTAGCTAATTTAAATCCAGAATCAATGAAAATTAGCTTAAAAGAATTAAAAGGGTCTTAGAATTTAAAGGAACAGGAGCTTATGGAATAGCTCATGAAATGGAACACCTTGAAAATGATGAAATTACAGGAATTCCAATTTGGGAATTTGATTTTGAAGTAGAAAAATAGCTATTCACTTTAAAATCATTAAATATTTCAAGATTTATTTAATATGATGATTATGTGTGATATAACTTCTAAAAAAAGTTATAACCTCAATTTAGGCAATTAAATAATATACCTAAAATTTATATTTCTGCTATTATTTCTCATACTCAATATATAAGCTATTTTTTGCAGAATCGTACTTTTTTAGAACTTCTTCGAAGACTTTATTAACTAAAACATCAAAATCTCTTTCTATTACTTTTAAACCAATATCTGTAATTCCATTAGGTGTAGCTACTTCACTAATTAACTGGTCTTCAGTTGTATTATTTTCAAATAGTAGCTTAGAACTAGCTATAATTGTTTCTAGGAGCATTTTTCTTAGTTCTAATTCTGTTAATGTGGTGTTATGGTGTAGCTGACTATTGGAAGCTTTAAGTATTTCTTTTACACTTAATGCAAAAAATGCAGGAAAACAACTTGTAATTACAGTAGCTATTTCTAAATCATTATTTTCAGAGCTACTTTTAATTTCTTTAACATTCGAAAATTTATTAAACAAATCATCAACAAATTCTTTTTCTAAGTTATTAACATTACTATTATGTGAAATTAATGAAATTCCACCTTTTATTTTAGAGTTAATACTTGGAATAACTAATGAAACTTTCCCATTCCAAATATTTCCTATATTTTCAAAGCTTAAACCTGCACAAATATGGATAATATGAGTATTTTCATTTAAAAATGGTAAAATCTCATCTAAAACTCCTTTAAATTGAGGTGTTTTAACAAAAATAAATATTTTCTCACTATTTTTAGCTAATTCAATATTATCATTAGTAATAGTTATCTTAGGGTATCTTTTTTTAATTTTACCTAACTTAGAAATAGTTTTATTGGAAACTGTGATATTATTGTTATTATATTCCGTATCTAAAAGATTTAACTCAAGAATATTATTAATAATCATAGCTCCCATAGTACCATAGCCAATAAATCCAATTTTAGTCATAATTTCACCATATTATGGGTTATGTTGTTCATTTTATTTATTTTCTTATTTAAGTTGTGGTCTATTTAATTAACCGAAGCACTCAATTTCTTCTTTATATTTCTTATCTAGATTATTATTACTATTATCATTATCATTATTATTACTATTACTCTTATTATTATTATTATTATTTCTAAATTCGTGTTCTATTATTTTATTAAAAAGATCACTATTTGTAAAATTCCAAAGGTGAACAGCTTTTTTAATAGCACAGAAATTATTAAGCTTAATTATTTTATCAATTCTAAAAGCGGATTTTAATATATTTTCAGATTCTTTTAATCCAAAGTAAAGTGAAATTTTAGGAGAATTGTTATTATTACCCTTATTATTGTTTTTATTTTTATTATTCCTATTATTACCTATACTATTAGGAATTTTAAAATTATTTATTTCACTCATAATATTAACCAGTGAATTTTTATTAATTTTATCATTAGAATATTTTAAATCTTCCATATATTTTTTTGAAATATTATAATGTCTTAAATAAGCTTTAACTAGAAAATCGTTATGTTTTTTAATTTTCCAATAGTTAATTATAGCGGTATTTTGAATAATATTAGTTAATTCATTATCCACATTATTACTAGCTAAATAAACCCCTGAAACCATTATTTTATTAATCAAATCATGGTTTTTAGCTAAAATCTCAATAGCAATTTGCCCCCCAACACCCATAGCTACAATGTTAATATTAGTAGCATTTTCAGCAGTTTTTTTATTTTTATTAGCTATAAAATCCTTTAAAAAGCTAGCTATAATATTTGCAGAATTTTCAATGCTAAAATCCTCTCCAAATACATTTTTACCATGTTCTGGAAGATCAATAAATAAGCAGTTGTAGCTATTATTATTATTATTATTGCCACTAATATTAATAGAATTATCAAAATAATCCTTTTGCTTTTTCCAAATCCAGCTACTTAAGTATTCACTATGTAAAAATACAATAGTATTTGGGTTATCTGGGCTAAGTTCAGTATAATTTATTTTGTTGCTATTCATATTAATCTCATTAATGTTAGGGTATTCATATTTATAATAATTATTAATATACTAACTTATATAATTAGTATTATTGATATATTAAATTACAATATTAATTTTGCAATATATATAATCAAAAAGATAGTTGTAAAAATAAATAAGTATTTTTAAATATTATTGATACTATATATATTAATTAGGGATTATTATTAATATTACATAGTATTGATTATTAATTATAAAGACATTTATTAAATTAAAGGTGGTTAAATGAAAGCAGATGCAATAAAAATAGCAGATGGGACTTATTGGGTGGGGGTTATTGACTGGGATTTACGTAATTACCATGGATACACTCTTAAAGGAACTACTTATAACTGTTACTTAGTATTTGGCGAAGATAAAGTGGCATTAATTGATAATACTTTTCCAGGAACTTCTCCTCAACTTTGGGGAAGAATTAAAGATGCTTTTGTCCAAGAAGGAAAAGAACTTAATATCGATGTAGTAATTCAAAACCACATTGAAAATGACCATAGTGGTTCATTAGTTGAAGTAGTTAAAAAATTCCCTGAAGCAACTGTTTACTGTAGCCAAAAAGCTATTGTGGGGCTTAAAAATATTTACCCTTATCTTGAAAATGTTAAAATGGAAGCTGTTTCTACAGGTGACACATTAGATATTGGTGGTAAAACCTTTGCATTTTTAGATGCTCCGATGTTACATTGGCCAGATAGTATGTTTTCTTTTTATGTTGAAGAAGGAATATTATTTTCAAATGATGCATTTGGACAACACTTAGCTTTATCTCAAAGATTTGACCATGAGATAAGTGATGAAGTTCTTATGGGAGCTGCTAAAAAGTTTTATGCTAACCTTTTAACAATGGTTTCTCCTATGATTCTTAGGAAACTTGATGAGATTAAAGAATTAGGATTTTTGGAACAAATAAACATGATAGCTCCATCTCATGGTCAAATATGGACTAATCCTATGAAGATTATTAATGCTTACACTAATTGGGCCAAGGGGAAATGTAAAGATAAAGTAACATTTATTTATGATACTATGCATCATTCTACTCAAAAAATGGCACATGCTTTAGCTGAAGGAGTAATGTCTGAAGGAGTTGAAACTAAACTTTATTTTCTCCATGATGATGAACGTAGTGAGATTGTAAATGATATTTTAGATAGTAAAGCTATTTTTGTAGGTAGTCCTACTATTATGAACAACCCATTCCCTAGCTTAGGCGATTTAATTTACTACTTATCATGTTTAAGCTTTGATAAAACTGGCCTTAAACGTAAAGCTGTTGTTTTCGGATCTAAAGGATGGGGTGGAGGAGCACTTCGTAAATTAACTCCCGAAATAGAAAATGCAGGATTTGAAGTTGTAGATTCAATTGAAACGATTTATGTTCCAACAAAAGAAATTTTAGATCAATGCTATGAAATTGGTAAAAAAGTAGCTAAAGAACTAAAAGAATAATTTAAAAGATAATTCAGATATTTAGTTGATATTTTTTAAATTTTATTTTTTATTTTATTTCCTATTTTTTTAGTTTTATGATAAAATTAGAAATGGGGTATGAATAAATATATAAAAATTAATAATTAAAATACAAAATTAATAAATAGTAATGGAAATTAAGATTTAAATCATGATCCAAAACGCCGTTCACGTTCTTGGTATGATCTTATAGCTCTTAAAAAATCAACTTTTCTTAATTCAGGCCATAAACTATCACAAAAATATAATTCTGAATATGAAGATTGCCAAAGTAAAAATCCACTTAGTCTTTCTTCTCCACTAGTTCTAATAATAAGATTAGGATCAACTAATCCTTTAGTGTACATATTTTTACTTACTAAATCTTCATTAATATCATTAATAGTTATTTTATCTTCTTGAACCATGTTAGCTATTTTTTTAATGGCATCTACAATTTCTAAACGCCCATCATATCCAATAGCTATATTAAAAAGTCTTTTTTTGTAATGTGCAGTTGATTTTTCTGCTTCTTCAATAGCTTTTCTAACATTTTTCGGAAGTAAGTCTCTTTGCCCTACAATTTTTACTTTTACTTCTTTTTTATGGATTTTATCATTTGTAACTAATCCTCTAAACTCATTTTCAAATAAGTTCATTAATCCTTGAACTTCTTCTTCTTTTCTATTAAAATTTTCTGTTGAAAAAGCATAAGCTGTTACAATATCAATTCCAAGGTCAATACTCCATTCAAGAACTTTTTCTAATGTTTTAACACCAAGTTCATGTCCTTTAATTACATTCATATTACCTTGAATTTTTGAATATCTACGATTTCCATCCATAATAACGGCTACATGATTAGGCATATTCTCTTGTTTCAGGTTTCTAGAAATATACCACTCATAAATCTTATAAATTGGTTTTAAAATAGACATTAACAATCACTATATTATTTATAAACTTTTTATTATTAATATTTTATTGTATAATTTGAACTTAACTTTAATATAACTATTGATATAAAAGCACTTCTGTCAATTTAAGGATTTTTTGTACAAGTTTTTATAAAAATTCAAAAAATTATTCAGAATCTTTATAAGTAATTTATTAAATTTAGTTAAAATTTAGTATTTAATTACTTAAGTGGACAGAGTTGATATAAAATATATAAACTTTTCAATAAATGTAACAATTTTAACTACATCCTTAACTAATTCTTTTTTTAGTTAGCTCATATGCAAGTTTAATAGCTCTTAAATATCCTTCTTTACTTTGGCTACGGCTGGTATCTATAAATATTTCATCTATTCCTAATGTGATTGCACCATAACTGTCCCAATTACTAACAAGGACTAATGAACGAAATATAATGTTACCTATAATTCCATTAGGAGCTATTATTAAATTACAATTATCATTAATAGCTTCTTCAATTAATATATAATAATTTTTAACAGTTCCTTCAATATTTTCTTTATTTTCTTTATTATAGTCAGTACTATCTAAATAATCTTTTATTTTATTATAAAGTTCTTCACTATTATTTAACATCTCATCAATAGCTTTTCCTCTTCCATTATCATCTTCACGCCCACCAGATAAAATAGCTATTTTAGGAATTTTGCCATTGTTTCTTAAAAACTCACAGGCTTTAATAACTATTTCTAATTTTGAGGATACTGTATTTCCTTCATCAATACCTACAGGAGCTAATAGAAAATTGTTATTTTTATTAATATTGTTACCAGTATTATTATTATTATTATTATTTCCATTATTAATATTATTAATATTATTTTTAATTAAACTAGCTCTAACTATTGTATTATTAGGTCTATCACTATAAATATCTTTTAAATATTTTATTGTTGATGATGCACTTAATGATCCCCTGATATAAGCATCAGAGCTTTTATTTTTTACTTCTTCAAGAAACTCTTTATTAGACTTAATTCTTTTAATGACAACATTATCATATTTAATATTGGTATTATCTTCAAATTCATTAATAGCTAGTTCTATGTCTTTATTTTCACCAATTCCAATAGCTATGCTAATATTATACTCATTGTTGATATTATTAGTATTTTTGCTACTTTTATAATTAGTATTTTTATTATTAGTATTTTTAACCATATTAATTTCCTAGCTATTAATTTTAATACTTTATTCTTTATTAGTTATATTATTAGCTATATTTATTTACATTGCTGTCAACTTAAGATTTTCTTTTTATTTTTTCACTAAGTTTCTTTTTTTATTATAATCCTTATTTATTTCTATTTAAGGTTAAAAACATTTAAATTTAAATATAATAATGTATATGATTATTAATTAAGTTATAAATATTTAATTTCTTTCACTTTTTTAAATGTTTACAATTATTTTCAGGTAGAATTTTCTAAATTTAATTAGCTAATGGGTGTTTTGTATAATGTTAGATTCTTTTTTTCTTGTCTTGTAATAACCAAAAAAAAAACAACACATTTAGTTGATAGAAGTGTTTATTTAGGGGAAAATATTTATACTAATAATAACATAATTATATTAGTGTATATAATTTAGTGTATATAATATTTTTATGTATAAACAGGGGAGTAGTGTACCTGTTGTAGGATTGAACCGATTTCAGGCACTGGCTCTTTATTTTTAATATTTTCTCTTAATATTTAGTTTTAATAGGTGGGATAATTTTATTTTTGATATTTTATTCTCTATTTCTATTTTATATACACATTGTTATTGTGTTCTAAGTTTTTAAAATGTGACCCTTTTTAATAGTAACAATAATCATTATTTTAACATTAAAAACTCTATTAAAAATTAAATCATAAAAATAATAGTAAACCGAAAAGTATTTATATAATTACTAACCATGTTTTAACTACATAAAGTATTGTTAGTATGGCTTTTAGAAGTTATATTAATAACTATTATAATGGCTTTGATGTTAATTATAATAGCTAAAACACTTATTATTTCAATACTTTAGTTATTTTTAATATAATCTATTTTTTTAGATTGTATTAGGCTATTTTTGACAAATCAAGCTTATATTAGAACAAATAATATAAAAATAAACAACATAAAATAAATACATTTTATTTAATAGATACTACAAAAAATAATATTAAATATATATTATAAAATGAGGTGAATTTTATGAATCAAGGTACAGGTCAACCTATTTTTGTTTTACCAGAAGGAACTAACAGATTATTAGGTAGAGATGCTCAAAGGATGAATATATTAGCTGGGAAAGTCTTAGCTGAAACCGTAAGAACTACTCTTGGTCCAAAAGGTATGGACAAAATGTTAGTAGATGGTTTAGGAGACATTGTTGTAACTAATGATGGTGTTACTATTTTAAAAGAAATGGATATTGAACATCCTGCAGCTAAAATGTTAGTTGAAGTAGCTAAAACCCAAGAAGATGAAGTTGGAGATGGGACTACTACTGCTGTAATTATTGCTGGAGAATTACTCAAAAAATCTGAATCTTTATTAGATATGGATATTCACCCAACTATTATAGCTATGGGTTACAGACAAGCAGCTGAAAAAGCTCAAGAAATTTTAAATGATATTGCAATTAGTGCAGATGACGAAGAAACCTTAGTTAAAGTAGCTATGACTGCAATGACTGGTAAAGGAACTGAAAAAGCAAGAGGGCCTTTAGCTCAACTTGTTGTCGATGCAGTTCAACAAGTAAAAGTTGATGGCAAAGTTGAAACCGATCATATTAAAATCGAGAAGAAAGACGGTGCTGTTGTTGAAGAATCTGAACTTGTTCAAGGTGTTATTATTGACAAAGAAAGAGTTCATCCGGGTATGCCTAGTAAACTTGAAGGAGCTAAAATTGCTTTGTTAAACTCCCCTATTGAAGTTAAAGAAACTGAAGTAGATGCTGAAATTAGAATAACTGACCCTGCTCAAATGCAAGCTTTCATTGAACAAGAAGAGCAAATGATTAAAGGTATGGTTGATAAAGTCGCTGCTACTGGTGCAGATGTTTTATTTGCACAAAAAGGTATTGATGACTTAGCTCAACATTACTTAGCTAAAGAAGGCATTATGGCTGTTAGAAGAGTTAAAAAATCTGATATTGAAAAACTCTCAAAAGCTACTGGTGCTAATATTATTTCTAACATCGAAGACTTAAGTGCTGATGATTTAGGAGACGCAGGTCTTGTAACTGAGAAGAAAGTATCTGGTGAAGATATGATCTTTGTAGAAGAGTGCAAAGAAGCTAAAGCTGTTACTTTACTTGTTAGAGGAAGTACTAAACATGTTGTTGATGAAATTGAAAGAGCTATTGACGATGCTATAGGTGTAGTAGCTGCTACTGTTGAAGATGGTAAAGTTGTAGCTGGTGGAGGAGCTCCTGAAATAGAAATGGCTAAAAAACTCAAAGACTATGCTGAATCTATTAGTGGAAGAGAACAATTAGCTGTTGTTGCATTTGCAGAAGCTTTAGAAGTTGTTCCTAAAACCTTAGCTGAAAACGCTGGTCTTGACAGTATTGATTCATTAGTAGACTTAAGAGCTGCTCACGAAAAATCAATTTATATGGGTCTTGATGTATTTGAAGGTGAAGTAACTGACATGGAAGAAGCTGGAGTTATTGAACCTCAAAGAGTTAAAAAACAAGCTATTCAATCTGCATCTGAAGCTGCTGAAATGATTTTAAGAATCGATGATGTAATTGCATCTAGCAGTACTGGTGCTCCAGATATGGGTGGTATGGATCCATCCGCTATGGGTGGAATGCCTCCAATGATGTAATTTTAATTATGTCATTATTTTAGGGTATGTATTTTTAACACATACACTAATTTTTAGAAAGGTTAATCCTTTCTTTTTCTTTTTTTATTCTTATTTAGTAATATTTCTATTTTTCAAACATAATTTTATATTAGTTATAATAACTAAATCATCTTTTAATTATTTTTAAATTCAAATAACAAAATACAATATATATTAAAATTATTAAAATAGGTGAACAATATGGAGTTCGGTATTGGTTTTGTTCCAAATGGATCAATTGATAAAATAGTAAAGCTTGTTGAGTTAGCTGAAGATGTAGGTTTTGATTACGCATGGATTGCAGACCAGTACATTAATAAAGATGTATATCAAACTTTAGTAAAAATTGCTGAAGCAACTGAAACAATTAAAATAGGTCCTGGTGTAACTAATCCGTATGTTAGAAATCCCGCAATAACTGCTTCTTCAATTGCAACTCTTGATGAAATTTCAAATGGAAGGGCTGTATTGGGTATAGGTTCTGGAGATAAAGCAACTTTTGATGCACTTGGAAGTGAATGGGTTAAACCAGTTAGTACAATAAAAACTGCTATTACAGATATAAATACTTTGATTAATGGAGGAACTACAGAAGCTGGTGCAAAATTACAAGGAGTAAGCCCTGTACAAAATTATGGTATCCCTACATATATGGCTGTGCAGGAGCCAATGATGCTTAAAACTGCTGGTGAAATCGCAGATGGTGTATTCATTAATGCATCCCATCCAAAAGAATTTGAAACTGTTTTGCCAATTATAACTAGTGGAGCATCCTCAGCAGGTAGATTAATTAGTGATATTGATGTAGTTGCATACACACGCTGTTCTATTGATAATAATTATGATAAAGCAGTAAGTGCTGTTAAATCTGTCGTTGCATCTAGTGTTGCAGGTTCTTCATCTTCTTTATTTGCAAGACATGGATTACCCGAAGATACTGGGGATAAATTCACTGAATTCTTAACTAAAAGCGACTTTGATAGAGCTATTTGTGATGTAAATAATGAGTTAATAGATATTTTTTCAATATGTGGAACTGTATCTGATTTCATTCCAAAAATCGAAGCACTTAAAGATATAGGTGTAACTCAATATGTAGCAGGTTCTCCAATTGGTTCTGATAAAGAAAAATCAATTAAGTTATTAGGTGAGGTTTTATCCTCTTTTAAATAAATTCTATTTTTATTAATTAGTTTTTTCTATTATAACTTAATTTAGTTATGTTTATTTTTTAAAGGTAATTTTTCTATTATTAATTAAGTTAGTGTTTAGGTTAGTGCTAATTTGGTTCATATACACATTTTAACCAGTTTTTTGCCAAGGTTTTTTTTCTAAAAAAAGTTTTGGGTAAACTTTATAAATAAAGCTATACATACATTATTATGATTATATGATAATGAATTATAAGATTAGTATAATTGAATTAGTTAAGAATTAACTAATTGCAATGGATATACATTATACATATATATTATTATGATTATATGATAATGAATTATAAGATTAGTATAATTGAATTAGTTAAGAATTAACTAATTGCAATGGATATACATACATATATTATTATGATTATATGATAATGAATTATAAGATTAGTATAATTGAATTAGTTAAGAATTAACTAATTGCAATGGATATACAT
>JBOFHT010000023.1:0-8169 GCA_051649785.1 Methanobacteriaceae archaeon
AAGAATAACTTTTCAAATAGTATAAATTTAAATGATAGTTTTTATTATTTTAATTAAACACTTTCATTTCTTAAAATAAAGATTTTATCTAAGAATAACTTTTCAATAGATAAAATAGTATCTAGAACTATAAATTGAAGTATTGAATTAAATAGTTGAAATAGTGAAATGGAGACTAATAATTAAATGCGAACTATTGAATGTAAACTATTAAATATTTAAAGGATTAAGTAAATATTAATATAAAAGCAAAATAAATACTATAAACTTAAATTTAACAATTATTGATATAATTAATAGTAATATTAACTAATATTAGCTAATATTAGCTAATTTATAAATAACTATAATATAATAAATTATAATAATATTAACTAGTTATATTAAACAAAGTTAATTAAAATTAAACATTATAACCTAAATTAACAAAAACAATTATTACAAGGCAGATGATACTATGATACCTATTGCAAGCCCTATTATTGAAAAAGATGAAATTGAAGAAGTTGTAAAAGTTATGAAAACTGGTTTCATTGCACAAGGACCCAAAGTAGCTGAATTTGAAGCTAAATTTGCAGATTATGTTGGAGCTAAATATGGAATAGCTACTAACTCAGGAACTGCTGCACTTCACATTGCATTACTTGCAGGAGGTGTTGGTGAAGGAGATGAAGTTATAACTACTCCGTTTACATTTGCAGCTACTGGAAATTCAATTTTATATACTGGAGCTAAACCTGTTTTTGTAGATATTGATCCAGTTACTTATAATATTGACCCCTCAAAGATTGAAGAAGCTATTACTCCCCAAACAAAAGCAATTATGCCTGTGCATTTATATGGGCAAGCATGTAATACTGATGAAATTAATAAAATAGCTGAAAAACACAATTTACTCTTAATTGAAGATGCAGCTCAAGCACATGGTGCTAGTTTTAATAGGAAAAGTGTTGGAAACCTTGGAGATATGGGCTGTTTTAGTTTTTACCCAACAAAAAACATGACAACTGCTGAAGGGGGAATAATAACTACAAATAATCAAGACTTAGCTGAAAAATGTCGTGTATTTAGATCCCATGGAGAAGTGGAAAGATACAAACATGCAGTTTTAGGTTATAATTTTAGAATGACAGATATGGGTGCGGCTATTGGAGTAGTACAACTTAAAAAAATAGATAAATTTAATGAAGCTCGTCAATCTAATGCCGAATACTTAACTGAAAAAATAAAAGATATTAAAGGAATTAAGACACCAGTAATAGGGAAAGGAGCAAGCCATGTTTTCCACCAATACACAATATTTGTTGAAAATGGAAAAAGAGATGAATTAGTTAAGTTTTTAAATGATAACGACATTGGAACTGGTATTCACTATCCTATCCCTCTTTATAAACAAGAATTATATGAGAACTTAGGATATACTGGAAATTGCCCAATTGCCGAAGAAGCTGCAAAAAGTGTTATTTCACTACCTATCCATCCCAGTATAAGTAAAAGTGATTTAGACACAATAGCTGAAGTTTTAAAGAGATTTTAAAAATTTTGTTTTTATAAATTCACTTTTTAATCTCAATTTCACTAATTATTGCTTTTTAGCTATTTATTAGCTATTTATCAACTATTTTTATTATTTTTTAATTTAAACTTTATTAAAATTATTATTTTTATATATTACTTCTTTTTACATTGAAAATTCATTTGCAAAGCTAATTAACTATATTAATTAAAGTAGTTTAAAGTAGTTTATATTTTGGTTGAAATAGTTTGTAAACTATCTAACCATTCACTAATAGTTTTAAATACCAAATATTATAAAACATCTTTAATGAATATAAAAAATATTTTAAACTATTAAAATTATTAATAACTGTTTAATATGTATTGGATTAAGCAAAACTATATAAATAGTTTAAAAATATATCGAATAACATATTAAATCCAATATGTCTAAATCGTTGCTAGATAATGAAAAAATTAACTATTTCTAAATATTCAAAGCAAAAGTAAATTGAAGTAAATTAAAGGCCAATAATACCTATATTCTTAAAAATTAGCCATTTAAAAAAACTATTGAATATTAGAAATTGTTTAAAAGATTAAATAAATACTTAAATTTAGTATTTAATATAATAATTACTCCAAATATCCCTCAAAAATTCATTTAGCTTAATGATTTGAAGTGATTATATTGGAAATGCAAATTTTAAGGTTAGTTTTTTTCAATCAACTAATATTTCAGTAATTCAGCTTATTTGGGTTTAATGAATTAATTTATTAAAGGAGATTAATAAATGAAAGTAATAAACCCTAAGTTAATAATATTAGCTATATTTTTTTGTTTATTTTTAAGTTTAGGCATCATAGCTGCTCAAAACATAGAATCCACAGAAAATAGCTTAAATTTAACTAAGATAATAAATTCAAATAATCCAGAAAGCAATTTAAGTGCTGTAACTAGTGCTGATACGGGAATATCTATGCACAGTATTCAAGGAAGATACGGAGAAACAATACAACTAAAAGCAACCTACAAAGAAAACGAAAACCCCATAAAAGGAAAAAGAGTTGAATTTTATGAAAGACATAGCTTTTTACCTATTGACATGATAATTAAAGATGCATATACCGATGAAAATGGAATAGCTACAATTAATTATACTGTAGAAGATGTAAGTAACAGTTATTTCAATGACATGAAAATAGTAGCAAAATGTAACAACTATGAATCAAGCACAACACCACAATTTAGTTTGGGAATAGATCCAAATATACTAACAGTGAATAATGTAAATGGAAAATATGGAGAAACAATACAACTAAAAGCAACCTACAAAGAACACGGAAAACCCATAAAAGGAAAAAGAGTTGAATTTTACTTAAAAGAAGATTTAAGTAGTTATGATAGCCGTATAGGCACTGCATATACCGATGAAAACGGAATAGCAACAACAAACTACACAATAGACAAAATAACAAACAGATACTCTAATTCAAAAATAGTGGCAAAAAGTGATAAATACGAAGCAACCGCAAGTGCAGTGTTTAATCTAGCACAAGGAGGAGATAATTTAGTAGTGAGTTCTGTAAACGGAAAATACGGAGAAACAGTTATACTAAAAGCATCAGTTCAAGAAAATGGAGTTCCTTTAGAAGGAAAAAGAGTTGAATTTTACATAAGGGAAATTTGGGGATTTGATGACAGTATAGGCACTGCATATACCGATGAAAACGGAATAGCAACAACAAACTACACAATAGACAAAATAACAAACACATTCTTCAGAACACAAATAGTAGCAAAAAACGATAAATATGAATCAACCGCGAATGCACAATTTGATAGGGCTCCTGGACAAGAAAAATTAACAATTAATCCCATAAGTGGAAAATATGGGGAAACAATACAACTAAAAGCAACATACAAAGAAAATGGAGTTCCCCAAGCAGGTCAAGAAGTAGATTTCTACATTCGTGACAGCATCAACTCAAGGTCTGAATCTATTGGAAGTGTACCCACAGATCAAAATGGAATAGCTACAATAGACTACAAAGTAAGCAAAATAAGTACTGAAAATGATAATATAGTAATAGTAGCCCAAACAGATTACTATGAAAGTATGTGCAAGGCAAAATTTAAAAAAGGAGTAGGTAATGAAAATTTCATACTAAGTAGTGTAAAAGGAAAATGTGGGGAAACTATAGCTTTAAATACATTATCTAAAGAAAATGGAGTCCCAAAAGCAGGAGAAAAAGTAGACTTTTACAAAATTAAAGATGATGTAAAAACATATATTGGTACAGGATACACATCACAAAATGGAATCGCAACAGTAAGTTATAAAATTACTGAAAAAACTGTAAACAGTAGTAATATAGAAATATTAGCACAAACAGCATACTATGAAGATACAGTTGAAGCACAATTTGACTATGGTGAAACATTATTATCATTAAATAGTACAAAAGGTGTTTTAGGAGATAATATAAAAATAACTGCTAAATTAACTACTAATTCAAAAGCTAAAGAACCAATAGCTAATAAATCATTAAAATTTTATATAGATGGAATGTGTATTAATGAGACAACTAATGAAAATGGTGAAGCTACCATAAACTATAAATTAGTTAAGAGCGAATTAACAAAAATAAACTGCGAATTTGTTGGAGATGACAATTATCTTAAATCTTCAGGAACTTACAATTTAACTGCAGATAAAATAAAAGTATTAGGATATTTATACCCAGTTTCATGTAATTATAATATTACAACCCCTCTAAAAGCATCTTTGAAAGATTTTAAAGGAAAAGCAATAGTAAATAACACAATTAAATTTTACTGCAATGGAAAATACATAGGATCTAATAAAACCAATTCCCAAGGCATAGCTATATTTAATTATAAATCTAAAAACACTGGAAAATTCCAAATCAAAGCTATTTCACAAGATAATCCCCAATATTCATCAATTACAGTGACTAATTATTTAAATGTAGCTAAAAAAAATAGTAAAATGATTTTGTCTAATATTAAAACAAAGTTAAACAAAAAAGTTACTATTAGTACAGTATTAAAAGATACAAATGGGAAAGCTATTAAAGGAAAAATTGTTAAATTCTATATTAATAGTAAATTAATCGGTTATGGGAAAACAAACAGTAAAGGCGTTGCAAAAATAACATATACTCCTAAAAAATCAGGAAACTTTAAAATAAAAGCCATGTTTAATGGAGATGAGTTATACAACAAAAATCAGCTAATTAGAATCTTAAAAGTTATTAAGTAATTATAAGTAGTTAGATTAATTATCTAAATAATAGGAGTCGTTAGCAAAGTCAGTAAAACTAAAAAAACTAAAAAAATAGTAAATAAGAAATATTGATAATGATATAATGAAAAATGGTTGTTGAATCCAATTTCTTATTTATATTTACTTTAAATTTTATAAAATTTATTAATAAATACCATATTATTCTTATTTTTCTATAAAACTCTACTAAAAAAGCTTAAACTTAAATTAATAATATAAAAATTGGTTTTTATTAATAAGTAATTATATTTAATAATATCTTATTAAATCATATCATTAACAGTTTTAACTTTATCTTTTAAGCCCCTATCATATTTATCACGGCGATCATCTACTTTAATAACAGTATAAACTCTTTGAGCACCAGTTTCAAAAACAGCTTCTTGAGCTTTTAAAATAACTGAATAAAGCTCTTCTAAAGTTTCAGCTTCAACTTGAGTTCCCATTCCAGTTAACTCATAATTTAAACCAGATTCTTTAATAACTGAAACTGCTTTAGCTACATATTTCCCCAAATCTGTTCCTTCACTAGCTACAGGAAGAACAGCGATATCTGCAGTAATCATAGAATATTATATTTGTATTTTTTACATTATAAATTTACCTATTATTTAATCAATTAATTTATTTACTAGTAAAAATAAAAAAATAAATAATAAAAGGTAAAAGTAAAAGACGAAATATGAAAAATAAAAGATGTTAAAAAATAGTGAAAACATGGATGATATTAATACTATTAATAAAAATAGCTTTAATAATAAAATATTCAACAGAATAAATAATATTATTGAAGATTATAACTTAATTGAAGATGGCGAGCTAATAGCTATTGCATTATCCGGAGGAAAAGATAGTGTTTTAACATTGGCTAGCTTATCTAAATTTCAAGAAAATTCAGAGATTGATTTTGATTTAGTAACTATTTCTGTAGACGAAGGAATAAAAGGGTACCGTGAACACGGATTAGAAGTAGCTAGGGCTAGTTCAGAAGAATTTGGAGTAAAATTAATTGAAAAATCAATAGAAAAAGAGTTTGGTTTTACATTAGATGAAATATATTTTAAATTCAAAAGTGCCTGTATTCCGTGTGGAGTATTTCGCCGAAATATCCTTAATAAAACTGCATATGAATTAAAAGCTAATAAAATAGCTACAGGTCATAATTTAGACGATGAAATTCAATCCTTTCTTATGAGCTTTATAAGAGCAGATACTGTTAAATTTGCAAAATTTGGACCAAAATTAGATGCAATTCACCCAAAACTTATTCCTCGAATTAAACCTCTTTGGAATACTCCTGAAAAAGAAGTTGGAATGTGGGCTGTGTTAAATAATAAAAAAATTCATTTAGATGAATGTCCTTACTCAACATTATCACTAAGATCAAAAATTAAAGGTTTTTTAAATCATTGCGAAGATGAAAGACCTGGAACAAAGACTAATATACTAGAATCATTTAAAAAGAATCTTAATTTCCCAAAGCAAGTAGCTAAGCTTAATGAATGTACTATCTGTAAAGAACCTACATCAGGAAAAACATGCAAAACCTGTGAAATAGTGGCTATTATAAAAGAAGAAGTGAAAAATTAAGTTAAAATTAAGTTAATCCAATAAAATTTTATTAAATTTATTATAAGTTACTCAAAATAATATCTTGTTTTCTTTATTTTATCAGCTGTCTCGAAACCAGTTCCCCCATATTTTTCTTCTTGCATATTCCGAACTGATTCTGAAGCTTCTTTTTGTGTTTCAACAGTTCCGAAAATACGTCTTGATTTTACTTTTATTGCCTTTCCACAAACACATTTACGAGTAACTACACCTTCTTTTGCATAAAGCCCTCTTCCACAATCACAACGAAATAAAACATACATTGACTTAACATCCTCAAAAATGATTAAATATAATTATCTAATTAAATTATCTAATTACAATATTATCAAATATCAGAATCTAATTAGAATATTAATATATCAGCTATTTACAATCAATTATAATCCAAAAATCCTGAGAAACAAAGGAATAAAAACCTTAGAGGGCAGGATTACTAAAGTAGCTATACTAACACCTAAATTAGTACCAACAACTACTAAAAGAACCCTAAAAATATTATTTTTCCAAAGATCTTTTAAGTTTTCAATATGCATCAAATTAGTAATATCACTTTTATAAACTTTACGATATTTAGCTTCAACAAGACCTGAAAACCATCCTGCTGCAAGTAGTGGGTGGATAATTGTAAGAGGTGCTACTAAAAAAGCTACAATAGCTGATTGAATTTTAGAACCTGATAAAATTGAACCTAAAAAAGCCATTCCCCCACCAATAAGTAGAAAGTCTAATAAATTCCATTTTATATCAATACCTACCAAAAAAGCCAGAAAAAATATCACAACGAATAAAACAGGAATCATAAATAAAATAGCTTTTAACCAAGGAAATCCTTTTTTTTCAGTATCAGTTAATTCAGCAAATGGTGGAATAGTTTCAGGATCATCTAAATAATCATTCATCCCTTTTTTATGTCCTGCTCCAACTACAGCTATTATTTTTTTATCAGGAAGGTTGATTAAGCTTTTAGCAAGGTATGCATCTCTTTCTTTAACTAAAACTTGATAAGCACCAGGAGAAATATCTTTAAATTGTTCCATAATCTCATCTAATTTAGCTGCATCTTTTAACTCTTCAATATCTTCTAATTCATCCTCTTTAACAAAAAATGAAGCAATTCCCCCATAAACAAACTTTAATTTCTCACCGATAGTCATTTTATTTAAAGCACGTTGAAGGGTTATATTTATATCTCGGTCAATAAGTGCTATTTTTGCACCAACATCTTCCCCAACTTCAATAGCAGCTAACATTTCCGAACCAGGCTTTATATCTAAGTCCTTCCCAATCCTAGCTTGTATAAATGATAATGCACTTCCCGCTAAAAATACGCCTACTTTATTTTCTTTAATTATTTTTGTAGCTGAAATTTGTTCATCTTCTGCAGTTCCTTCTTTTTCTTGCATTAATCTAGTGTAACGACCATGGTCTAATTCAATAGCCACAATATCAGGTTCTTCAGCATATATAGCTTCTTGAACCTCTTTAACACTTTCTTCTGAAACATGAGCAGTTCCAATAATAGTTAAACATTCGCGTTTCATTTTAATCCCCATAAATAGGCATGAATTCTATAAAAATCAATTAATTGTAATAAATGATAAAATTAAGTCTATAAAAATAATTATATTAAAAGTTATTATAAAAATTTATTATAAATGAACTATTCCTAAAATATGTATAATATACTTTTTATATACTTTTTATTTGCTATGTTTAAAACATAAGATATGTTTATTGTAATATAAAT
>JBOFHT010000024.1:0-8188 GCA_051649785.1 Methanobacteriaceae archaeon
TTTAAGGTTATTTGAATCAATACTTGAATTTTCTTTTTTAGTATTAATTTCTCTAAAGAAGCAAGAATAATATCCTTCATGGCAAGCAGCACCATTTTGCTTAACTTTAAGAACAATACAATCCATATCACAGTCAACAAATACTTCTTTAATTTCCTGAGTATTATTAGAAGATTCACCTTTTAACCAAAGCTTGCTACGAGAAGTACTCCAATAATGAGCCATTTTAGTTTCTAAACTCTTTTCAAAAGCTAATTTATTCATAAAAGCTACCATTAAAACTTGTGAAGTCTTATAATCCTGAGCTACAGCAATAATAAGCTTTTCACCATTAATATTATGTTTAAAATTTAATTCTATATTTACATCCCCTTTACTAAAACAATTAATACTATACTTACTATTAATATTATCACAATTACAGTTATTATTGCAATTAGAATTGATATCGATATTGTTATAATTGATATGGATATTGTTATAATTGATATGGATATTGTTATAATTGATATTATAATTGGTATTATTATAATAATTACAGTTATTGTTATAATTATTATTTTATAAATTTAAATTATCTAAAATATTATTAATAGCTACTACAGCTTGTTCACCAGTAGCCATATCTTTTATTGTTACATTACCTTCATTTAAGTCACGTTTTCCAACGAGAATGGCTTTTTTAACATTTAAAGAGTTAGCATAAGATAGAACTTTTTTAAATTTACGCTTGTATAAATCAATTTCACAAGAAATATTAGCATTTCTAAGAGTTTGAGCTATTTTATAAGATTCAGCACGAGTATCATCAGAAATAGGAACTACAAATACATCTGCTTTAGAATAAATAGCTTCTTTGTTTTTAGTAGTTGCTTCAATGGCATTAATTAACCTATCAAATCCAAAAGCAAATCCCGTAGAACTAATGTCTTCACCACCAAAAGACTTGATTAAGTTATAGCTACCTCCACCACAAATTTGCTTCTGAGCACCAAGTTCAGGAATGTATACTTCAAAAACCATGCCAGTATAATAATCCAATCCACGAGCTATTCCTAAATTAATCGTATAATTACTAGAATCAACATTAAAAGCATTGATCATGCTAATTAAGCTTCTAAACTCATTAAGTGCATTAACAGTAGAATCATGCCCTGCGATGATACTTTCAAGTTCATCTAAAACACTTTCATCCCCAATTAAATGAATAATTTTTAAAAGAATTTCTTTAAGTTTAGTGTCAATTTTTTCTGAGCTATTGTTATTTAAGCTATCTAAATAATTGATAAGACCTTCTTCATCTTGCTTATCAATTAAAATCATTATTTGTTCTTGATTTTCATTAGATACTTCAAATTCGGCAAAAAGATTTTTAACTATTCCTAAATGACCAATATGAATTTCAGCAGTTTTTTTAGTGTCAAGCCCTAATTTATTAAGAGAAGATACAAGTAAAGCTATAACTTCTGCCTCAGCTTCTGGAGATTTAGCTCCAAGGAGTTCACATCCAAATTGCCAGAATTGCCTAAATCTTCCTGCTTGAGGACGCTCATATCTAAAACAAGAGCCATAATAATAAAGTTTAACAGGTTTTAAACTTCTCTGCATTTCATTTAAGTAAATACGAGCTACAGGAGCCGTAATTTCAGGACGTAATGCTAATTCACGTCCAGATTTATCTTCAAAGTTATAAAGCTGGTTTACAATCTGCTCTCCGGATTTAGTAGTAAAAAGATCCAAGTTTTCAAATAAAGGTGTTTTAATCTCATGATACGCATAATTCTCAAAAACTTCTCGTAAAACTACTTCAACATCTCGCCTAGCTTTTACTTCATCAAATAAAAAGTCCCTTGTTCCACGAGGTTTATTAAATTCCAAATCCATACCTCCAACATCAAATTAATAAATAATCCATTATTGATTAATATAATTAGTATAATTAATATATAAATAATTTAGGTAAATAGAATATTAGTAATTGTGATTATAAATATAAGTATAATTATTATAATCATTATTTATTATACTATATTTTATTTATTTTTCTAATTATATAAATGTTAAGAATATATATGAATTTTTAAAAATAAATCTTAAAAATATAATAAAATAAAAAAATAAGGCAAAAAAAGATATAAATTGAATAAATTAGGATACAGAATTTTTTTTACACATTCCAAATGTTAGTTGATAAAAAATTTATCTGGATAAAATTTATCTGGATATATTATGTAAAATATATTGTAACAAACAGTGACCCACACAATACTAAGATAAAATAAAGTAAGTTAAATTAATTTAAAGTAATTTAAGGTACAATAAAATAAGATAAAGTAGAATTGATGCCAAAAAAGGTTGAAAATATCAAATGAAGATAAAAATAAAAAAAATAAAAAAAGAGTGAACTACCTACAACTATTCAGCAGGAGAATTAAAAACTCTTGAAGCTAAATCATTATCAAGTAGATATAAACCACTAGGTGATTCAATAGCTAATTTTACCTTATTTAAGATTCCACTTGCAGTTTCTTCTTCTTCAACTTGTTCAGCTACAAACCATTGTAAGAAGTTATTAGTTGCATGATCTTTTTCTACAATAGCTAAATCAACTAAATTATTAATTAAACCTGTAACTTTTTGTTCATGTGAATAAACATTTTCAAAAGCATGAATTGGTGATTCCCAAGCTACTTGTGGTTTTTCAATTAAATCTAATTCTACTCTACCACCACGACTTATAATGAATTCATAGATTTTCATCCCATGAGATAATTCTTCTTGTGCTTGTATTTTCATCCAGTTAGCAAACCCTGAAAGGTCACTATCTTCAAAATAAGCGGCCATAGCTAGATAAAGATACGAAGAATAAAGTTCAGCATTTACTTGAGCATTTAAAGCTCTTTCCATATTTGAGTTTAACATATTATCAACCTACAGTATTATTAATATTATTAATTTATTACAATATTACACTATTAAATTCTAAAAAATCAATTTCTAGAAATCAATTTCTAAAAATTAAATATAAAAAGAATGGAAAGAAATGCTTAATAGCTAAAAATAAGTAAATTTTAGCTAAAAAGATAAGTAAAAACACATTACAAAATGGAAAATAATAAAAAGTTTAAAAATAATAAAAATTGGAATAATATTAAAAGATTAAAGTAAAAACAATTTTATTGTTTTACAAATTGATCTTTACCTACACCACACATAGGGCATAACCAGTCATCAGGAACATCTTCCCAAGCCGTTCCAGCAGCTACACCATTGTCAGGGTCTCCAATTGCAGGGTCGTATACATATCCACACATTTCACAAATATAACTGTCCATAATAACACCTCTTATTCTATTAAATCGAATATAACTCAATATAATTTATAAATAATAATAATAATAATAGTAGTAATAGCAATAGATATTAAATAGCTATCAAATATTCATTATAGCTATAATTTTTTACCTATTTAATAAAATAATTAGCTTTATATCGCCACAAACATTCTTTTAGGTGCTCCACATGATGGGCAAAGAAAACTATCTGGAACATCTCCCCATTCAGTTCCTGCCTCAATATTAGCTCTTGATTCACCTTTTGCAGGGTTATAAATATAACCACATACTTTACATTTCATTTTTTGACTCATAATTGAATTCTCCTTAAATTATATACAATTATTATTTGATATGATATAAAATACATATTTTTTATTTTATACATTATTAACAGTAATTATGATATTATATATTGTTATTAATATACTTTATTGAATTAATAATATTATTATAATTAGTAATATCCATAATAGAAATACTTAAAAGCCAAAATATCTAAAATATTCTAGATACTATTGCAATATAATAGAAAAAGTATCTAAAAAGAATTAAAAGATAAAAACTTAGTGGAATGTATAAATGAAGAATCAAAAGCAGGTAGATTTTACAAATTAACTGAAAAATGACAAAAAATAGTTAAATATTTGTTGAAATAGAATTTATAATTATATTCCAAAAACTAAAAGAAATAAAAATAAAGAAATAAGAAAAATAAAATAAATTAAATTAAATAAAAAAATATTATTAATGCACAATCATTACAGGAACATCAGATGTCTTAATAACTCTATCAGCTACACTACCAATAATTAACTTCTCAATCTTATTTTTACCATGTGGACTAATAACAACTAAATCAGCATTAGCTTTTCTAGCTATTGTTTTCATATCCCTAAGAGGGTCTCCTGTAATTAATTCTTCTTTAAATTCAACTCCAGCATCTTCTGCTTTTTTTTGGAGGTTTTGAAGAATTTCATTACCTTCGTCTTCAAGAACTTCGTAAGGATAAATTAGCTTTTCATCAATTACATAAATACCCACAATTTTAGCATTAAGTTGTTTAGCTAATTCAACAGCTACATCTTCAGCTTTAGCTGCATATTCAGAGCCATCTGTTGGAACCATTATATTTTTAAACATATTATCACTACCTTTAATATTACTAATTAATTCACTGATTCATCCACATAAAAAGCTTGCATCACATAATTTAATGAATTTATCACACATTTCATTAGCATTGCCATCACCAATTAGCTTACCATCTTCAATTAAAATAGCACGGTTACTAACTTCTTTTATAAAGTCAATATGGTGAGATACCATTACAACAGTAGTGCCAAACTCATGATTAATTTTTTTAAGAGAATTTGAAACAATTCTAAGAGTTAAAGGATCTAAATCACCAAAAGGTTCATCTAAAACTAATATTTTTGGCTTAGAAACAAGAGCCAAAGCTAGTATAGTTCTAACTTTTTCTCCACCAGAAAGTTCATAAGATTTTCTATCTAAAATTTCAATTGGTAAATCCATAGCATCAAACACAGGTTTTACGTGTTTTTTAACTTCACTAGGAGGGAAATTAGGGAAAAGTTCATAAAGAATTCCAGTATCAAGACCAATTTGTTCTAATCTTGCTTTAGCTTCACTTTCACCCAAATCAGTAAGTTGATATAAGACATCGAGAAGTTTATCACTAAGTCCAAGCTCTTCTGCTTTTTTCTTAGCATCACTAACTACATAATCATTTTTAAATCCTAATTTAACAGCAAATTGGTCAAGAATAGAGGAATAGTGAGCTAGTGCAAATTCCTGGTGCATAAATCCTAGATTTCTTCTTATATACATCCTATCCCCACTAACTTCATGCATGTCAACCCATTTAGAGTCACAATCAGCTTTATCTGTGACTTCTTTATCTTCAAGCTTAAATAAAACTTCACCATCATCAGGGAAATCTAAACCTGCAAGAGTACGAAGTAATATTGTTTTACCTGCACCACTTGGACCAATAAGAGATAAAATATCACCTTTATTAACATTAAAGTTAATATCTTCAATATCTAAAACATTTCCACCATGTAAAAGGAAAAATGACTTTTCAATACCCTTTACTTTAATAATAGGCTCATTACCAGTATTACAATTACAAGTACAGTTATTTTTGACATTATCTTTGATATTAATATTAGTATTATTATTAGCATTATCTTGATTATCATCAAAAACAACTTCATCTTCAATATCAGCCAAAAATTCAGAAATAATTTCCTCAACTTCACCTTCTTGCTTAATTTCACAATCATCCATTAAAACTAACCTATCAGCTAAATATCTATGAATTTCAGGTAAGTGAGAAACAATAACAATAGTAATATTTAACTCTTTGTTAATGTTTTTAATTGCTTTTAAAACATCCTGTTTAGTTTTAGGGCAAGACATTGTAGCTGGTTCATCAAGAAGTAAAACTTTTGGCTTTTTTGCAAGTTGACGTGCTATAATAAGACGTTGTTTTTCCCCACCACTTAAAACAGTAGCATAATGGTCTGCTTTGTGATCAAGATCAACAATACGTAAAATTTCCATAGCTTCATCACCAAACTCACTTCTAGCTACATCCAGTTCAGTCATTCCCTCATCACCGTATTTTACACCAGAAAGTTTACGGAGCACATTATCCATAACAGTTTCAGACCATAGCCCAAAAGAACGTTGAAGGTGAATAGCTGTTATTTTTTTAAGTTGATTAAAATAATACTGGCTTGAATCTGGTTGAACTTCAATATCATATACTTTAATGGAACCTTCATCAAATGTTTCAACACCACGAATAGATCGAAGAAGTGTAGTCTTACCTGCACCACTAAGTCCAATTATTCCAAGGATTTCTCCTTCTTTAACTTCAAGATTAATATTCTTTAAAGCAGGTAATTCATCACCATTATCAATTTTAAATGTTTTTGAAAGATTTTTAACTGTTATCATAACTACCACAGGATAAATAATTGTATTATTAAATAAAAATTAATTTAAATCATTATTACCATAATTTATAACATTACTATGTATATTAACATTGCCCTACTTATCATAATTATTACCATTACTATTTATAGTATTAACAATAATATAAATATTAATAATAATCGTAGCAACATCATTATGGTTACCATAGCCACTATTAATAGGTATTGTTATAAGTATTATAATTATTATTAATATTTATAGCATTGCCCATCATATTAAAATTGCAAAATTTATAACATTATTTCCAATGATATTATTGGTATTAATGTTATGTTGAGTATTATTTAGATTATTATTTTTTAGATTATTATTTTAATTAATATTAATTATGTTTATAATGATATAAATATTTACATTAGGAAATTTAAAATATTAATTGAATTATAATTAAAAGTATATATTAAAAATACTAAAAATAAAAATACTGAAAGTAGAAATTGTAAAAGTAAAAGTTGTAAAAGTCTATATTATGAAAGTGAAATTATGAATAATAGTGAAAATATTCGAACATGTATCATTCTATGTGGCGGAAAGAGTAGTAGGATGGGTGAGGACAAGGGGAGTATGATTATAAATCGTGAACCCATGATTATTCATATACTTGATGCACTTAGCAATAATATAGATGAAGTCATAATTGTTTTAAATGATAGTTATAGAATATCTAGATATAAAGAAATGATTAACTATGAATATGATTACAATATTAACTTTGTTGAAGACGAAATAAAAGATAAAGGTCCTATGTCTGGAATTATGACTGGTTTAAAGAACATAAAATCTAGCTATGGATTAGTTATTCCCTGTGATTCCCCATATATTAGTGAAGAATTTGTTATAAATTCATTTAATATTATTAATAAGCTAGAAAAAGATGAACTGGGCTGCATGATTCCATTTAGTATGAAAACCAGTAGCATCATCGAAACAGGCAATGACCCAAATACCAGTAACAGCAAAATTACAGGCAAAGAAGAACTTACCAGTAATATCACCAATACAGGCAAAGAAGAAGATAACTTTGATTATGATTTTAAATTAAAAAATAGTCAACCATTACATGGGATTTATAATAAAAACTGTGTTTCTATTATTAGTGAGCTATTAGAAAGTGATAATAGAAGTATGAAATCATTGATTAACAAAGCAAATAGCTATTTTATTAAAGAAGAAAAATTAGATAAAAGTGAAATTAGCTTTAAAAATATAAATACAAAAAAGGACTTAGAAGACTTGAAAGATTGAAAATATAATTATAGAAAGAACTTTTGAAAAATATTAATACAATTATCACATTTATAATAATGATTAAAAACATAATCTTCAAAAAATTTGCGACTAAATTTCAAAAGTAATGGTATGGACTAAATAAATAAAAAATTTTATAACAATTAAATAAAAAGTTGGTTTATTATGAAAATTGAATATATAGAAAATAATGAAATTGATTTAATTTCTAATTTTCAACAGGAGGGATGGGAAGAACTCAAACCATACTACCAATTTTATATCGATTCAACATTTTGCCATTCATTAAAATTAACTGAAAATGGAAAAATTATTGCAATTGGATCTATAATCATCCATAAAGATGTAGCTTGGCTTGCTCATATAATTACACTATTGGAACATAGGCAAAAAGGTTTTGGAAAACTTATAACAAAAAAATTAATTGAAATAGGAAAAGAAAACAATTGCTCGACAATTTATTTAATAGCTACTGATTTAGGAAAAAAATTATATGAAGTACTAGGATTTAATGAAGAAACAGAATATCTATTTTTCAAGAAAAAAGATTTAAAAAACAAGTTTGAAATCTCTAA
>JBOFHT010000025.1:0-58659 GCA_051649785.1 Methanobacteriaceae archaeon
CGCGTAACATTGCTTATGGTGCTGGAAAAAAGGATTTTAGTTTTCCTAATGTTTTACGTATTATTCAAGGTAATTCAACTGTTGAAAGTGATAAAATAGCTATTTTAGAAACAAATCTTGATCATTTAACTGGTGAAGAACTGGGACATCTTTTTGAAGTCTTAATGAATGAGGGGGCATTAGATGTTTCTTTAACTCCAACAATTATGAAGAAAAATAGGCCAGGTCAAATTCTAAAAGTAATAGCAAAATCAAATAATCAAGAACAGGTTTTAAATGCTATTTTTAAAGAAACAGGAACTTTAGGTATTAGAGTACTTCCAAATGCCCATAGGAGCATTTTAAATAGAAAAATAATAAAAATTAATATTGATTTTTCAGAGATTAGTGATAATTTCAAAGAATCTCCTGAGGAAATAAATTTTAAAGTAGCTATGATGGATAATAAAGTTATCTCTGCCAGAGGGGAATATGATGACCTTTCTAAAATAGCAAATAGTTGTAATGTTTCCCTTAAAGAAGTTAATAAAGTAGCTGAAAGGGCTATTAATAATTATTTGGGGTTAAATTAATATATTTGATTATTACTCTTAAATAATTTTATATTGTTATATATAATATATTTTTATATTATTTATGTATTTAATAGTGTTGATTTTATGAAGAATGTAAATGTTGATACCAATATGAATAAAAATAATAAAAATAATGATGTGGATAGTATTATTAATAGTAACACTAATAATGAAAATTATTCTAATAAACCAAAAGCTATTTCTATATTTTCAGGAGGGTTAGATTCTACTGTAGCTACTGCTTTTTATGGCAATGAATATGATATTCACGCAATTACCTTTGATTATGGTCAAAATAGTCTTGAATCTGAAATAAATGCAGTTAAAGCTATTTGCAGTAAACTTAATATGAAAAACACTATTATTGATTTGGACTGGCTTTCTAAAATTGGTAATTCTGCACTTACTTCTAGTGGCATTAGTGGTAGTGGGAGTAGGATTAATGGTAATAGCAATAGCAATAATAGTGATAATAATGGTAGCAATGATAAAATAGATTTAGATGTTCCTTTACTGTCTGATTCTGATTTAGATAATATTGATATTTGCAGGGACTCTGCATCTAAAGTATGGGTTCCTGGACGTAATACTATTTTTGTAGCTATTGGTCTAGCTTTTGCTGAAGCTGAAGGTGCTGAAATAATCATTGTGGGATGGGATAATGAAGAAGCAGCTACATTTCCTGATAATTCTAAGGAATTTTTAGAATCTTATAATGAAACAATAGCTAATGGTTCTATTAATGATAAAATAATGATTAAAGCACCGCTTATTGATTTAGATAAAAAAGAGATAGTTGAACTTGGTAGTGAAATTGAAGCACCATTAGAATTTAGTTATTCGTGTTATGTTGGTGAAGAAGTTCATTGTGGTTCTTGTGAGTCTTGTCTTCGTCGTATAAGAGCTTTTAAAACTGCTAATATTAAAGATAAAACTATTTATAAAAATAAGACTTAGAAATAAGGCTTAGTAATAATATTTAAAAATATTTTGAAGTGTTGAATTTAAAAAAAAGAGTGCTGGGAAAGAGAAAAGAAATTAAAAAGTAATGGAATGTAATTATAATAATAAAATAATATCTATTTAGTAGTTCTATCATGTTTTCTACTTGAATATTATTTAATTACCATTATAGGGTCTCCAGCAGCTATGGTATCTCCTTCTTCTACAAATATTTCTTTGACAGTTCCTGAAGATTCTGCTTGAATATCATTTTCCATTTTCATAGCTTCAATGACACCAACAATATCTCCCTCATTTACTTTGTCATTTGTTTTTACTTTTAGCTTTAAAATCATTCCTTGCATTGTTGAAGTAATAGCTCCCTTAACTACCTTTGGCTTTGCTGCATCTGAAGCTTCTTGAATATCCATATACCCTGTTGGAACTATTTTAACATCAAAGAAGTCACCATCAACTTCTACACTATATTCTGTTGGAATATTCATTTCTTTTTCCATTTCTATTTTCTGAACTGGAATTAATTCTTCCTCTTCTGCCTCACCTTTAAGGAATTTTTTAGCTACTGCGGGGTATAATGCTAATGTAAGAATATCTTCTTCTTTTTTTATTAAACCTTCAGCTTCGCCTTCCATTTTGTATTTTTCAAATTGAGGCTCAAGTAAATCTCCAGGACGTACTGTTATTGGAGTTTCATCACCAATTATTTTTTTAGCTACTTCGGGATTAACTGGGGATGGTGGGCTTCCATAAAGTCCTTTCATATAATCTTTAACTTCATTTGAAACATTTTTGTAACGTTTTCCACCTAAAACATTCATTACAGCTTGAATACCTACAATTTGGCTTGTTGGGGTTACAAGTGGGGGATATCCCATATCTTTACGAACTCTTGGCATTTCTTCAATTACATCTTGGTATCTATCTAATGCATTTTGTTCTTTTAGTTGTGAAACTAAGTTAGAAAGCATTCCTCCAGGAATTTGGTAAATCAAAACATCTGTATCAATTCTTTCACTAATTGGGTCAATTAATGAACCATACTTTTCTCTTATTTCTTCAAAATACTTTTTAATATGATTTAATAGCTTTAAATTAAGTTTAGTATCATATTCAGTTCCTTGCAATGCTGCCACAATACTTTCAGTAGGTGGTTGGGAGGTTCCCCATGCTAATGGTGAAATTGCAGTATCTAATATATCCACTCCTGCTTGACATGCAGCATAATAACTAATAGGCGTCATACCACTAGTACAATGGCAATGTAAGTTTACAAGTAAGTTAGTTTCATCTTTCAAACGTTTTACTAATGTATATGCGTCATTTGGATTTATTAAACCTGCCATATCCTTAATTGCAATTGAATCACAGTTAAGTTCTTCTAAATTTTTAGCTAATTCTATGAAGTCATCCATAGTATGGACTGGGCTTGTGGTATAACTAATTGTTCCTTGAACATGAGCTCCTTGTGCTTTAGCTACTTCAATAACTTTTTCCATATTTCTAACATCATTTAAAGCATCAAAGACTCTAAAAATATCCACACCATTGGAATAAGCTTTTTCAACAAACTTTGTAACAATATCATCAGGATAATGTTTATATCCTACTAAATTTTGCCCTCTTATAAGCATTTGAATAGGTGTTTTTTCTACCTTTTCTTTAAGCATTCTTAGGCGTTCCCATGGGTCTTCATTTAAATATCTTATACAAGTATCAAATGTAGCCCCACCCCAGGCTTCTAATGAAAAGTATCCTACTTTATCTAATTCTTCTGCAATAGGCATCATATCTCTAGCTCTCATTCTTGTAGCTAAAAGTGATTGGTGAGCATCTCTAAATGCAGTTTCTGTAAGTTTTACAGCTTTCATATTTCCTCTCCATTAACTTTGTATCTTTCCTTCAATGAAATCATTAACCATTTTGTAAGCTTCATCATCAGTATATTGTACAGGTGGATGCTTCATTGTGTATGCAGAAATTGAATTTAGTTTTCCAGATATTTCCCGTTCTAATGCTAATTTACAACATCTAATTGCATCAATAACACATCCTGCAGAATTTGGAGAATCTTCAACACTTAAACGAAGTTCTATATTCATTGGAACATCTCCAAAAGTACGCCCTTCCATTCGAAGGAAACATAACTTATTATCATTTTGCCATGGGACGTAATCACTTGGACCAATATGTATATCATCATCATCCATTCTTTCTCCAACAACTGCTTGAACTGCTTCAGTTTTTGACTTTTTTTTAGAATCTAAACGATTTCTATTAAGCATATTTAAAAAATCGGTGTTTCCACCAGTATTAATTTGATAAGTCCTATCTAATGTAACCCCTCTTTCTTTAAAAAGATTAGCTAATGTTCTGTGGGTGATTGTAGCTCCAATTTGTGCTTTTATGTCATCCCCTACAATAGGAATTCCTTTTTCTTTGAATTTAGATTCCCATTCCGGGTTACTAGCTATAAAAACAGGAATACAATTAATAAATCCTATTCCAGCATCTAAAGCACACTGTACATAAAATTCAGTAGCTTTTTGAGAGCCTACTGGCAAGTAATTTACAAGTATTTCTGCTCCACTTTCTTTTAAATCATTAACAATCTCTTCAGCAGTAGGAGGTTGCTCTTCTGAAAGTATAAATGTACGCTCTTCTTTATAGTCTCTCATATGCTCTGAAACACCATCTAAAACATTTCCCATTTTCACATTAATGCCAGAATTATTTAGGTTCTCTTCAAAGATAGTTGTACAGTTTGGAGATGCAAAAATAGCTTCATTAATGTCATTTCCCACCTTTCTTTTATCAATATCAAAAGCAGCCACTACTTCTATGTCTGATGGGCCATAATCTCCAATTTTCCAGTGCATTAATCCAATTGAATCTGCTTCTGTTTTATTTTTATAATAATGAATTCCTTGTATAAGTGAACTAGCACAATTTCCAAGTCCTACAATAGCTATTTTTATTTTATCCAAATATAACACCTTTAAATTAATTATAAATTTTTAATATGATTATATTATAATTTTGATTATTATTAGTATTATTAATTTTAATTATTATTGGTTTTTATTATTGGTTTTAACTAGTATTAATTTAATTACAGGTAAAACATAAATTAAAATCTAAATTTATTCTATAAATAATATTTTAATAAATCTATTTTATATAATATTACTATTTTATTTCTATTAATTAATATATTTTGTGTTTTATTATATTATTTAAACTAAATGTCATCATTAATAATAATAATTTTATTGTAATAATTTTTGTGAGTATAAATATATTTTAGATATCATTTAAAAATAAACAGGACTTGATTTCTTCAGTAACTTCATTTAGTTCTTTATTTCCATTAATTATATTCCAGTCTTTTGTTATTATTAATGCTTTTTCACTACATTTACTTAATGATTCCTTATTTTCAAAAATCTGTAATTTATTAGATGTATCCTCATTAAAATCATTAAAATCACCACAATCATTATAACCGTAATAACCGTTATTAGTATTATTATTATTAGTATTATCATTGCTATTAGTGTTGATTTCGCTATTGGGATCATTAATACTAGGGAGGATATTATTACCTTCAATATTCTTACTAATGTGATTACTGATATTGTTAGTATTATCATTAAAATTATCATTAACAAGACTATTTGAAAAATTATGCCCATTTTCAACAGAGTTACGTTTTAATACTCTACTTAAAGCTTCATCAGGGGAAACTTTTAAAAAGAACATATCTGGAGTATTAGGGAGAATAAAACTAAAAAACTTGTAAAATGGGATTAAGACTGTATTAGGAAGATAAATAATAGCTAAAAGATATCTGCTGAATATTAAAACATCAGTTCTAGGATAATAAATTATCAATGATCGAATTACATCTAAAAAATAGAATGTAGCTGCTATAAGAATATTAATTTTCCCTTTTTTAAGTAATGCAACATGCGAAACTCTACCTAATACATTATCATCATTAGGATGGGATCTTAAAACAATCTTTTTAGTTTTTTTTGTTTCATCACTTACTTTTTCACTTTCTTTTTTTAGAAACTCATTATAAATAAGCTTAGCTTGTGTATCCTTCCCAGACCCGTCAATTCCATCAATTACAATAAATTTCATTTTATCAGTACTTAATGTATTTTATAATTATATAATCAATTTTTAATTAATTTATAATTTTATGCAATTTATAATTATAACAATTTATAATTATAATAAAGTAGTTAATAAATAGACTCCAACAGCTGTAAAGCAGGAAGTTAAATTATCTAATCCTTTAGGACTAATTCCTTCAACAATTGTAGCTAGTCCCGCAATAGGTATTATAACTAATAAATTTGCTGATGCTAATGTATACCCAATTCCTGAATAAAATGTTAAAACAATAAACAGCATAATACTAGTAACTATAAACATAGCCATTGAACCTTCATAGCTTTTAGTTTCTCCAAAGATAGTATATTTATGTTTCCCTATTCTTTGACCTACTAATGATGCAAACCCATCTCCATAGGACATTGTAGCTAAACCAATAGCGACTATATACATTTGAGGTCCACTAAATAAAAATAACAAGACTAAAAGTGCTATTCCATAATAAAATAACCCTAAACCATGACCTGATTTTGTAATTTTGTTATTTATTTTTATAGGGGAATATTCTGTCATTAAAAATGTTAAAATCAAAAATGGAATAACTATTAGGGCTGTAACAAAAAATCTGTCTGTAAAAAGGGGTAATATAAATAGTAAATTTCCAACCATTATATGGGTGAATTTTCGACTTAAATCTCCTTTATCTGTCAATAGCTTTTCCGAAACTAGTAATACTATTATTATATAAATATATACAATTGCTATCCCTATTAAGTCACTAAATTCCATATTATCCCTTATTATTATTATTATTATTATTATTATTTGTTATAATCTATTAATAACAAATTATTTTTATAATTATTTATTTTATTTCAATTATTTCAATCGTTTTAATAAATTCATTTTCCATGATTGAATTACATATGGTCATATTAAGTATAATTGTATTATATGATTCCATTATTTATGATTCTACAACTTTCTAAAACTTTTTATTTTATTTCATTTTATTCATTTTGTTTAGTAATTCATTTAGTAAATATAACTGTTAATATAATTAATTGGGAGGTTATTATTTATATACATTTTTGTATTGTTATTGTTCTAATTATTACTAAATGTTTTATTTAATGCGATATATTAATGAACTATGCTAATGGAGTATATTTAATGATAATTAATAAATTATCTTAATTGTATTATGTTTTTTAATAATATATATTTAAATCATTAAGTTTAATAGCTACTATATCTAATAGTATAACTTAATCTAATAGGTAATTAATTGGTATTTGTTTGTTTTTGTTGTTGATTTAATGGAAATAACTTTAATAATAAATCATAATAACTAACAATAATAAGAATAACAAATAGTATAACTTTGATTAATAGTATAAACTAATAATTTAATGCAATTGTATTGGTGATTTTATGAATGCTTATATTGAGATACTACGTCCTGGAAATGCGATAATGGCCGTAATTGCTGTTTTACTTGTAGCTATTGTTGAAAATAATTTTAGTTTAGCTGTATTCCTTACTATGCTAGCTGTATTTTTAGCTACTGGTGGGGGAAATGTTATTAATGACTTTTTTGACTATAAAATTGATGCAATTAACAAACCAAACCGTCCAATTCCTTCTGGGAGAATATCTCTTAAAAATGCTAGAAATTATGCAATTGTTTTGTTTGTAGTGGCTATTATTACTGGATTTTTCATTAGTGCTTTAATTAGTGGTTTTTTTGGAATTACTGTTTCCGGAGTTTTTTCAGAGATTTCAATAATATCTTCAATTCTTCCTGTACTAATTGTATTCATTAGTTCTCTTCTTATGATTTACTATGCATATTCTCTTAAAAAGTCAGTTTTAATTGGTAATATTGCAGTATCATTTTTAACAGGTCTTTGTTTTGTTTTTGCAGGTGTAGTTATTGGAAATATTATTGTCCCTATTTATCTTGCTTTTTTTGCATTTTTAATGACAATGGCTCGGGAAATTGTTAAAGATACTGAAGATATAGAAGGAGATAAAAAAGAAAATGCTAAAACTTTCCCAATTATTTATGGAAAAAAAGCTTCAGGAATATTAGCTGGATTTTTAATGATTATTACTAGTCTTTTAAGTCCAATATTGTACTTTATTGGTGTTTTTAATATTTTTTACTTAATTATATTAGTAATAGCTATTATAATCTTTTTATTTGGAGCCTATACTATTTTTAAAGGTCAGGAAGTAGTGGATTGTAAAAAAGTATCTAAATTAATTAAAGTTGGAATGCTAATAACATTTATAGCTTTTGCAATTGGTTCTATTTAATTTAATATTGGGATTTAATTATCCTATTTTTAAGCCTGTTTTTTGTTTTATTAGTAATATTATTATCTGCATTTAGACCTGTATAAGATGCATTTATGGCTTTTGCAATTGGTTCTATTTAATTTAATATTGGGATTTAATTATTCTATTTTTTTAAACCCGTTTTCTATTTTATTATATATTTATATCTACATTTAGACCTTTGTATAAATGTGTATATCTCCAAAACTAGCTATTATTTTGTAATTTGGAATGGGAATATCTCTAAGTGCAAAATAGTAGCTAACATTTTCATTATTTATTTCTTTATTAAACCTATCACTACTTTCGTTACTACCATATCTCCAATCTGTATATTTTACTTCTTTTTGAAGATACCATGTAAATACTGGTCCTCTGTCTGCCCAAATAATTTTTGAACTATAATTTGGGTCATATTCTTTTAAAAATATACTAGCAGCTTTTTCATTTTGAACAAGGGGCATAGATTTGTCAATTGTTAAATATCCAAAGCTAGTTATTATTAAAAATAATATTAAAGCCACAGGAACTATTTTAGGAGCTAATTTTCTTAAATTAAATGTTGGGGCTTGTATTTTGCTTTCTGATAAATTTAAATCTAGTTTTTTAGCAGGGATTGGTTTATCTATTTTCTTTAATATTAAATCTAAGCTTAAAGCCCCAAAAAATACAAATACAGGAGCCATAGCTGTGAAATATCTATTTACTTTTACAATATGTATTGAAAAGAATATCATATAGCTAAAAAACCAGATAAACATTAATAAATCATATTCAAATTGTTTTTTACTAAATTTACTAAATAAAACATAAAAAATTAGCATTATTAAAAAGAATAGTCCTTCTGTATATATAAATGATAATTTGCTAAATGTAGATAATAATATTACTAATAAAATTATCAAAACTATTCCTAGTAAATAGTTAAATATTTTAGCTATTTTAGTATTTTTCCCATAAGATGTTATTGTACTTATAGTAATATTTTTATCAATATTTTTAGTAATATTTTTAATATTTGAATTATTCTTTAAAAATATTATAAATTTGGCTAAGAGCAAAGCTATTCCAATTGCCATAATTATTAATATTACCAAAGAAACAAGGTGATTTGGACTATAAATAATTTGAGGTAAGTTTAAAAAATAATATAATTGGTCTATAATTGTAGGTTCAGATATTTTAGCAGTTTCAGCAACTTCTTCAGCCTGGGTTAAAAATGCTAATGGTATTTTATTAATATAATAATAAATTAGAAATGGAAATGCTACTAAAATCCCTAATATTCCTCCAACAAGTGTCTTTTTTAGGTAAGGTCTTATGCGGTTTAGTGGGTTCCAAGTATTTTCATTTCTGGTTTCTTTTAATGAAACAACTAAAATATAAAATAACATTAATAAAATTACAATTGCTCCGGTAAATTTAGTAAAGAAAGCTAGCACGCCTAATGGAAATGCAATAAAAAAATAGTTTTGATTCTTTTTTGTTCCAAGCACTGTAAAATAAATAGCTAATATTGCTAATGCAACACTAGGGATATCGATTGTCCCATTAGCAGCCCATAATAAGTTTATAGATAAACTACAATATAAAATAGCCCCAAAAAATGAAATAATATTATTAAACCTTAATTTTAGTAGAAAATACATTCCCATTGTTCCAATTATGTAGAATAATCCAGTAACAAAGAATATACTTGATTCTGTAACTAGGCCTAATCTAAATAATAGGGATGTTAAAAAGGGAACTAATGGTGAGAGATAACTAATATATTCGTAACCTGTAATATTATACCCTGCAAACCTCAATCCTCCAATAAGATAAAAGTAAACATCTCGATATGAATCTCCTAAAATGTTTTCTGCACTATTTATAAATATTAATAACCCTGTAACAATTGAAATAAATATTAAGAGAACTAATGGATAAAGTAATGACTTATTTGAAATAATTTTTGAAATAATTGATTTTAATTTATTTGCATTCATCTTAATCTCTTTTTGTAAATATGATAAATAATATTATATTATTATATTATATTTTAAGTTATTTGCATTCATCTTAATCTCTTTTTGTAAATATGATAAATAATATTATAATAAATGTGAATTACAGGGTTTAAACTATGAATTATTGGTAACTATTTATTTTATAGAATATTTGCATTCTCCCTAAATCAGTGGAACTAAAATTTTCAAATCTAGTAAAATTGTATTTTTGGAGATTTTCAGTAGTAGTAATGTAATATTCAACTTTTTGACTATTTAAATGACTTTCTAATCTACTATGATTTGAGTAAAAAGTAGCTTTAATAGGTGTTTTAAGATACCATCCATAAAATTGACCATTAGGGTCTCCCCAAATTTTTTTACCCTTAAAACTAGAGTCATGATTAATTAACCAGTTTCCAATATCATCAATTTGGTAATTTTCATAATGAGTGGCTTTTTCACTACTAACATATTCTTGCCCAAGTCCATTTCCAATTATCAATAAACAAGTTAATATTAGTATAATATTTTCAAAGGTGAAAACCTTTAAAAATCTACTTGAAATATTTGTGGTTGATTTGAGTTTAGTTTTTCTTGTGTATTCTAATTTAGATTCTATTATATTCGAACAAGATCTATTTTTAAAGTAAGTTCTAACTAATATAAAGAATTTTTCAAGTCCTTTTAAAATAAAGTAGATTAATGGGGGAAACATTGGAAGCATATATCGATCTACTTTAACAAAATAAAGAGAATAAAAAGTTAAAATAGTTAAAAACCATAAAACCATAAGTAAATCAATATTTTTAATTTTAATCCTACTAAATTTCTTTAAATAAGCATACAAGGCTATAAATATAAATAGTAATACAATTAATGGGGAATATTGAGACCTATTATAAAATTCAATTCCATAGATTAATATACCTATAATAATAAAACTAATAAGAATACTTTTTTGAATTTTTAAATTTTTTGGTGTTAATTTATCAATTAAATTAGCAATTAAATTACCAATCTTAGTTTTTGACTTTGTTAAATTATTTTTATTGTCTTTAGGTAATGTTTTATGTGATAGTCCTGTTTTTTGTGCTGTTTTTTGCATTTTTTTTGCATTTTTAATATTTTTTATAAATGAGCTTAAAAGTCCTATAATCGAAAGTATAGTTAAGATGATGTATGAAGAGCTTATAATATTCTTAAAATTAGAAATACCTATAAAATAATAAGGAATACTTGAAATAACTTGGATTCTAGAATAGCTACCTCCATCTAAAGTTTCAGCACGAACTACTACAGCACTATCACTTGAGAAAAAAGTTTCCTGAATTTGCCATAAATAAGGAATAAAGTTTTTATAAGCCCAGTAAGAGTAAATCATATGGGGTATGATAATTAAAAATGCACCTAGTATCCCAATAGCTATTTTTTTTAGTTTATCTCTGTTTAATTTATTTTCTCTCCATTGTATAAATAAATAGAATAAAATTGGAATAACAATTAAAACACCAATAAATTTTGTTAAAAAAAGAAGTGCTAATACTGGAAATAAGAAGTATAATGCATTAGAATTCTTTTTAAATCCTAAAATAAGTATATAAAAAGATAATATTGTTAAAAATAATAATGGTATGTCAACAAGCCCTCTAAATAAAGACATTAATATAATTGGGTTAAATATTAAAATTATAGTTCCTAAAAATGCGTATTTTTTAGAAATAATTAATTTTAACAAGAAATAAAATGATAATATTGTTAATGAATAGAATATATAGTCAACTACAAAAAATGGCCAAGTTTCAGTAACTCCTGCTCTTATAAATAATGAAAGAATAAATGGGACTAATGGGGGCAAATTTGCATAAGCAACAGTTGTAAAATTTTTAAATCCTGCTAAAGCTAAAGCATAATTAAAATATGAAAAACTATCATAAAATAAATTTCCACCTATTATATAATATAATATTAATGGTAAAAAAGCAGCTAATAAAATAACAGCAATTAGATAAATATCTTTATTTATTATTTCCTTAATTTTCATTTCTTCACCTATTAATTGCATATACAAATTTAATCTGTCTGTTTATTATAATTGATATGCTTTTTAACTTATTAAAATATATTTTTTCACTAAATATATTTTTATTTTTCATATTATTAACTATATAAACATTTTTATACAATCGCAACTCTGTAAATTTAAGGATTTTTTAGAGTAAATTTTTATAAAAATTCAAGAAATTATTTAGAATATTTATAAGTAATTTATTAAATTTAGTCAAGATTTAGTCAATATTTAGTATTTAATTGCTTAAGTTGACAGAGTTGATACAATTGTATTGTTTTAAATTAGCTTCACATTTAATTCTATATTAGTTCTGTTTTATTTACATTGCTTTTGTGTATTGTCATAATTTACTTAAATTATTCATTATTAACTATTTAACATTATTTATTATTAATAATATTTTTTATCATTAATTTATATAATCAATTATGGATTGTTGCTATTAGATATAATTATTGTTTCTAGTAAGGTTTATATTTAAATAAAAACAATAATGAATTATAATAATTGGTTGTATTACTGCTGTTGTTTATAATTCTACAGTTTTTGTTTACAAATATTTATTTATAATATATTTAATAATGATTTTAATAATATATAATTATAATATATTATTATTGTTATTATTGATTATTTATTGATTAGCATTGCTAACTCATTTATTACTATCATTACTATTATCATTATTACCATTGCAAATTATTATATTACTATTATCATCACTATTATTATTGTTATTATTGCTGTACTATTTGTCTATATCTAATCTTAAGTGTGGAGACGTGTTAAAATTAGTTTAAATTCTTTTAAATCTTTTATTTCCAATAATAAACTTGATTTTATATTTATTATTGTTTTAACTATTTTCATGTCTTTACTAGTTTATCTTTTAGTTAGTATTAATAATCAACTAGGGATATATTGCTCTGATGTTTTTGTCTATTTAGTAAATTCCTTAAATCTTGCTGGAATTGATGTTGGTTCTAATTCAACTCTTTATCTTTCTCCAGTTATCTGTTTTTTAACTTCTATTCTGTTTCGTTTAGGTTTTGTTAACCAAGTAGCTATTTTCTCTGTCACTGGATTTTTTTTAGTAATTGGTGGAGTTGGTACTTATTTATTTTTTAATCTAGCACTTAACAGTCTTAATTGTAATGGATATGGTTCTAATAGTAGTATTACTAGCAATAAGGATATAAATGTATCTAAAAATATTTCAAATAAACTTCTTGCATTTTTAGGGGCTATTGTGTTTACTAGCTTTTCATTAAATATTTTATGGAGTGCTAATGGAACTTTAGATATTCCTGCTATAGCTATTTCTATCTGGATTATGTATTTTACTATTTTAGCTACTAATAACGATTCTAAGTACTTTATTATTGCACTACCATTATTTGTTATTGGATTTTTTACAAGATATACTACAGGTTTTATTTTACTATTAATGCTTCTTTGGATTTGCCTTAAAATTGATTTAATATCTAAGTTTGAGGATTTTACTAAAATAATATCTAAAAAACTTTATTCTAATTCCAATTCTTCTACTGCAAATGATAATGATAATATTAGTCCCGTTGGTAGCATTAAAAATACTAAAAATACTAAAAATACTCAAAATTCACTTAAATATTATATAAAATTAATAGCTGATTCTAAAGCTACTAAAAACTTTATTATTGGTGCTATAATTTCAATTGTAATTTTTATAGCTGTATTGTTAATTTTAAAGTATTTAGGTTCTAGTTTCACATTTTTTGGCCAAACTCAATATGTTGTTACTGGTGGAAAAGGATTAGCTAACGACCCAGGGTTTAATCCCAACCCTTTATTTTATATAAATTATCTTCCTAACTTTATTTCATCTACTAATATTGCTTTTAAAGGATTTATTCCAGTTCTTGAAAGAGTATCTGTTTTAGCTTACTTTGTTTTATTTGTAACTGGATTATCTACTGTAGCTTATATAATTAATTTTATTTATAATATTATTAATTTTAACCAGAATAATGATGATAATAGTGGGAATAACAACAATAACAACATTACTAATAATAATAGTAATAAATTTTACTTATTTGGAAAAATAGCTGTTTTAATATTAATTTCTATTGTAACAATTTTTACTTATATGAAAATTTCTTCAATTGTTACTGAAATTTTATTTTTAGTATCTATTTTAATGGCTTTTAACATTTTTAAAAGATATAAAATAGCTAATTTGGATTTCACATTACTTATGTTTGCTTGGTTTATTATATACTTAATATTTTTTACATTTTCTGATGTTAAGGTTGATAGATACTTTATCACTGCTATGCCTGCCATAGCTTACTTTTTTATATTTTCAATTAAGTTTTTCCTTGATAAAATTAATAAAAAAAATCAAGAAGGTCTATCTTCTAAAAATATTATTAAAAATAGCATAATTCCAGTATTGCTTATTAGTATATTTATATTTGCTTCATTTGCTCATGTATCTACAATTCCAACTGAAAACATACTTGTTGATAACCCTGTTTATGTTTCTAACTGGTTAATGGAATATGATCCTGATTATGCATCTAAAGTAATTTGGGTTTATTCTGTAAGGCCTTATACTTGGTACTTAAAAAAAGAGGTTTTTGGAGCTTATGAAAAAGATTTAGTTAATTTAGAAAAAAACAATGTATATTATTATATTTCTAATAAAAACTATAATTTAACTAATTACTCTATAATTAAAGAACATAATGGTATTTATATTCATGAGCGTAATTAGTAGCTACTTGATACCATTGGATACCATTTGAGCTAATTGTATTATAATTGTTCTTAATATCCTATTTATTACTATTATTTTCATTATTTCCATTATTTTCATTATTATCATTACCATTACCATTATCACTATAATTACCCTATAATCATTATTTTAATTGAATTTATTGATACTATTGGCATTTGTATCGATATTATGTCTTCATTATTCTTATTATTATTGCCTTTATTATTATATTTATCCTTACCTTATTATTATCCTTAATATTAACTTTTAAAACAGTATAATCAATTTTAGTCACGGAGATTCAAAAATGAAGATTTTACATGTTCCACATTTTTTTGTTCCTTGTAGAGAAGCTGGAGGTGTTGTAAATGCAGTTTATGAGATTTCAAAAAAGCAAGTTGAAACTGGCAATCATGTTACAGTTTTTACAACTGACAGTTGTAGTGAGAGAATTCAGCTAGATAATCGTTTCAATGTTGATGTTGATGGAATAAAAACTTATTACTTTAAGAATATTTCAAATACATTAAAATGGAAAACTATGGTTGATACTCCAGCCGAAGCTAAGTCATTCTTTAAAAAAGAACTTAAAAACTTTGATATTATTCATATTCACGAACATCGCCATACTTTAGCTATTTTAGCCCACCATTATGCTGTTAAATATGATATTCCTTATGTAGTCCAATCTCATGGTTCTGTACTTCCATTTTTTCAAAAAGAATCTTTAAAAAAGGTTTTTGATAAAGTTTGGGGTTATAATATTCTTAAAGATGCAGATAAACTATTTGCAGCATCAGATGTTGAAGCTAAACAGTATATTAAAATGGGAGCAAGAAGGAATCAGATTGAAATTGTTCCAATGGGTGTTAATTTAGATGAATATAGTGAATTACCTGTTAAATGTAATTTTAGAAAGAAATATAATATTTCTGGGTCTGATAAAGTTATTTTATTTTTAGGTCGTTTACATAAAATTAAAGGACTTGACTTACTTTTAAAATCTTTTAAGTTACTAAAAGGTGATTTTGATTCTTCTCTTAAATTAGTTATAGTTGGTCCTGATAGCGAATTTAAAGATGAACTTGTTGATTTGGCTAATAATCTTAATATTTCTAATGATATTATTTTTACCGGTGCATTATTTGGTTTGGATAAATTAGAGGCTTTTACAGACTGTGATATTTTTGTTTTACCCTCTCAATATGAATCCTTTGGAATTAGTGCTTTAGAAGCTATGATGTCAGGCAAAGCTATTGTTATAACTGATAAAAATCATATATCTTCTATTGTTGATAATAATGTGGGTCTGGTGGCTAAATATGATTCTAAATCTCTTTCTAAAGCTATGTTTAAACTATTAATTAATGATAATCTTAGAAATTCACTTGGAAAACATGGTCAAGAACTTATTAATACTAAATATAACTGGAATGTTATTGGAAAACAGATTTTAGATATTTATAATAATAACAATAATAAAAATACAAATAATAACAATGTAAATAAGGATAATGGAAGTAATAGCAATTCAAATTGTGACAATAATAAAAATACAAATGATAACAATGTAAATAATGGTAATGGAAGTAATAGCAATTAAAATTGTGAAATATAATTAATGAAAATTGAGTCCATAGTTTCATAATTGTTGGTTTATTTTGTTTTTAGATTTATTACTATTTTTATCAGTTCTGTCAATTTAAGGATTTTTTAAATTAAATTTTTATAAAAATTCAAAAAATTATCCAGAATATTTATAAATAATTTATTAAATTTAGTTAAGATTTATTATTTATTCGCTTAAGTTGACAGAGTTGGCTATTTTATAAGTAATTTTATATATGATGTTAAACATATTATACTTATTATATTTAACATTAGGATACTGATTAAAGACATTAATATGACTGATTAAATAATTGATGATTAACATGAAAGTAGTTTTTTGTAAAAAGTGCAATGCTAAGTATCAGCTTGATGATGAGGATGATATTAGTGACTATGAGTGCACTATTTGTGATGGGGGCTTAGAATTAGATGAAGAGTATAATATCTCGGATTCCAATGCAAAAAGTAATTCGTCTGCCAATATTTTTTCTAAATCTAAAGATAAATATGACATTGTTTACTGTAAAGATTGTGGTTTAAAATATCGTATTGGTAAAAGTGAGAATGTTTCTAACTATGAATGTGATATCTGTGATGGAGAACTTTCATATGTTGATGAAAACTTAAATTTATTAGTTAATATTAATGGAAACTCAGAAATTATTGTTAATGAAAATTATGATAATAATCAGGATACATATAATCCCGAAGATATTTATGGATATGAAAATGATAGATTTGAAAACAGCATAGAATTTGTACGTTCACCAGATAAATCTAAGGAGAAAGAAGAAATTAGAAAAGCTATTCTTTCAGGTAGTTTTGATGATGGGTTTATTAGCCCTGCACACAATGAGAATTCTGCCAATTTAGAACATGATAATGTATCTAATATTATTAATAATGATATTTCTGGTAGTAATAGCAATAGCAATAATAATAATAATTCTAATTCTAATATAACTAAAAAGGGTTTAGATAATGAAGATGAATTTGAAGACTTTGAACAAGCCAAATATACTAAAATTAAAAATTTAGCTATATCTAATTTTTCTATTAATTTAGACAAAACCTATAATGATTCTAATATTAGTTCTTATCTATCTAATACTTCATCAACCCCTAAAAATTCTCCTAAATCTTCTAGCCCAGTTCCTATTTCTACTAAAAACATGGAAAATGATGGGACTACTATTAATACTAATGGTAAAATTAATAGTGGGGGTAGTAGTAGTAGTAGTAGTAGTAATGATAATGCTTCTTCTTCTGATTCTCATTCTTCTTCCTCTTTTTATTTTAAACAAAATAAAGGAAAAGGATCTAAAAAAGATGTTGTTAGTAACCCTAATGTTAATAGGTCTTTTCATGATTATTTTATTATAGCTGGTTTAGTCGTAGCTCTTTTAGGATTTTCTGATTTTATTTTAACTTCACGCCCTT
The DNA here is from genome assembly GCA_051649785.1 of Methanobacteriaceae archaeon. Taxonomy (GTDB): domain Archaea; phylum Methanobacteriota; class Methanobacteria; order Methanobacteriales; family Methanobacteriaceae; genus JBOFHT01. Next base: position 17,881 of record JBOFHT010000025.1, read on the forward strand.
ATGGGGTTATATTTATTGGTATAGGTATTGTAATATTTGCTTATGGAGTTTATATTAATAAAAAAAACCAGTTCACAGAAAAAAGAAGTAGGATTATTCGTGAAGCACTTTTAACATTACCTCCAAACTTCTATGTTCTATATTACTTAAAAATACCTAATATAAATGCACCTATTAATCATGTTGTAATAGGACCTACTGGTATTTTCACCATTTTAACTCAAAAATACACGTCTAAGGAAAAATCGGAGTTAAAACAAGATGAAGAAACTTTAGAACTAATTAAAAATTTAGAATCTAATGAAACTATTAACTCAAAAGAAGAATTAAATGCTTTAATTGATGCTAAAACTCATGAAAAGTCATTAGATGATAGTAATATTAATCTTTCTAAAAATACTAAAAGCATGGGTTCTGGGGACTCTGTAAATAATAAAGACAATGAAGTCATTGCTGGCGTAAATAATGGTGCCAATCAAACTAAATTTAAGTTAGGCAATGCTGGTGAAATTAAATTTGATACAAATAATAAAATTAAACAGAAATCAATTTTACTTTCTATTCGTGTAGCAGAATTCTTAGAATTTAATAAAATGAGTGATATTTACATTGAACCTTTTATTGGATTTGCTAATGATAATATAGCTATTATTAACTCCCCACTCAATGATGAAGACTTATTTATTAATGAATTATTAGATAGAATAAGTCAAGGGCCTGTAAAAATAAATTCGGATGATGTAAATAGATGTGCGGTTATTTTATCTAATTATGCTGTTAAATGTTCTTCATAGCTAAACAATTTTATTTTTGTATCAATATATACAAAAAAGAGTATAGCTATTAATTATATTAATTAACTTACTAATACTTATTAATAGCTACTTAAATATTATATTATTTTTTTTCTCTCTTTCTTTTGCATGTGGGAATTTGTGAATTTCCATTTTACACTTTTTACCATTTAATTTTAATTTTTAACCTCCAAATTTTTACTTTTTAGATTTTTCATGCCACTTTAGTTCTTATTATCACTTTTTACAAAGAATCTGTATGAGAAAGCTGCGAGAATGGAACCTATAAATGGGCCTAAAATAAATACCCAAAGTTGATTTAATGCTTCACCACCTATAAATAAAGCAGGAGCTATACTACGGGCAGGATTTACAGAAGTTCCAGTAAGTGGAATGCCCATAATATGAACAAATGCTAATGTAAGACCAATAACGATTCCTGCAACAACACTAGTCTCTTTTGTTGATGTAACACCTAGTACTGTGAAAACAAATACAAATGTTAAAATAATTTCAACAACTAATGCTCCCATCATACTTAATCCTACTGAGGATACTGCACCAAACCCATTTTGACCTAAACCAGTAGCCATATACCCTCCAATACTTGCAAGATTTGCAGATGAGTTTATAATGAATGCAAGAATGGCAATACCAATAATAGCACCTATTATTTGAGCAATAACATATAATACAAAGTCTTTTCCAGTCATACGCTTATTAATAAGCATTCCCAAAGATACAGCAGGATTTACGTGACACCCTGAAACATTTCCAATTACATATGCCATAGCTACAATAGAAAGCCCAAAGGCCAAAGCTATTCCTAAACTACCTAATACTTCACCTGCTATAGCTGCACTCCCACAACCAAATAACACTAAAACCATAGTTCCTATTAATTCAGATACATACTTTTTCATTAGATACACCTCTTATTGAAGTTTATTTTATTAATTGATAATTTATAATCAAATAGCACTATTTTAATAAAGAGAAGATTATAATAATTACTTTTTTTATGCCTATTTATCTATTAATTTTCATAACTAATTTTATCTAACTATTTTTTTATGGTGACAATTTAAATCATTTTACATTAAATTTTGTTCTTTTTTTGTAAATACCATTGCTGATAAAAATATCATTAATCCAACAAATATTAATAAAACTAAAATATTTATTTCAAGAGGCAGTGCTGACTTTTGGATGATAATGCATCTTAATGCATCTACTCCATAGGTTAATGGGTCTAAATATACTATAAACTGTAACCAAGTAGGTAAATTATTTAAAGGGAACAATGCTCCACTTAATAAAAATATAGGAAGTATTACAAAACTCATTATTAAATTAAAACCTTCCATGCTATCTAAAAATGAAGCTAGAAGTAATCCTAATCCTGAAAAGCCAATAGATATTAAAGTTGATACAATTATACAAAGAACAAATATCAAAGGTGTCATTTGCACTCCAACAATAAATGACAATAATAGTAATATAACTGCTTGTAAAACTGCCCCTGTACTTATTCCAATTGCCTTTCCAAATATTATGGATGATCTTGTAAGGGGAGCTACTATTATTTCCTTTAAAAACCCATACTGCTTATCCATTATTATTCCAACTCCCGAACTCACACAAGTAAAAAGAATGGTTTGTGCTATAATTCCAGGGTATATGAATGTTTGATACCCTCCAGGGATTCCTCCTAATTTAATTGCACTTCCAAGTCCTGTTCCAAAAACTAAAAGCCATAATAATGGTGTGAAAACAGCAGTTATTATTCTAGACCTATATCTAACATACCTTTTAACTTCTCTTAGCCATATGGTATATATGCCTTCTAATTCTCTCATAACTTCAAATTTTCCAATTTCTCTAAACATTCTCATAATTTCAATCCTCTGATTGTTTGACTTAGTAAAATTCTTTTAATCATTGTTTATTTAATTATTTTACACCATCAGTAATGCTACGTCCAGTATAATTTATAAAAACATCTTCTAAGTTAGGATGTTTTAGTTCTACTGATTTAATCTCTATTTGATTTGAATTAGCTATTGAAACTATTTCTTGAATTAAATTTTGCCCCTTTTCAACTATTATCTTTATTTCATCACTAGAATCTATTTTACTGTGATTTCCATTACTTTTAATTTTACTTTTATTTTCACTTTTACCTTCACTTTTAATTTTACTTTTTGTCCCAGTGTAGCTACTTCCTTGAATCTCTTTTACCCAGTCAAAATTCTCAATAATTTTAATAAATTCAATATTATTACTTGTTTTTAGTGTTAAAATATCAGCTTTCATTTCTGCTTTAAGATTTTGCGGAGTATCTGTTTTTATAATACTTCCTTGATTGATAATTGAAATTTGGTCACATAAATTATCTGCTTCTTCAAGATAATGCGTTGTTAGGAGTACTGTAATATTAGTTGTATCTTTTAACTCTTCAATGTGTTTCCAAATACTTTCTCGTGTTTGTGGATCTAACCCTAATGTTGGCTCATCTAAAAATAGGACTTCTGGGTGATGTATTAATCCTCTTCCAATTTCAAGACGCCTTTTCATTCCTCCTGAATATTTTTTTGTGTATTCATCTGCTTTAGATCCAAGTGCTATTAAATCAAGAACTTCATCAATTCGACTACTCCTTATATCTTTTGGAACTCCATATAGTGCAGCATGCATTTCAAGATGTTCTCTTCCAGTTAAAATATCATCTAATGCACGGGATTGGAAAACAACACCAATTGACGCTCTAACTTTTTTAGCTTCTTTTTTAATGTCATATCCATTAACAGTAGCTGTACCAGAGCTGGGGTTCTGTAATGTACATAACATAGATATCAATGTACTTTTTCCTGCTCCATTTGGCCCTAATAGCCCATAAACAGAATTTTTTGGAACTTTCATATTAACTGAATTTACAGCTGTAAAATCATCAAATTTCTTTACCAATTTCTTAGTTTCTATAATGTATTTCATTTACTAGCTCCTTTTACTATTAATAGTAATTATCTAATATTTTCTATTATTAGTGATTTATAATTGTTACATATTTTATATCTCTTTTACATCAATATTAATTCTACATCAATATCACGGTTATATATCAATATTAACATTAACACTAATATTAGTATTAATATTAGCATTAATTAATTAGCATTAACAATTAGTATTAATATTAACATTAACAATTAATATTTAATATTAATAATGTATTTTTATTAGTATATTACTGCTACTGTGATTAAGTTATTTACACTTTTATATTAGAGAATATATTACTTATATTATATTTTATATTAATAATTTCCAACTTATTAGTATTGTATAAATTTATATAGATTCAATTACATAGATACATTTAATTAATGTATTATTACATATGATTAAAATTATATTTGTTTAAATTATGTTTATAATGATTATATTCATTGGAATATTGTTTAGGGAAATTATATTTATTTGAATTATATTTGTGATATTTATATTTGACTATAATTATTTATCTAGCTTATTGCAGGTGTTATTTATGAAAAATCTTTCTAAAGAACTTATTAGTAGAATTGAAGATATTGCTCAACCTATAAAAATAATGCATGTTTGTGGGTCTCATGAACACACTATAATGGAAAATGGCCTTCGTACACTATTACCTTCAGAAGTTGAAGTTGTTGCAGGTCCAGGATGTCCTGTATGTTGTGTTCCTGCACGTGAAATTGATGAATGTTTAGAATTAACTAATAAAGGAGTCACAATAGCTACTTTTGGGGATATGTTACGTGTTCCAGGGTCTAATGGTTCTCTCGCTGAAGTTAAGGCTGAAGGTGCAGATGTTAGAATAGTTTATGGAATTGGTAATGCTGTTGAACTAGCTAAAGAGATTGATAATGAAGTTGTATTTATGGCAGCAGGATTTGAAACTACTGCTCCTACAACTGCATCTGAATTATTGGGTAATCCTCCTGAAAACTTCTCAGTACTTTCCTGCCATAGAATGATTCCTCCAGCACTTGAATTTTTAATTGAATCTGGTGAAACAAACTTAAATGCACTTATTCAACCAGGGCATGTTTGTACTATTATTGGAACAGAACCTTTTAAGGTTTTCTCGGAAAAATATAATATTCCTCAAGTAGTAGCAGGGTTTAATCCATTAGATATTCTTATGAGTGTGTATATGATTTTACGTCAAGTTAAAAATGGTGAAGCTAAAATTGATAATGAATATAAACGTGCTGTGAGGGATGAAGGTAATATAAAAGCTCAAGAAGTAATTAACCAAGTTTTCACAATTGAAAGTAGGGAATGGCGTGGGTTTCCAAAAATACCTAAATCTGTAATGGACTTAAAATCAGACTTTGATAATTATAATGCAAGAGTTAAGTTTGATATAGAAGTTAAGGATGTTAAAGAAGCACCTACTGGTTGTATATGTGGTCCAATTTTGCGAGGAGTAGCTAAACCAAGTGATTGTGGATTATTTAAAACAAAATGTACTCCTACAAACCCAATTGGTGCTTGTATGGTTAGTAAAGAAGGAACTTGTAATATAGCTCATAGATACTCAATAGATTAAACAATGCTTAGTAATTGATAATTAATATATAATAACTAATACTAAATATTTTAAATATCAAATCTAAAGGAAGGTTAAATAATGTCAAAATCAATTAAAGCAATTGCATTAGATGTTGATGGAACAATAACTGATGAAAGTCGTAGAATTTGCACAACTGCTATTGATACAATACGTAATGTAGAATCTATAGGAATTCCTGCATTTATTGTCACGGGTAATATTATTCACTATGCAAATGCAGTATCTATTCTAATTGGGGCTTCTGGAGGTCTTGTAGCTGAAAATGGTGGTGTTATTTTGTCTGAAAGTTCAAGTAATACTGGAAGTCTTGAAATTTTAGCTAATAAGGAAAAGGTGGATAACGCTTTTGAAGCTCTTAAATCTAGAATTGATACTAGCCTTAAAATTAAAATGGTAGATGATTCTGCATTTAGACTATCTGAAATAGCTATTTATAGGACAATTTCTGAAGAACTTATTAAAGATACCATATCTGACTTTGATATTGAGGTTTATGATACTCAATTTGCAATTCATTTAACTGATCCTAATGTTAATAAAGGATCTTCTCTAGAACTTGTAGCTAAAGAAAACGGTATCAATCCAAAAAACATTTTAGCTATTGGGGATAGTGAAAATGACCTTGAATTTTTAGATGTAGCTGGCTTTAAAGTAGCTGTGGGAAATGCCGATGAAGCTCTAAAAGCAAAAGCAGATTATGTATCTAAAAAACCATTTGGATATGGGTTTACTGAGGCTATTGAGAAATTTGTACTTTGATTATTTATAATGGGAAGTGAGTAAATGGATAGTATTAATAATAACAATTTCAATGATTATTTAGTTCAAATAAAAAAAGAAGCAGATAATTTTAAATCTAAAGAAGATATTGAATATGAAATTTACATTGAAAAAGAAGAAGCATTACAATTAGATATTCAAAATGATAGCTTAAATTTTGCAAAAGAAGAAATTAACTTTGGTATGGGTATTAGAATAATATCTAAGCAAAAATTAGGTTTTGCATATACATCTAATATTGCCATTAATTCAGGTGATGTTACCGAAGTAGTTAAAACTCTCAATAATGCTTTTAATAACTCTAAATCCAATATTCCTGATAAAAATTTTGGGTTTGCTTATGAATCAAATTATGACAACATCAAAAATATAAATGATTCTAATTATGATAATATTACTGTAGATGATGCAATTGACTTTTCTAAATCTATAATAGCTACAACAATAGATGAAGGATGTGAAATTACTTCAGGAGGATTTTATTCTTCTAGGGATGAAAATATTATTATTAATTCTAATAATGTGTTTGTTAACCAAATTTCTACTGGTTTTTCTGGAATGGTTGCAGTTAATGCAGAGAAAGCAGGGGAAAAATCTACTGCTTATGACTCAATTTCTTCTTGTTTATTTGACTTAGATCCTGTTAAATTAGCTACTAATACTTGTAAAATAGCTAAAGATTCTATTGGTGGAGTAAAAATTGAAGATGGGAATAAAAATGTTCTTTTAGATTATCATGCTGGAAGTGGACTTTTAAATACTTTTATATCCTCTTTAAATGCAGATAATGTTCAAAGGGGTCGCTCTATTTTTACAGATAAGATTGGTGAAACTGTAATTAATCCAAAAATATCTGTTTTTGATGATGGTACTTTTGAAGGTGGTTTTGCTTCTTCTAAATTTGATGGTGAAGCTAGTCCTTCTCAGTTGACTCCACTTATTGAAAATGGGAAATTAAATTCATTTATTCATAGTATTTATACAGCTAAAAAAAGTAGTGGTAATGGGGAGATTTTAGAAAGCACAGGTAATGGAATGAGGCCTTCTTATCATAGTAATACTATAACTTCTTCTTCTAACACAATATTTGATTTTGGTGATAAAATAGATATTGGTGAATTTGGTAATGGTATTTTAGTCACCGATGTTTTAGGTGCTCATACAGCTAATCCAATTTCTGGAGACTTTTCTGTTGAGGCAAATAATGCATTTTTAATTGAAAATGGTGAAATAACTAAACCAATTAAAAAAGCTATGTTAGGTGGGAATATTTTCAGCTCTCTTAAAGAGTGTATTGGTATTAAATCTGAGCTAAAGCAATGTGGAAGTTCTATTATTCCTAAAATCGCATTTAAAGATTTAAGGGTTGTAGGATAGTTTTAAAAGCAAGGATTTTTAACTAATAGATTTAAGAGTTTTTATACTTTCTAAAAACCATTTTACTTCTAATTTAATAAGAAAAAATAGAAAAGTGAATGGAAACTTACATCTTAATCACTGGAAATTGAATTTCAGTTAATAATTCTTCTTCTGGGACTGCATGGGGGTTATTATAATAGATTTCCTTAGGAGATCCAATAATATCATAATTATTTTCAATTGAATACTCAACAAGCTTTTGATAAGTTTCAGGAATCTTTTCAAATGATCCTTTATGGATAGCTGAGAGTACTGTGTGTCCAACTACTTCACCAATTTGAATTCTTTCTGTACTTTCAATTTCTTCTTTTATTGGAAACCCAACATCATAAACCATTTCATCTGGAGCTACTGCTTGAGGGGAAGTGTAATAAATTGAAAATGGAGCTCCTATAAACTCTATTTTATTGCTTTCTCCCCATGCTAAAAGTTCATCAATAAGTAGGCCCATATCTTCTACATTTCCTTTATAATTAATTACAGCTATTTTTTCATCTTCTATTCTTTTTTCTTCAATCATAATATCAACTCTAGTTTTTATTTTTATTTTTTTAATAATCATTTAAACTTCAATTTAAATTATATATAAATTAATTTTATTTAATACTAAATATTTAATACTAAACATAAACTTATATTAATTTAAATAATATAATTCAACTTCACTATTTTCTTCAATAATTTCAGTATTTTTAGCTATTTTTATATAAGCATCAGCTTCATTAATTGATGTAATAGCTCCTGAATCTTTAACTATAGGATAAATTTCAATTCCATTTTTAGTATTTTCTAATTTAACAAGTAAATATTCTACTCTTCCTAATGAGGAGATATATCTTTTCACTATTTTACCTTTAGATATTGTTTTATGATTTGGGTATTTATTATAGTTTCCAGATAATTTTTTTAATTCTTTTGATATAAATGCATAAAATACCACCAATGCTGAAACTGGATTTCCTGGAAGACCTATTATTAATTTTGTGCTAATTTCACTATAATCTTCCTCTTCCCATTCTCCTTCTTTTGGCTTTCCCCCTCTTTTCTTATTTAAATTTATTTTTCCTACAATAGTTGGTTTCCCAGGTTTTATAGATATTCCATGTATAATAGTTTCACCAATATCATCAATAACATGTCTTAAAACATCTCCAACTCCTGCAGAAGTTCCTCCCGAACATATAATAATATCGCAACTCTCTAATGCACTTTCAATAGTATTTCTTAGTTCTTTATAGTTATCCCTAATAATTCCAATAGTTTTAGCTTCACATCCACAGGAGATAATGGCATTTTTAATAGTATGGGAATTCACATCATAGATTCTACCTATTTCCATTACTTCTCCTTCTTTTAATAGCTCATTTCCAGTTGATATAATTCCAATCACTGGTTTTTTATAAACTTCTACATTTTTCATACCTTGTGCACTTAAAAAGCCAATTTTTCCTGGATTTAAAACATCTTTTGCATTTAAAACAATTTCCCCGGATTTAATGTCTGAACCTTTTTGAGCTATATTTTCATTAGGTCTAAGGCTTTTAAAGACATTAATGTTTTCTCCTATTTTTTCACAGAATTCTATCATGGCAACAGCATTAGCTCCATTTGGAATTGGTGCACCTGTAGCTATTTCAATACATTCTCCATTTTTAATGATTTTTTTACTAGAAGAACCTGCTTCAATTTGATCTATACATTTAAGTATTTTTGGGGATTCTTCACTAGCTCCAAAGCTATCCTCAGCTTTTATAGCAAATCCGTCCATTAATGACTTATTAAATGGAGGTAGGGCTATTTCACTATTGATATCATTAAATAAAACCCGATTATAACAATTATTAATTGATATATTTTCGCTTTTACAAGTATAATTTTCATTAAATAGATTTTTTATTATTTCTAATGCTTCTTCAAATTCTTTTATCTTTAAAAACTCAGTTCCCACAAAACCACTTCTTAATTAGATTTTAATTATTAGAATATTTTATATACTTATTAGTTGCTAATCAATGAGCTATATAATTCTCATACTATAACTTAATTCCAATACCTATAACTTTTAAATTTTATAATCTTTATATATGATGAACAATAGATATAAATTATACTATATTATTAAGAGATTAACTTTTAGTTTACATCATTTACATTATTATTTATTACTAGCATATTTATTGGGCTATATTTATTATTTATGATGTTTTAATTATAATTTATTAGCTGTAATATACTAGATATATTTGATATTTAATTGTTATGATTATTATTTATTCTAAATAACCATTAATTATTCTAATAATATAATATTAATTTATAATATACTTTAATTTATAATGCACGGTTAATATATTAATATTATTAACATATTAACATGCTTAATATAATTAAAATTATACAATTACTAACACTACTAATACTAATTTTTCATTATTAGGACTTAGTTTTAAACTTGGAGGGAAATATTTGAGTAGAGAAGAACCACAACAAGAATTTAAAAGAGTAAGAACCCCTAGACGTGGGGAAATTCCGGGGATTGTAGAACAAATTTTAGGCCATGGAAAGCTTAGAGTAAGATGTGCAGATGGTAAAATCCGTCTTACTAGAATTCCTGGAAAAATGAAAAAGAGGATTTGGATTAGGGAAGGGGATGTTGTTTTAGTAAAGCCATGGGATTTCCAAACTGATGAAAAGGCTGATGTTATTTGGAGATACACTAGAACTGAATCTAACTGGCTTGAAAGAAGAGGATACCTTAAAATGTGATATTATTTTTTAATTTCACATTATATTATTATATTATTATTGCAATCTATTACATAATATTCTCTCATATCATATAATATCAAATCATATTAGTTTATATTACATATAATTGATTTATATTTATATTTATATATGTATATTATATTTATTGCTACAATTACACATATTTAGATTATTTTTTGCATTCCCAATATCTATATTAATTGATTACAAATTAAATGTTCATTTGTATTAATTTTATATTTAATACTATTTTTAAAGCTCTGTTGATAAAATGGATTCTAAAATATCTAAAGCAGATTCAGAAATTCGGAAAATGCTCTCTGAAAAACGAATTAGGGGAGATGATGATCGTAAAGTGGGTAGTGAGGTTTTTGATAACCAAACTCTTAAAACACTTTACAAATTAGCTAATCAAGGTCATTTAGATATTTTAAATGGAGCTATTAGTACTGGGAAAGAAGCAAATGTATTAAAAGGAATTCAAGATGACGGAACTATTGTGGCTGTTAAAATATATAGGATAGCCACTTCCGACTTTAAAAAAATGCAATATTATATTGATGGTGATCCTAGATTCAAAACAAGAATGAGTAATAAACGTCAAATTGTTCATCTGTGGACTAGTAAAGAATTCAAGAACTTAAGCCGTCTTTTTGATGCAGGAGTCACTGTTCCAAAACCTATTACTTCATTAAGTAATGTTTTGATTATAGAATTTATTGGGGATAAAAAAGGAAATGCGGCACCTATTCTTAGGGACAAAGCTCCTGAAAATCCTGAAGAATTCTTAGAAAAGCTTATCACTCAGCTAAAACTATTTATTAAAGAAGCTAAACTGGTTCATGGTGATTTATCTAGCTTTAATATTCTTAATAATAATGAAAGTCCTGTTATTATTGATGTTTCTCAATCAGTTACTTTGGATAATCCTATAGCTAATGAGTTACTTGTTAGGGATATTAATAATATTGTAAATGATTTCAATAGATTTGGTCTTTCAATATCTAAAAAATATATTATAGAAAAACTAGATTTAAAAAATAGAAAATAGTAATAAAATAGCATTTAATAATCTTAATTAAATAGTGTTAATTAATCAAAGCATTAATTAATAAATTTCAATTTATATTGAAATTTTTAATTTTAGTTACTAATTAGTAATGTATTTCTTAATTTTATTTACTATCATAATTTCACATTTATTGTTATCATATTTATTTTTCATTTTTTGCTAAAATACTTTTTCAAAAGTAATTTAAATTAGTACTTACAGGTTGCCCTTTTAGGAAAATTTAATATAACTAGTCATATAATATAAATGTATATATACATATAAGTGTATAATTTATACAGTTAATTATATATAGTTAAAATATTTATTATATTGACTATACTAATACACTTTGTTGTTAATTTATTGTTAATAATCTTATAGCTAATAAAATTATAATATGGAGATGATTATCTGGTTAATACAGAATATATTAGAATTCCTAGTGAAAGAGTAGGGATTTTAATTGGGACAAACGGGGAAGTTAAAAAAGAAATTGAAAGATTAACACAAACTTTTTTAGATATTGATGGTGAAGCTGGAACTGTAATGGTTAATCCTACAGAAGAGATGGAAGATCCTTTGGCTGTTTGGAAAACAAAATCTATTGTTAAAGCTATTGGTCGTGGATTTAATCCAGAATCTGCTCTTAAACTTAAAGAAGATGATGTTTACTTAGAAATTATAAATCTTACAGAATATGTTGGAAAATCTAAAAAAGCACTAGCTAGGCAAAAAGGTAGAATAATTGGTAAGGAGGGAAGAACTCGCCAAATAATTATTGAAATGGCATCTGTTTCACTTTCAGTTTATGGTAAAACAGTTGGAATTATTGGGGACCTTGAAAATGTAATGGTGGCTAAAGAAGCAGTAGAAATGATTCTTAGTGGATCTCGCCATAAGTCTGTTTATGGATTTTTAGAAAGTAGACAGCAAGATAGGAAATTAAAAGAATTTAAAGAAATAATTGGTGCAAGTGAAGATGATATTCTTTAAATATTCTTTTTAATTATTTATTAACTTATTTATTAAATTTGAAAAATTGATAATTGATACTAATATAAAGTTAATAATATTACTAAATTTATTACTAATAATTAAGAATAATTAAAGATAATTAAAAATAATTTCTTTTTAATATGGATGATTATTGTAATACAGATGATTTAATATTAAATCTTTAAGATTAAATCTTTAAACTAAAGTTTTAAAATCTGATATTTTGGTTATTATCATAATTCACATGATTCCCTATTAATTAATATTAATGGTAACTTTAGTGATAGTAACTATTATAGAAGTAAATATTAGTGATAGTTAATTGGTATTATAATAGTGAATACTGGAAGATGATTAAGTGCATTCCTATTTAGTTATAGGGCAATATTATAATTTTAGCATATGGTACCAAAACTATTATATATTAATTGGGTAATATAGATATAAGTATTAAAGTTGCTATGTTTAATACTATTAAATTTATAATATTAACTAATTTATATTACATAAAAATTTATTAGTACTAAAAACTTTATTAAATTTCACATTAAAAAAAAGTTTTAATTAAATAACAAAAGTTTTAATTTAACAAAAATTTTATTAAAAATTATATATTTAGGAGGGTGAATTTGTCTCAACAAGCAGCAGAACTCTTTGATAATTTTCAAGAGTTAACTCCATCAGAATTTTTTAGAAAAAATAAGCAAATGTTAGGATTTTCTGGAAAAATCCGCTCTTTAACTATTGTATTTCACGAATTAATAACAAACAGTTTTGATGCAGCTGAAGAAGCGGGGATCTTACCTGAAATTAAAATAGATCTTAAGAGAATTGATAAAGAGCATTATGTCTTACGTCACTCAGATAATGGTCCTGGAATCCCTGAAGAATTTGTAATGAGAGTATATTGTACTATGTTCGCAGGATCTAAATTTAGAAACATCCAATCAAGAGGACAACAAGGTCTTGGTTGTAGTGGCTGTGTACTATTATCTCAAATGACTACTGGTGAACCTGCAAAAGTTATGTCTGCATATGAAGATGGAGATGAACTTAAGGGAGTCAAAATGGAATTTAAGATGGATGTTAAAAAGAACAAAGGTCTTATTCTCCATAAAGAAAAATTTACTCCTGAACATACGGGAGTTTGTATTGAACTTCAGTTTAAGGATGTTTCCTATTCTTTAGCTGAACAGGGAGCTTTTGAATATATTCGTAGAACCATGATTGGAAATCCTCATGCCAAGATTATTTTCCGTGATCCTAATGGACACAAATATATTTTTAACCGTGCTGCTGATATGGTCCCAGTTTTACCAAAAGAAGTTTTACCCCATCCTAAAGGGGTTACGGCCGATGACTTAATTTTCATGGCTAAACATACTGATAAAAGACGATTTAGAAGCTTATTAACTAGTGCTCTTTCAAGAATGTCTAATAAAAGAATTACTGAACTTGAAGAATCTACCGGAATTGATCTTGATAAACGCCCTAAAGATATGAAATGGGAAGAAGCAGAACAAATTGTCAATGAATTTGCTAAAATGAGCTTTATGGCTCCACCTACTTCTGGATTAATCCCAATTGGAAATGAACAAATTGAAAATGGTATGACTGGAATATTAGAGCCGGAATTTATTTCTACTACTACAAGAAAACCAGTAACCTATAAAGGAGGAGTTTCATTTATTATAGAGGCAGGTATTGCATATGGTGGAAACTCTGGACGAGTTGTTTCAGATCAAAGAAAATCGGAAATAATGAGATTTGCAAATAGAGTTCCTCTATCTTTTGATCAAGGTAGCTGTGCAATAACTGAAGCTTTAAAAAGCATTGATTGGAGAAGATATGGTCTTAAAGACTTGGAAAATACTCCAGTAACTGTTTTTGTTAATATTATTTCTACTCAAGTTCCCTATCTTTCTACAGGTAAACAAAGTGTTGCTCCTGAGCCAGAAATTTTACATGAAGTAAGACAAGCTACTATGAAAGTAGCTAGAAAGCTTCAAAAATATTTAAGAGCTAAAAAAGCTAAAAAAGAAGAAGCTGAAAGAGCTAAAATATTTGAAACTCTTGTTCCTCTTATTCTTAAAGAGTCTGCTGCACTTGCTGAAACAGGGGTCCCTGAATATGAGGATGTTTTGGCTAAAGTAACAAGAAGAGCACTCGCAGAGTTATTTGGTGAAAATCCTGATAAAGCTGAAGAAATTGATGGGGAAATTGAAGAGGATATTGTAGATGGTGTTGATGATATTATTGATGATGATATTGTTGAAGATTCTGGGGAAAAATTATCTAAAGGTTCAGTTGAAGACTTAGATGCTTTTATAGATAATAATAAATAATTAGGAGGGACTGTTTAAATGTCAAAAATTCAAGAAAGAAAAGAAATCACTGTTAATAAACTTAAAGGTCTTGGTGAAGAGATTATTGAAGATGTAACTAAAAAACAGATACCTTCTATTAGAGTTCCTTCAAGGGGAACTTCTAATATTGTTTATGATGATTCTAAAAGATACTATGTTTTAGGGGATAGGTATGGTAGAAGGTCTTTGGGAAATGTAAAACAGATTCGTAAACTAGGGCAAATGGTTTATGTGGCTAATTTTTGTAAAGATTTAGTTAGAAGAGAAAAAACAGCTACTTTAAGGGAGATGTACTATGTTTCTGAAGGATGGGGTGTTGGATTTAATAACCAGCAAGAATCAAATATTGTTGGTGAGGATTTAGAAGTTACACTTGGAACCAGCCGTGAAGATTTAGGTTTAATGCCTGAAGAAGATGGAGCTTCTGTTTATGGGGATATACAACTTCAAGAAGATGATATTACGATTGATGCTTTAAAATCAGGTAAATCAGGATATACTATTTCACCTACTATTGATGAGGTAGAATTTATAGGGCATGATGTTAAAAGGGTTATAGCTGTTGAAACTATGGGTATGTTTCATCGTATGGTACAAGAAAAAGCTCATGATAAGTTTGAAACATTAATTGTAGGTCTTAAAGGACAAGCAGCTCGTGCTACTCGTAGATTCCTAAAAAGAGTTAATGAAGAATTAAAACTTCCAGTTTATGTTTGTAATGATGGTGACCCATGGGGATTCCATATTGCAATGGTTATTATTTCAGGAAGTGCAAAATTAGCCCATGTAAATCATGATTTAGCTACTCCTAATGCTAAATTTTTAGGAGTTACTGCAAGTGATATTGTTAATTATGAATTGCCCACTGATCCATTAAAAGATATTGATATTTTACGTTTAAAAGAGCTTTCAAAAGATCCAAGGTATAGGGATGAAGCTTGGCAAAATGAAATTAAAAAAATGCTTAAAATTGGTAAAAAAGCAGAACAGCAGTCTTTCTCTAAATATGGTCTTGAATATGTAGTGGATACATATTTCCCAGAAAAATTAGAAAAATTAGAATAGGTATAAAATTTAATTAGTATATATCTTAATTAATATTATGCTTTTAATTATTATATAATCAATTATTATATAATTTTATTAATTTATTTAACTGCTTACTTTAAATAATATTTTATTACAATTACTATAAATTATAAATTATATTATATACATATTAACTTAAATGGGATTAAAATGAAATCTGTTGCAATAAATGGTTATGGAACTATTGGAAAAAGAGTAGCTGATGCTGTATCAGCACAAAATGACATGAAAGTTGTTGGTGTAAGTAAAACTCGCCCAGACTTTGATGCTCGTATGGCGGTTGAAAAAGGATATGACCTATATATAGCTATTCCTGAACGTGAAAAATTATTTGAGGACGCAGGAATTGAAATAAGTGGTACTACTGATGAAATGGTTAATGATGCAGATATTATTGTTGATTGTACTCCTGGTAATGTTGGAGTAGCTAATCTAGAAAAATACAAATCTATAGGTGTTAAAGCTATTTATCAAGGTGGTGAAAGCCATGATTTAACTGGTTTATCATTTAACTCATTTACAAATTATAATGATTCCATTGGTAAAGATTATTCTAGGGTAGTTTCTTGTAATACTACAGGTCTTTCAAGAACTTTAAAACCAATTGATGATCTTTGCGGCATTAAAAAGATTCGTGCAGTTATGGTTCGCCGTGGTGGAGATCCTTCTCAAACTAATAAAGGACCTATTAATGCAATAGTTCCTAATCCTCCTACAGTGCCTTCTCATCATGGTCCTGATTTAAAAACAGTTATGTATGGTGTGGATATTACCACTGTGGCATTATTAGTCCCAACAACATTAATGCACCAACATAATCTTATGGTTGAACTTGAAACTACTCCTTCTATTGATGATGTTATTGATGTACTTGAGAAAAGGTCAAGAGTACTTCTTTTAAAAGCAAGTGAAGGATTAGGTTCTACAGCTGCTTTTATGGAATATGCTAAAGAACTTGGAAGAAGTAGGAATGATTTATTTGAAATTCCTGTTTGGAATGAATCAATAAATATTGTTAATGACGAGCTTTTTTATATGCAGGCGGTACACCAGGAATCTGATGTTGTTCCTGAAAATATTGATGCTATAAGAGCAATGTTAGAAATGGAAAGTGATGCTGAAAAATCAATAGCTAAAACTAATAAAGCAATGGGTATTTTATAATCGCATTGTTTTTATTAAGCTTTTCATTTCACATTTTTGATTTTTATTTATATTTTCCATTATTATTATTATTATTATTTATGTTATCCCTCTTTTATTTTTTTATTATTATTATTTCAATATTATTCTTATTTTTTAATATTCTTAATTTATCAAGTTTCATAATCTAGTTTTTATTAAATAATTTTTTTATAAATAATATGGCAGTGATTAATATGAAAGAAAAAATTCGTTTTGGACCTGCAGGTAAACCTATTAATTTTAAAGGAAAAGCTAATGAGGCATGTGGGTTTATAGAAGAAGAAGGATTGTCTGCATATGAATATCAATCTACTTATGGTGTTAAAATTGGTGAAGATGCTTCAAAATTTCTTAAAAAAGATTCTATTAAACATAATATATTAGTTTCGATGCATGGTCCTTATTATATAAATTTATGCTCAAAAAAGGAAGAAACAATTGAAAAATCAATTGAAAGACTTATTCAATCTGCTAAAGTAGCTAATTGGATGGGGGCTTATAGAATTGTTTTTCATCCAGGTTTTTACTCAAATCAAAAACCAGTTTATGCAATGGAAGTAGCTAAAAATGCAATTAATAATCTTTTAGAAGAAATAAATTCTTTAGGACTTAATAATATTACTTTTGCACCCGAAACAACTGGAAAAAGATCTCAACTTGGAAACTTAGATGAAATAATTGATATTTGTAGTAGTTATGATAATTTTGAGCCTACTATTGATTTTGCCCATTTACATGCACGAGGAATTGGAGCAATAAAAGAAAAAGAAGACTATAATAAAGTATTATCTAAATTAGAGTCTCAGTTGGATATTGATATATTACATTGTCATTTTACTAAAATTGAATATACTGATGCTGGCGAGAGAAAGCACCATACTCTTGATGATGATAAATATGGGCCTAATTTAAGATGGCTTCTTGAAACAATGGTTGAAAATGATTGGAAGGCTACAATTATTTGTGAAACGCCTTTAATTAATCAAGATGCTGTTAAAATGAATAAATTATACCATGAACTTATTTAAATTAAGAATTTTATTTATAGTCTAGTAATATTTTATGAACAATTAATATTGTATTAATCCATATTTCAATTATATATAGCTAATATGTTATTTATTGTAATGTCAATGTAGTTATATATAATTTGTAGAATATTTTTAAAATAGATATGAGACTGTCAATTTGTTAGTTGTTACAATTTTTAAAATTGATTTTTTAAGATTAATTTGACTTTAATTGAAATTTAGCTAATTAATTTTTTCTAAGAACTAACATTTTGACAATGCCATAGATATTTCTATCGATAATAATATTTAATATGAGTTACATATTTAATAAATAGTTATATATTTAATAATTACATATTTAAATTACTAATTAAACTTAGTTTTATATTGAGGGTGAAGAATTGAAATTTCAAAATGTTTCATTTGATAAATCTATTTCAGAAAATAGGGTATTAAATAACTTAAAAGATGTTATAAAAGAATCAAAAGTAATTGTTATAGAGGGTATTGGATACCCATTTTTATGCAACCTAATTGAAAATCCTAAAATCGAAGTTAAAGATAAAGAACTATTTGAAATATATGCTAAGGATCAATGGCAAGGTTTTATAGCTACAGAAGGATCTTATTTATTTGATCAAAAAATGTTGCCAGACTATGGATTTAAAGTGCTTAAAGCATATCCTAATAATTCTACTATTGGTGAAAACACATCTATTGTTTTAATTGAAAATGAGACTGGTTCAATTATTAACAAATTCTCTCAAGCTGTAACTAGTGAAAATGGGATTAAAGTAAATGATGTTATTGGTCAAGAAATAGCTAAATCTAAATTTAAAGTTATTAGTAAATATTTAGAAAATCCTGATGAATTTGGTAAATGGGCACCTCGTAACATTTTATTCTACGGCACTCCAGGTACGGGGAAAACTATGGTTGCCAAGTCACTATCTAATGAACTTGAAGTTCCATTGTATTTAATTAAAGCAACAACTTTAATTGGTGATCATGTTGGTGATGGTGCACGCCAGATACATGATTTATTTGAAGTAGCTAAAAAAACAACACCTTCGGTTATTTTCATTGATGAAATTGATGCAATTGCACTTCATAGAAGTTTTCAATCTCTAAGAGGGGATGTTTCTGAAGTTGTAAATGCACTTCTGACTGAAATGGATGGTATTTCTGAAAACAAAGGAGTAGTAACAATAGCTGCAACTAATAACCCTGAACAATTAGATTATGCAATTAGAAGTAGGTTTGAAGAAGAAATAGAGTTTGTTTTGCCAAATGAAAAAGAAAGAGAAGAAATTATAAAAATTAATATAGCATCAATGCCTATAGGAATTAATGTTTCATCTAAAAACCTAGCTAAATTATCTAAAGGAATGTCTGGAAGGGATATTGTTGAAAAATTCTTAAAAACTTCTTTACATAATGCTATTTCAAATGATGATACTGTAATTGGGAATAAACACATTGAATATGCCCTTAAAAACTATAAAAAAGAGAAAAATGAACCAAAAAATATGTTTGCTTAGCTTTCATTTTTTTCACTAAACAACATTTCACAAATGCGTATTAATTCGGTATCTTCATTCTTGGCTGCATTTTTAATATTTAGTGAAATATTATGGAATATTTTATTTACTATTGAACTGGAGAAATTTTCTAATATTTCTTCTATATTTTTTATTTCATTTGTACAGTCATAATTGAAATCATTATATCCAATAACATTGTCAATATCACTTATATTGCCATCATTATCCTTATTAGTCCTATTATTATTATTATTATTATTATTTGAAATTATATTAATGGAATTAACTACCTTAATTCTAGCTTTTTCATTTTCTTTTTGTCTAATGATTTCCATTGAATATCTAATATCTGAAATAAGACTTTCTACTTCTAATGTTTTAAATGATTTTTTAAGAAGCATAAATTCTTCTTCTACAATTTCCATTGCTTCTTTAGCTTCTTTTTCTCTAGTTTTTTTGTTTTGACTAGCTATTCCTTTTAAATCATCCATATTAAATAATCTAATTCCTAGATCTCCAATACTTTCATCAATATCTCTTGGATTAGCTATATCTATCATTATAACCGATTTTTGCCTATCTATTGGGATAGCTAACTCTATTCTATCTTTTTTTAATATAGTATGTGGTGAACCTGTAGCACTTATAACTACATCTGCTGTAGCCAAAGCAGGATTTAAATCATCAAAAAGAATAGCTTCCCCACCTAATTCTTTTGCAAGCTCAACTGCTTTATAATATGTTCTATTAGCTACGAAAATAGCACTAAGATTCTTCTGAGACAATGCTTTAGCTACAAGGGTTCCCATTTTCCCAGCACCTATAACTAACACTTTTTTGCATTTTAAGTTCTCTAAAACAGATTCTGCTAAATCAACTGCTGCTGAACCAATTGAAACAGAACCTCTATTGATTTTAGTCTTTTTACGTATAGACTGTCCTACATGAATAGCTTTTGTAAATAATAAATCCAAAACTTTTCCACAATGACTTTCTTTAATACTTCTATTTTTAGCATCTCTAATTTGACCTAAAATTTGGTCTTCCCCAATTATCATTGATTCAAGACCAGCTGATGTTTTAAAAAGGTGTTTTATTGCATTGTCATCCCATTCAATTATTATATTTTCATTTTGACTATTAAGTAGTCCACTATCACATGGGCAGAGGTCACTATGAATGTAATACTCTTCCCTGTTACATGTAGCTATTTCAATATACTCTTGAACATGGAATCTTTCCATAAACTCCTGAAAAAGAACTTTAACTTCTTTAGCTACTGTTTCCATAGTTTCAATATCAGCAGTTTTGTGATCTACTCTAATATTAATAATCAAGGGACTTCTTCTCCTTTCTATTTAAATTTATTTCCTTATGAACTATATATTATTATTTTTAAATATATTTATTTAGCTATTTATTAATATCTGTATAATTATCTTTATAGTTATTAATATAATTGATTACATACTCTTTTGCTTTCTTCAAATCATTGGAACTTAAATAATTAGATATATCTTCACTTTCAGATATTTTATATAATATATCTTTCCTATTTTTCTGACCTTTAATCTCTTTTTTTAGGATATCTCTAGTATATTCCTGTAATTTTATTTTTAAAATATCTTCAATTTTTATTATAGACTGTATTTTTTTTCTAAGTTCTTTTGCCATTAAAGGACTTTTTCCATTTGTAAATATTGAAATTTGGACATCATCAATATTAAACTCACTAGGAATAATTAAATTTCCTTCTTCTGGAAAATCAGCCCTATTAAGTATTTTGTCTTCAGAGATACTGGCAGTATAATCATTTATACTCTCATCACTACTAGCTATAACTACAATATCTGCCCAATCAACACACTTATCAATATCTTTGATATTTTTGTAGCTAGCTCCTTTATTTTTAAGTTCTATAATTGAATTGATTTCATTAACATTATCTAGAACAATTTCAATGATTTCATTTATATTTGGATTGTTTGAGTTAGTTATATCTTCAATTTCATATTTTCCACATAATACAACTTCACTACCCGCATTAATGAATCTATTAGCTCTTCTAATACCTACTTCTCCAGTTCCTAAAATTAAAACTTTTTTGTTTTCCATTTTTAAATAAAGTGAAGTCCATGTCATATTAAAATCTCAAAATTATTTAATTTATAATTTATTTAATTTTTTTATTTTATTTTACTTATTTTTATTTTCTTAATATCTTTCAATGTTAATATTATTAATAATTTCATAAATATTATTACTATTATTTTATTGCTATTAATTATAGTAAATAAAATTGTTAAAATTAATTTTTATTTTATTTTACTTATTTTTACTTATTTTTATTTATTCTATTTAACTTTTTTTAGCTGGGGGCCGTGTCAAAGTCGAAATTTCTAAATCAAAACTTCATTAAAATCATTGGATTAGCAAATAAATAAAATTTTTCTAAAATTTTGCTATTATAGGGAAAATCTTCTTGGTCAAGAATCGTTTTTTTTTTTTTAATTGTTAGGGACAACAAATTACTCGAGACTGTCTAAGCTTTTCATCCTTAAAAGCTTCATACTCATTCTTAAATCATTATCACAGTCATTTAGAATATTTAAAGCTTCATCTTCACTTATATTAAATGTTTCAACTAATGCTTTAATATTTTCTTGTCCAAAATTTTCGTCTCCCCCTACTAATGCTTCAGCAAGTTCTTTTTTAAGACTTAAATACTCTTCAACACTCATTCCAATATTTCTTAAGGTCATATCTCTGAGTGGGCAAGGTTTTGATGGCTTACAACACCATACAAGAGAACCAAAGCAAGTCCCAACTCCTTCACCCAACTGTGTTTTTTTAGCAAAGTCGTCCTTTATATCCATATAATCTTGAGGGCTAAGTCCTATACTTTCTAATGTGTGTAAAACAGGACATGGTTTAACTGGTGGGCAACAAAATGATAGTGCTCTTTTGTCTCCTCCTCTACATACGTGTGATGGTGCATCATCCCATGACATTAATAATCCTCCGATAACATAAATTGTTTATTTGTGTAATATTGTAAAATTTATTAATAAATAATAATAATAATTATAATTAACTGTAATGATATGCTAATTGTAAATTGAAATAAATAAATAATAATAATTAAATATATTAATTTTAAATGATAATACTTATATTTATACTAATAATAATTATATTATTAAAAAATAATTATAATTATTTTATAATGGTGGTTAATTAAGTTTTTAATCAAGCATTTCTTCCTTTTCATCAGGTGTAAGCTCATTTACTATTTCCTTAGGTTCTCCTATATTAAGAATCCTCCCACCTCTCATTAAAGCAGATCTATCACAAACATCTATTACAAAGTCCATATCATGAGAAATAATAAGGAAAGTTTGACCTAATTCTTCTCTAGCTTTTAAAATAGAGTCTGTTACTTGAACTCTTGTAATTGGATCCATTGTACCCGTTGGTTCATCTAAAATAATAATATTTGGTTCTTTGATAAGTACTTGGGCAAGAGCTACTCTGTGGCGCTCTCCTCCACTTAATTCATCTGGACTTTTAGTTAATATATTTATTGAATCTTCTTGGTCAAAACCAACAGCTTCTAAAACACTAATGGCTTTCATTTTAGCAAATTCTGCAGGTAATTCTAGACTAATAGCTTCTGTTAAATTTCCTAAAACGTCTCTATGGGGATATAATGAGTATTCTTGATGAAGTAAACCTATGTATGGTATTATTCTTCCCCTGCCATAAGGTCCTGGCTGTCTCATGTCAATCCAATTATCTCCAAGTTTAGCTTCAATTTCTCCACTACTTGGATCACTTAAACCTATAAACATACGTGTTAAAGTGGTTTTTCCTGCACCTGAAAGACCTACAATACCAAAAATTTCGCCTTGTTTTATTTCAAGGTTAATTCCATCAACAGCTTTAACTACTCCTCGTTCTATAGAGTAGTAATGTTTCATAACATCTTTTATTTTTATAACTGGACCACCAAGTTCATGTTTTTCAACTTTTTCAGGTAATGGTACAGTATCTAAGAAATTTTTAACTACTATGTTTGATTGGCCTTTTTCAATAATTTCTCCTTTTTCCATCCAAATTACTTCATCCGCTAGCTTTTTCATTACTTCAGGCCAATGTGAAGTTATAAGCATAGTTATTCCTTTTTCCTTTACTCCATTAATAAGAGCTTGGTGGACAATTTCAGCAGTTTGAGGATCTAATGTACCAGTTGGCTCATCAGCTAAAAATAACATAGGTTCCTTAGCTAATTGCCTGGCTAATACAACTCTTTGCTTTTCCCCTCCACTTAAATCCCTTGCAATATGAGTTATTCTATGATTCATTTGCATCATTTCAAGTAAATCTAATGCTTCATAAATTCCTTCCTCATATTCTGTAGATTCTGGCATTGCTTTTATTACATTGTCTATTACTGTATCATCTTCATATAGTGCAAAATTACGCTGTAACATAATAGCAATACGTCTTTTAACACCACTAAACTCTTTTCTATCACTATTCCAAAAGTCAATTGCTTTTGTTTTCAGAGTTTCTCCACATGAGCAGTTATTCCCATCTTTAGATGGAGGTTCAACATGGAAACAATTAGGGCATATTGCCACATTGTAAATTACTTTACCGCTATCTGGCTTGTAATCTTTCATTCCACGGAGCATATTTATAAAAACGGATTTTCCACACCCACTACGTCCGAGAATTCCAAGAACATTTCCTTCCTCAATTTCAACACTTATATTTTTTAAAACTTCAACACCATTAAAAGTTTTTGTAACATTTTTTATTGTAATAAAAGACATAAAGCCCACCTTAAGTTATTATTTGGATAAGATTAATAATCATGATTATAATACATTTGTGAATTTTATTAATACTAGTTTCTATAATACTATTATATCTATAAGTCATTATATAATTAGTTTGTGTATTAATTTTTTTTATGCTCCCTTCTCTGTTAGCATTGATATTATGGATATTCTTCTTCTGGTTTGTATTTTTATAGATATTTTATGGTAATTCAAAATCTAATTTTCCATTAATGGCCATTCTAGCTATTGAAATCCCAGAAGCTCCAGCATTAATCATTTCTTCAGCCCTTTTTTTACTATTAATTGAATTATTTCCAATAATAGGAATATTAATATTATTTGCAATTTTACGGATAATATCTAAATCCGCACTATTCTTACCAGGTTTCATAGCATCAATGTGGATATAGTCTGCTCCAGCTTCTTCAATTGCTTTAACTAATTTGATAGTATCAATACCTTCTATATTTGCCCTTATTTTAATAGAAACTTTTTTTTTTTTATTTTTATCATTACCATTATCATTATTATTATTCTTTTTACTATTATCATTATTTTTATTATTATTGTGGACTCCTACTACAACTTCCTCTATAAAATTTTTAAAATCCACGGTGTCATTAACCATAGCTTGCCCACAACCAATTGCAACAATCTCTTCTTGCCTACAATGGGCATTTATTTCAATAATATCTACACTAGGGATATTACTAAGTTCTATAATAGGATTAGGTGTTTTACTTCTAAGATTAATAGATACTATTGCATTAGAATTATTTTTAACTAAATCACATTCTTTTTTAATGGTTTTATATATTGAGGACTTAGGAATATTAAACTCAGTTCTCCCTCTTTTTGATATTGATTCTCCTGCTAGAATACAAGCTGAATCAATGTTGTATCCTCCTAGAGTCACTACATTAAATCCGTAGGGTATTAATTTAAGTGCAAATGTACCGTCTGTTATCCCTGCCATTGGTGCTAGGACTTTTAGTATATTATCATCATTTGTATTAATAATATTTGTATTAATATTTTTATTTTTATTTTTAGTATTAATAGTGGTATTAGTTTTGGTATTGTTATTAATAATCATGATATCATTTGTGGATTTAATTAAATATTAAAAAATTAAAAATAGTTTTAAGTACTATATGATATTTAAATAAAAAATAAAATATATTTAAGCTGTATAATGGTTATGGGGTAGTTTTAGATAAATTAAATATTTAATATAAATGGATAAAAATTAGTTATTTTTAAGATAAATGGTATTAGCTATTTATTCATAACATATACCATTTCTTCAGTAGTTCCGTCACGAATTTCTTCTAAAGCTAAATCTGCAAGATATGCTGCATCTTCTGCATTATTAGATTGGCCTACCCCGGCTTTTAAGGCAATACTAATTTCATCATCAATCTCTTCAAGAAGATCTAGTAATTCTTTTGAACCTAACTCATTACATGGGGACATAAAGTTGTCTCCACCAATAAAAAATAATAAAGCTCCTTTTTTAATTAATTTTGTCATTAAATAGTGCTGTGCTTTATTAACTAAGAAATTTGTATCAAATGCTGGTTGAATATCTGTTAATGACTCTGTGACTCCATTAATATCAATATGTGCAATTTGGACAAAGCTATCTTCTTCACTTACCAATTTATCAATAGCTAATATTTCAGTTCTATCTTTGTCTTGAGCTCCACCCTTAATTTGGAGAACTTCAGTAGCTATTTTTTGAGCTTCATAAGGAGTTTTAGCTGTTCCAACACCCATACTTATAGTTATAGGGTATCTGTTTCGTATTGACCTTTGTATTCTAAGATGGTCTTCTTCATTAATACCATTTGTAATGGCAAGCATATTATCAAAACGTGTGAAGAAAACAAGTCCTTTTTTAGCTGCAAATTGTCTTTGAACATCAGCATAAAGTTCAGCTTGTAAAATTTGAAGGTCGGACTCAGTACGTGGCTTTGGAGTAACTGTCCATGGCCCGTAATTATCTATCTGTATCAATGTCATTTGTATCATATTTTTATCCATCCAAAACATTTTTTATAAGTTTTAATATAACATAGTTGGATTATGGGAACTTAGCTAGGCTAGAACTATTTTTGCTAATGCTTTCTTGTCCTCAATATTTTCCATCTTAGTTTTATATACAACAACATCTTTTATTATATTTTCGATATTGTTCTTTAATTTAAAGTCAACCTCATCTATTATAAATTTATCTAAAAAATTTGAATAAATTTTACTTACACCTAATGGAGATACTTCATAATTTAAGGCTTTCATAAATATTCCTGCAGGTCCACTAAATGCAGAATTTCCAATAATTGGGGAAACAGCTATAACATAGCTATTTTTTAGAGCTTTTTCAACACCTTCAATAGCTAGTATAGGTCCAATAGAAGTTATTGGATTTGAAGGCCCAATAATTACCTTATCTGAATTTTCTATTGTTTCAATTAAGTCGGGTGCAGGTGGAACATTATTATAACTAATACCTTTTACATTTGGTTTACATTGTTTTTTTATTAAATAATCATGAAATTTTAGGTTTCCAATGTCAGATATTATTTCTATTTCTGAATCTTCATTACTCATAGGGATAATTTTAGACTTTATAGCTAATGATTTCCTTTGAATTTCCAGTACTTCACTAAGAACCTTATTTTTTAAAAGTAGTGTTTTCTGAATTTTAAATCCTCTATCTTTATCTCCAATTTTAAGTAATTCGGGACAGCCTAGTTCATTAAGCATTTCATGGCTTATAAAGCTATCATCTTTAATTCCATACCATGTTTCAGTATTTATAATGTCTGCTAATGTATATAAAACAGTATCTACATCAGGGGCAACATAAACTCCTGAAAAATAGTCATTTTCAACTGTATTTACTATAACATTAATTTTAGAATTGTCATATATTTCTTTAATTCCTTGTAGTAATTTAGGAGTTCCTGTACCGCCAGATAGAACACTAATCAATTTAAAACCTTTCCCTTTTTGCTTTTACTTTTATACCCTATTTAATTAATTTTAATATTTATTTATTAATTTCACCATTTAACTATTGCTATTATTCTTATTATTATTCTTATTATTACTATTACTATTATTATTTAAATTCATAATTAATTTTAATATTTAATTATTTATAACCCCAAATTAACATTAATTTAATTATTCTATTATTCTATTATTCCATTATTTCATTATTTCATTATTTATTTAATTTTAGCAGGGATATGGACAATTTACTTAATATATTTATCTAAACGCATCTAATTTTTTAGGTCTAATTAACGGTTTAATACCAGTTTCTTTTTGATTCTTTTCTTCTTTAATTCTAAGATTCTCAAAATCATTAAATCCTCTAATTATTACAATAGGTATTCCTTCATTAGCTTGGCCCATGAGTAATGACGCAGTAGCTGCTAATTCATCAGCTGTAGCTATTTCAGTAGTTTGTAGTTGATTATCATATAAATCTTTTTCACCTTTTCTATCCCAAAGTGGATTAATTCCCGAACAACCAATAGCTACTCCAACGGCTCCATTTCTAAAAGCACGCCCTTGTGTATCAGTTATTATTACTCCAAGTTTGCAGGACTCACCTGCCTTATTTTCTAATTCTTTTCTAATTACTTGGGCAGATTTATCCGGATTTTTTGGCATAGGGGTTGCTAGTCCTTTAGCTACATTAGACTCATCAATTCCAGCATTTGCACAAACAAAACCATGATGGGTTTCGGTTATTATAAAATCAGGACCTAATTTAACTACTTCATTTGATTCATTAAGGACACATTGAATTAATTTAGGATCTTTCTTAGTTTTTTTAGCTACTTCAATAGCCTCTGTACTAGGACTTATTTTAGAAAGGTTAATGTAATTTCCTTCAGCTTTTGAGATAATTGTTTCGGCTACTAGTATTATATCTCCATTAAGCAACCCCGTATGGTTTAATTCCTTATTTTCAGTATTACTCTTATTATTATTACTATTAATATTATTATTCTTACCATCATTTCTATTATAATCTTTTTTGTTATTGTTTAATGTATTGAATATTAATTTAGCTATGGACTCTCCTTCTTCTACTAATGGTATGCCTTCAATACCAAATACTTCAAGCTTCATTTTATTATTTTCCTGTATTGTTTTCAATAGTAATTTCCAGTATTACTTCTAATAATTAGTTTTAGTATTAATTTCTAGTATTTTATAATTCTATTTGATCCTATTTACTATATCTATAAAAATAAAGTTATTTTACTGACTTAAATTTTTAATAAAGCAATACATTTTAACTAAACTGTGTTTTATTGGGATTAATAAATCAAAAATTAAAAAAAATTAGTCAAATAAAGTATTTGACTATATGAATTAGATTATAAATAATTATAGATTATAGATATATAAGGTATTCAATAGATTTTTAAACATATTTTTTATAATATTTCTTAAACTATTTTGTATATAATTTCCTATTATAAATCTAATGAATCAATAACCCATTTTCCATTTTCAAATACAGCAGCTACAGAACTAACAGGGTTTGTAAATTTAGCAAACTCACCTTGATCTATAATAAATTGGCAACTGTCTTTCGGTGTTTCAGCTGCAAATTCAATGTCTTCAGGAGTGTTACATTCATAAGTAGAAATATAACTAGCTTTATTTTGATCTAATTTTTCAACTAATATTTTAGAATCACTAACTATTCCAATATATGCTTCAAAATCATCTCCACTTCCCTTTACAACACCTGCTACTCGAGGTGTATTGTAATCATCTTTTTCATAATCCATGGATAGTAATGAAAGTGCTATTGCATCTTTAATATTCATTCCAAGAGCTATTTTGTCAGCTATCACATCTGTGTGGGATCCATTAGAAACAATGGCTATATCATCTACAATTTTAACACAATTATAAGCTATGTAAGCATTTTCAAATATATCTTTTTCATAGCCTTCTTTTGGTATGATTGCAGCTTTACCATCAAATGTTTTAGCCATTCTATTTGGAAATGATCTACTTGATACACGATATGCAATATATGGCTTCCCTTTTTTTGTAGTTCCTACAGACACAATTCTCCCTAAATACATAATTACACCTTTTTATAGTTTTTTTTATCTAATATTTAATGTATTTTTTTATAATTATTAATATTATTAATACTATTATTATTATTATTATTTTCAATGTAATATTACAGTTCTATATTAATTATTATTACAATTTACTAATTATTATAATTGCTACTATAGTTAGTATTATAATTAATTTTAATAGTTTACTTGGGGTTTGGAATAGCAACAGCTTCCTGTGGATTCATACCGGGGGGAGTAGTTATATCAATTAACCCTTCTTGTGGTTTTATGGATATTTCTCCATGATCAATAACTTTACTGTGAACTGCAATAGCTCCATTTCTAATGTCTTGAGACATATCTACTCCATTAACTAGAACTTTTTCTAAGCCTGCTACTGGAATAATATAATATTCCGAATTTCCACTATTATCGCTAGCATCGGGCTTTCCCGTATCAATAGCTGGATTAAAACTACTAGCTACTACTAAAAATATTAATATTGTAAATAAAATATCAATAAATGGGACTAAATTAAATTCTGGTTTAGTTCTGTTTATTTTATCCCTGTGTTTTTTAATATCTAATGCCATTTAAGCACCTCAATTAATATTATTATCTATTGATTAATTTATCTATTGTTTAAGTTTACTTTCAACAATCTCAGATTTTAAATCACATTTTTCAAGTATTACATTACTTATACTTTTTTGAAGCATACTTGGCTTAAATGAAATTTGTACATTCGCATTTAGTGGATTAGGAGTAGTTATCTCTTTAGTATTTACAACACCGTCTGCTTCTTTAAGTGCTTCAATAGCACAACTAACATCTCCTTCAACTCTTAACTTAGCTACTGCATAACCCCAGTTTGTCATTTTATTGGCTAATTCAATTTTATCCATTTCATTATCAATAAGCCCTTTAATATAAGTGTGTAATGGGAGTAATATGATAGCTACTGTTAAACCTGCAATTGTTGTTATAAGTGCAATATAAATACCTTCTGCCATAGCTGCTGTATCAGGATTAACTCCCAGTGCTTTAAATGTAAACCATATACCTATAACAGTACCAATAAGCCCTAGAAATGGTGCAATCTCAATAATTGTTTTTAATGCATTAATATTTTTTGTCATTTTACTTAATTCAACAATAAAAACCTGTTCCATTCCTTCCTCTACTTCAGTTTTATTTTTATAACCAATTTTAAGAGCTTCAGAAATAATTCGAGATACTGGATTTTTATATTCTGCAATAGCTTTTAATGCTTCAATAGCCCCCCCATTATTCATTGAAGAGTTTACAGTACTCATTATCTCTGTCGTGTCGACTTTAGTTATTTTTCGTAAATAAATAATTTTTTGTATAGATATTAAAAGTCCATATATACCAATTAATGTGATAACATAGGTTAATATTCCTCCACTTTTAAAAATCTCTAGAATTAAGTTAAAACCATTAGTAAAAAATTCAACTATCATAGATTATCTCCTTTTAGCTATTATTAGTTGTTAATTTAATTATTTATTAGTAAATTATAATATTAAAATTATTTTGTCAATTTTAGTTATTTCATCATTATTTTTATTATATAATTTTTTTATAATTATTCAAAGCTTAGCTTTTAAATCTTGTTTTATTCTATTTATTTTAAGTAAATAATATTAAAATTATTTATTATTATTATTATTATTATTAAATGATATTTGCAAACTTGTAAACTAAATAAATATTTCTATATTTTATTAAAAATATGATTCTTATCTATATAAATATATTGCGAATATATTTAGGACTATTTTAGTAGATTTAAGGCATTTATTGATAAAATTATTTTACTTATAATTATTAATATTAATGGTCTTGACATTACTAATAACTTATTATTCTGTATTATTCCCATAAATTGATTTGAGTTCTTCAACCATCCAATTAGGTGCTTTTTGCGTCGGAACTGTTAAAATAATACTTTCCATATTTTCAATTACAAAAACAACATCTTCTCTAGGAACTTCAATAAGTATTAAATAATTTGCATCTAATTCTCCCAGATTTGAAGTTCTTTCATAATTCCCTAATTTTACTCCATAATTATTTAATAATGAGGCTGTTTGAGATTCACTAATTCCTCCTGAAGATGCAGCTCTTAACATTTGTTCAATATCATTACTAATTGTGTTTTCTTTTGATTTTATTGATTCCTTATCATTATTTATTATATTTGTTGCTTCTGTTGACCCATAATCTATTTCACCACTTTCAGATGCTCTTAAAATAGCTAATATTGTAGCTCCTGATATTTTTGGACTTTTTGAATTATTTGCATTGCCTCCACTATCACTACTAATGCTACTTGTAGAATTGCTTTCATTAGTGCTTGAATTATTATTTGTGCTATTACTATCGCTATTATCAGTACTACTACTATTACTACTACTACTATTTTCGCCACTGGAACTAGATCCACTATTACTGGTATCACTAGTATTTCCTGTGATTTGATAAATATCAACAATTTCTCCAACAGCTATTAATCCTGCTCCTGCCTGTAACCTAGTAACCATTATTGGAACAGCTACTGTATCAACTCTTTCAAATACGATATTTGCTAAAACTCTTGCATCATTATCACTTACTATTTTTTTAGCTTCTTCTTTATTCATTATGACTTTTTTAGACTCATTTGATGAATAAACCGCCATAATTCTATTGAAACTATCATTTAATTTATTAATAGTATATAATTGATAATTTCGCCAAGACTGTGTTGCAGGACTAATTATATCAATTTCTTTAATTGCTTCAATTGAACCTGCATCTTTTATTTGATTTTTAAGGGTGTATGCTTCTGTTTCACTAGATAATGGTCCTTTATAGTATAAATTTAATTCATTTAGTTTAATATTTTTAGCTATGCCTAATTCTTCTTGAAATGGTGCATAAAATCCAAAATAAAATGCAGATATTATTATAACAACTAAAATAAGTCCAAAAATAGCTCCTCCAACAGAGGTTTTAGCCTCTTCACTATTTTCAATTTTTGCCTTCAAAGACTTTAAATCTAACTTAAGAAGTGATTTAACCTTTTCTCTTGGATTTAACTTATTATTTATATTTTCTTTACTATTTACACTATCTAAATTTCTCATTTTTTTAATAGTTTCATTAATTGATCTATTAGTCTTATTATTATTATTATTATTATTCTCATTATCATTCTTATTCTTATTATTACTAAATTTGCTAGACTTATTATTATTATTATTATTATCATCTTTATTTATTGTATTAGCTATATCATCTCTATTTGCACCATTATTGATTTTTTTATTAGTATTATTAGCCCCATTAGCCCAATTATTATCATTACCATTACCATTACCATTGTTATTATTTGTATAATTAATAATAGGATTTTCTGCATTAATATTATTCTTCTTTTTAATATCTAAACTCCCATATTTTTCATTTTTAGCTTTTAATATGTCTGAAACATTTAATTTTTCATTTTCATTTATATTCTTGTACTTAGTATTATAACTATTATAATTGATGTTAGGGGGTGTATGGTCACTATTATTGGTTTTATTTATTTCATTAGTTGTGTTATCTAAATTATTGGCTTTATTATTAATATTATTTCTATAATTGGCACTATTAGCATTATGGATATTACTATGATTATAACCCTCACTATTCTCACTATTTTCACTATTTCTATTATTTTCATTATTCTCAATGCTCTTAAAATTTTGAGTATTATTCTTGATAGTGGGTTGAATATTTTTTATATTTTTATTTATCTGATATTGCTTTTTACGAGCTGCTAATTCTTTAGCTTTTGTTTTTATATCTTCTTTATTTATTTTATTTTTGCTATTGTCCCTATTAGTAGTTTTATTATCACTATCTTCACTATTTCTATTTTTATTTTTATTATCATTATTATTATCCCAATTAACATTACTATTAGTACTAATATGTCTAATATTGCTAATATTATTACTGATATTGTGAGTGTTTTCATCTTTATTTTTGTCTGCATCATTTTCTTTTTTATTCGAAGGTTTATCTTTATTTTTGGCTTTTAATTCTTTAAAATTATTAAATGTGTTGCTAATGCTTTCTTTGATTTTTTTGAATTTAGAATCTTTTCCTTTTTTGCTTTTATTTTTTTTCAAAGTATCTACCTTCCATTTTTTCAATTCAGATAGTATTTTTTTTTATTGTATTAACTCTAATATTTAAATTGATAATTATTTAGTATTTATTTTAGTATTTGTATTAATTATAATTTATTAAAATGTGTTATTTGATAGAATGGATTAGAAATTGTTTAGACTTTAATTTTTATTTTATTTTCTTTATTTTTTTTTAGAAATAACTGGATATATTATAAAAATCAATGACATAATAAATAATATTAATGCTCCTAGATTTATTGATTCTATGGGTGTTGAAGTAGTAATTTGTGAAAATATTCCAGATGCCCAAATAAACATTAATAATATTAGCCCAAATAAAATAGATATTAATTTTAAGTTATTAAATTTAGGATATTTAAATGAACTTACCATTAATAAACTTATAACTGTCATAATTGCCATAGCAACCCATATATTAAAAACACCACTTAAATAGAATGATGAAATAACAATAGCAGTTGTAGGTATTGGCATTCCAACAAATACATTTTCGCCATATTGCTCATCTAATTTGTCACAGATAACATTAAAACGTGTTAATCTTAAAATTCCACAAATAACTATTATAATAGGAACTATGTAAGTTAAGAATACTAAAATAATAATTAATATTTCTAGAGGTATATTAAACATAAATTCTATAGGATTTATCAATAAATTAGCTATATGATATTTGCCTAAACCATATAAAAGAACTGCAGGGGCTATTCCAAATGATATAACGTCAGATAATGAGTCAATATTTTTTCCGAATCCTAGAGAGTCATCTCTTCCAGTTTTTCTAGCTACCCATCCATCAATTGAGTCAAATATTAAGGCAATGATAATAAAAAGAGCGGCTAGTGTAAAATTAGAATCCATAACCATAATTATAGATAAAAATCCAAATACTGCATTTAATATTGAAAGTAAATCTGGAATTTTTAAAAATGATCTAATTCCAACACTTTTTAATTTATTCTGACTCATTTAATGCCCCCGATTAAATATCATATTTTATAACTTTTAATCTATTATTTAATAGATTAGTATTTATATTAGTATTACTCTTATTACTATTTCACTACAATTACTAATAATACTATTAAATTAATATAACGATAC
This sequence comes from Methanobacteriaceae archaeon, assembly GCA_051649785.1. Taxonomy (GTDB): domain Archaea; phylum Methanobacteriota; class Methanobacteria; order Methanobacteriales; family Methanobacteriaceae; genus JBOFHT01. Next base: position 52,778 of record JBOFHT010000025.1, read on the forward strand.
TACTAATTGTTATATATGTTTTCATTTAATTAATATTTGCTTATTAATGTTTTGGAAAATTACATAAACACAATATCACACAATAAAATATTATTTAATATATAACACTTTCAGAACAATTTTGATTTCATATTAACATAACTTTCATATTTACAATCCTAACTACTATTATTATTATTATTATTTTCATATTATTTTTGCATTAATGACTCTATCAGTATTAAATAGGATTATTGATTCTAAATTGCATAAATATAAATTAAATAACTTAAATTTACTAAATTTTATAATATTTTTATAATATTTTGTTAAATTATAAAAGAGGCTGCCAATTTATTACTTGTTACAATTTTTAAAATAGATTTTTAAGATTAACCTGATATTAATTGGATTTTAGCAAATTAATTTTTTCCAGAAACTAATATTTTGACAATACTTTATAAAAAGATATATATAATGTAATAAGCATATATAATTTAGATTGTTAAATAATATTATATTGTCTGTAATATCAGAATAAATACAACAATAAAATTATAACAATTTGTATATAAAATTATGATTATTTATATTTTTAAATTTTAGGAATTTATAATAAATTAATAAATATTACAAATAATAATAAAATATTATTTGGTATAATTATAATGTTTATGATGTGCAATTTAATAATTATATAATTCCTCCACAATTCACATTAATAAATAGGAAGAACTTATTATAATATATATAAATTATTAAGATAAAGTATAACTATAAGGTATATTAATTATAAACTTATTTTATAAAACTTATTTTATAAAAAGTATTATAGTTTACGACATTAAAATTTATAATATTTAAAAAATTATTCTTATATAAAATCCTTACTTTAAGAAATAAAGGATTTTAATTAAAAATAATAAAAATCACTATTTAAATTTTTAATGTTTCACAATATAAAAATATATTTTGTACATTATTTATATTTAATTTTGTTAAATGGAATGATTATTACTATTGTAATTAGCTATTATTATTAGTTAAATAATATTATTAATCCTTTAAACTTATTATTATATTTAAAAGAGATGTTTAAAATGATAGAAGATAAAATACAAGTTCTGCGTCAAGCTGCAAAGATATCCACTGAACAAAGTTCAGATAAACTTTGGTGTGTTGTAGCTGGAAATGAAGAGCTAGTAAATGATATTGCGTATAAGGCAATTTCTTCAAAAGATAGGGTTAAAATACTATTCAGGGAGTCGAGTGAATTAAAAGAAGCCCTTTCTGTTAAAAAATTTGATTTTATACTGATTTATGGTGATTCTTCTAAAATAAGGGATCTTTCACACATATGTAAAGAACATGGTGGGGCTTATATCCAAATAGCTCCTTTTTATGTTAGAAACGAACCAAATCTACTTTTACTTTTAGCTCCTGAAGATTCAATGAAGCAATTTGTAGGGGATGTTGAAAAAGCAGGATCTAAGTTTAAACTTTTATTAGAAGATGAAACTGTTGGATTTATTGAAACTGATGTAAAATTAAGTTCATTAGTTCCTAAAATGATTAAGGATGTATTTGGTCCATTATTCAATGTAACTGACTTAACACTAACTACTATTTTAATATCTGTTGATGAATCCAATTTAGGGATTGTTAAAGGTGTAGCTAATGCTAATAAAATTTTTACTATAGATTTCAAAGATATACTGGAGGAATAATTAATGTTTGGATTAAATAAAAATAAAAAGAATGATAATAAGGCTAATGTTTCAACTACTTCCAAAGGAATGGATAATACATTAGGTATTGATTTAGGTACTTTAAATACTGTTATTGCAAAGCCATCGGGGGATAAATTTGATTTATACCAAATACCTTCAGTTGTAGCTGTTAAAAAAGATGATGAGTCATCAGTTTTAGCTGTTGGTGAAGAAGCTAAGTTAATGCTAGGTAGGACACCTGAGGATATTATTGCAGTTAGGCCACTTAGAAAAGGAGTTATTGAAAGTACTGCTCAAGCAAAAGCTCTTTTAGAAGAAGCAATGGAAGTTGGAAAAGATAACGGTGAATCTATTAATAGAATTGTTATTGGTATTCCTGGGGACTCATCAGAAGTAGAAAAAAATGCTGTTGAAGGTGTAGGTAAACGGGCTGGAGCTGAATATGTTTTAGTAATTAGTGAAGGACTAGCTGCTGCTATTGGATCAGGATTGCCTATTGCAGAGCCAAACGGAACAATGGTTATTGATATTGGTGCAGGTTCAACTGATTTAGTTGTTATCTCATTAGGAGGAATAACTGATATTGAAACAGTTAGATTTGGTGGAGATGACATTGATAACAATGTTGTAGATTTAATTAAAGAGCATTTCAAAGTTGAAATTGGTATTCACGAAGCTGAAAATGCTAAAATTGAGGTTGGAATGTTCCATTGTAAAGAAGACATAGAAACCATGGCAACTGAAGTTATTGGTAAATGTATGGAAACTAATAGACCAAAACGTGTTGAAATAACTTCTGAAATGATTGCCGATGCTTCTGAACCAATAATATCTGAAATAATAGCTGGTTTGAATTTAGTATTAGAAAGATTATCTCCTGAATTAATTGCAGGTATTTATAGTAATAGTATTGCTGTTGGTGGAGGATCACAACTTAGAGGGCTAAGGGAAAGAATATTTGAAGAATTGGATATTCCAATATCTATTTCTGGAGACCCTATGACTGTAGTAGCTAAAGGTGCAGCTATTGTTGCAGCTGAACCGAGAGCATTAGAACCTGAAGTAAGATTAAAAGCTATGAGATAGTAGCTACTAATTTTTCTTCTATTAATTTTCTTTTTTAAGATAATTTTATTAAGTTTATATTAGATATATTTGTTAATTTCATTGGGTTTATTAAGTTTATTAGGTTTATTAAGTTCAATAGATTTATTAACTTTATATTAGATATATTTGTTAATTTCATTAGTTTTATTAACTTTAATAGATTTATTAACTTTATTAAGCTTATACTCATTCATTAAATTTATTAGATTTATTAAACTTATATTAAATCTACATTAAATTTTTTAATAATTTATTTTTTAGTTATTTTATTTTAATTTAATACTACTTTTAGTCTTTATACTAAATCCATAATCTATAATTTAATTCAAAGGAAAAAACATGAATATTTTAGGAATTGATGAAGCAGGAAGAGGGCCAGTATTAGGCTCTTTAATTGTTGCAGGTATAGTTATTAATGATGAAAAAGTTAAAGTTTTAGAGAGAATGGGAATAAAAGATTCTAAACGGCTAACTCCTACTAGGAGAAAAATCTTATCTCGTAAACTAAAAAATATGTTTGATTATCATACTGTTACTATAACTGCTAAAGATATTGATAATTTAAGAGCAAGAGGCGTTAATTTAAATGAAATTGAAAAAATAGCTATGCTAAAAGTTGTTGAAGCTTTAAAGGACAAAACAGATTTGGTTATTATTGATTCTCTTGATGTTAAGCCTGAAAGATTAGAAGGTGAGGTAAAATCAGTTTTTCCACAGCTTGATATTAAAGCTGAGCATAAAGCAGATGATATTTATATTCCAGTTGCAGCTGCTTCTATTTTAGCTAAGGTAGAGCGTGATGAATTAATATCTGAAATCAATAAGGAATATCTAAAGTTAGGTGGAATTGGTTCAGGTTATCCTAGTGATCCTAAAACTAAAAAATTCTTAACTAATTTTACTTACGATGAAATGCCTGACTTTGTTAGAAAATCGTGGAATACTGTTTTAAAGTTAAAAGATTTAGAAGAATAATTGGATTAATAAGAAATTGGATTTATTAGGGCTAATTGTGTTTTATGATAAAGCTACATTTAAAATAAAATATAAACTTCCTAAAGGAGTAACATATATAAAACCTAAAATTAGTACTGGAAAAATATCTTATAATAAAAAAATAGGGTATTAACTTAGATAATTAGTAACTTAAAAGTCCATAAAACTAATTCAGCTACTTTAACATGGGATTTAAAATCTAAATCTGGAAAATATGATTTAAAACCATTTGCGAGTAAAACAAATAGTATTGGTGTAGTTTCCATAAGTGTTTTGGTTATTCCAGTATTTTATGGAAAAATATAAGTAGCTCTTCTTTTTTAAATTTATCATATTTTTTTGTTGAAGTCATTTTTGTAATTAATTGTTTTTTTAGTTTGGATTAGTAGTAATTGTTATGTTTATATTACTTTTTTTATTTTATGTGTTTTTTTGTTTAGTTTTTTCTTTTTTTTATAGGTGATTGTGGTTATGTTTTTTTATTTTGCTTGTTTTTTTTAGAAACATTTATATATTGGTTATATGTATATATAATGATTAATAGTTATAAATTATTACTTTTTATGATAGTTTATAAGCAATATATTATTAATTATACTATGGTATTGTATTAATTATTATTGGGTTTGGTGTTGTTTTTATGGGTAAATTTAGATGGTTGTTTTTAGGGGTTATGCTTTTTTCTTGTCTTTTTTTAGTTTCTAGTGTTAGTGCAGTTACTTATACGGTTAATGAAACGTGGGATAGTAGTATGATTCAGGACTTGATTAATAATAATGGGGATATTACTGGCTTACATTTTAATGGTACTGGTGGGGGTTTATATAGTGATATAATATTAGATATTACTAAATCTATTTCTTTGACTTGTGATTCTGGTGTTACTTTAAAAGGTGGTGTAATTGAGGATTTTGTTGATTATGCTTTTAATATTGTTGCTAATAATGTTCTTGTAACAGGTTTTACAATAACTGATTATTTAACTGGTATTTATTCAGATGGTGCTAATAATACTAAGATTTTTAATAATATTTTTAAAGGTAATGAGTATGGTATTGAAGTTAGTTCTGCTAATGGTCTTAATTTATCTAATAATATTATAGAGAATTGTTTAAATGATGGTGTTTACATAGAAAATTCAAATGGGACAACTATTTCAAACAACACTATAAAGAATACTAGTACTGGTGTTAATTTAGTAGATTCAAATAATACTAATATTACACTTAATAATATTACAAATAATAGTTATGATGGAGTTAATGTTGATAATAGTAGAGATGTTAATATTCATGAGAATAATATAGATTCTAATCAAGAAAATGGAATTTCTATTCATAATTCTAAAAATATTAATGTTTCAAAAAACACAGTTAAAAATAATAAGGATGGTGGTGTTTTTGTTGGGTCTTCTAATAATGTTGGAATTGTAGATAATACTATTGAGAATAATAAGGGCGATGGTGTTTATATAAGTGATTCTAATGATACATCTATTAAAAAAAATAAAATAAAAACAAATAAAAACAATGGAGTTAATTATTATAATTCTAAAAGAGTTTCAATTTCTAATAATGATATCGAAAAGAATGGTGCTACTGGAATTTCTGTTGTGAACCCTGAACCAACAGGTATGGCGGTAGATCAGAGCTACTATGATCATGCTGTTAATATTACTAATAACAATATTAATGGCAATTCTAAAAACTCTACTGATGGAGGATTGTACTTATATTATGTTGATGTTGGAAATATTTCTGGTAATAATATAACTTCTAATATTTATGGGGGTATTACTTTAGAAAGAGGGTCAAAAATCACTATTTTTAATAACCTCTTTAAAGATAATACTGGTGATAGTATTTATTCTCAAAGAAGTGGTAATATTATTATTAAAAATAATGTTTTTAGTGGCATGAATGATGGAGTTAATTTTGGAGTATCTGGTGAGATTAGTAACAATTATTTTGAAAACAATTTAATTTCTATCAATTTCCAAGGATTATCATCATTAAAAACAAAAATTATGAATAATATAATCAAAGGGAGCTCACAAGGTATTATAATTAG
>JBOFHT010000026.1:0-22275 GCA_051649785.1 Methanobacteriaceae archaeon
TAATATGGGGATTAATGGGGCTGAAAAAGAATCTTTTGATACTATTGTTGCTATTGGTTCTAAATCTAGTTTGCCTCATTCTAATCCATCATTTAGTAAAACATTCAATCCTAAAAACCCTGAAATTATTTTATTTGATTGGGGTGCTAAATATAATGGATATTGTTCCGATACCAGCCGTACAATTGTTTACTCTGAAAGAGAAGAAGAAATTTTTGATATAGTTCTAGAAGCTCATGATAAAGCTATTAGTGCTGCAAAGCCTGGAGTAGTTTGTGAGGATGTTGATAAAGTTGCAAGGGATATAATAGCTGAATATGGATTTGCTGATAATTTTATCCATTCAACAGGTCATGGTGTCGGCTTAGATATTCATGAATTGCCTAATATAAGCAATAAGAATAAAACCAATAATCCAAATAAAAATAAGGATAATAATAAGAGTAAGAATAAAAATAATCATAACACTAATCAAGGTAGCCCAAAAAATCAAAACAATCAAAATCAAGTTCTTCAGGAAAATATGGTTATTACAATAGAGCCTGGAATTTATTTAGAAGGAGAATTTGGTGTTAGAATTGAAGATATGGTTTGTGTTAGTAAAAACCCAAAGGCAATGGGTAAATTAGCTCAAAAATTGTACATATAATTTTTTAAATAAATTTTTTTATTTTTTTATTTAATTCAATATACCTTTAAATATTTTTTTTAAATCTGAAACCAATATTACAATTACTAATCTATTATTAATAAATGTATTACATATATATATTTTAGTAATATTTATTAACTATGAAATTAATAATAAATACGTTTATAATAATTACAATTTTTCTATTGAAATTATGAATATAGAATTTTTATTTATTTTATTTATTATTTAATCTATTATTGGAGGTGTTTATATAGATTTTAAAGTTGAAAATGTTTTAGAAATGCTTTTGAAATCTTCAAGTCGATTTGATTCAGGTATTGTCCAATTAATAAATAATAAAATTCCTCATAGTCTTTTGGGAAAGATACAGGAGTATTTAATTCAAAGCAATCTTATTTTTAATATTTCAGAGTTTTTAGCTATGATTGTCATAGTTAATGGAATTTTGGTCGTGTTTTTTGTAATTATTTTTGTATTAATGGGATTTAATATTTCAATAGCTATTATTTTGGGATTATTTACATTTCCTACAATTTTAAGTCTTTTAGTTGCATTTAGAATTGAAAAAAGAAAAGATCTTATTGAATCGTCTGCTCCTGATTTTTTTAGGGAACTTTCTTCTATGCTAAGAGTGGGTATGAGTTTTGAGGGCGCAATGGGTGAAATAAGTAATTATTCACCTATAACTAGTTCTTTTTCTAACTCTAATATTAGTTCTAATTCTATTTATAGTTCTGATGATAATTATTCTAATACTAATAACAACAATACTAATAACAATATTAATAATAATATTAATTTAATTAATATTCCTAATCCTCTCAATGATGAAATTAAAAGAGCATTAATTGAAATTAAAATGGGTAAAAGTTTTGATGAAGCTTTCAATAATATGAATAATCGTTTAAAATCGAAAAACATTAAGAGGGCATTTCAAATCATACTTGAAGGGAGAAAAAGTGGTGGAAGTCTTGCAGAAGTTATTGAAAATGTAGCTGATGACTTGAGAGCTGTTTTAATAATTAAAAAAGAACGTAAAACTAGTACTATGATGGGGGTTATGTTTCTACTAATCTCGGCAGTTGTAGCCGCTCCTTTTTCCCTAGGTATGGTGGGAATTTATTCTTCTTTTATGGAATCTCTTGGGAAAGAAAGTGAACTTATTTCTACTGCTTTAACCGCTGCAGGATCATATATTATTATTCATTCAATATTAGTTGGGTTAATAATAGGTTTAATATTGTATGGGGACTTTAAAAAAGGTATTAAATTTTCAATTCCACTAGCTATTGTTTCTTATGGGATATTTTATTTAGTTTCTACTTTAGGACCTTCATTTTTAGGTTTACATTAATTGTATAAGTTAGATAATAAATGTATGTTAATTCATATGTCCATACCTATATATTATATTCCAAATTCCAATTTTTTAAAAGGTGATGTTTATTCGTATTATTGATGAATATAATGGTCAAGCTTCTGCTGAAATGATACTATTAATAGGAGGTATTTTAATTATTGTTGTAGTATTAGCTTTCTTGTACAATGCTTACATTCGTGATGTTGGGGATACAATTAAAAACAATGAAGTTAAGAATATTAACAATGCTATAAAAAATTTATCTTCAAAAGTTAAATAAATTAATGGCATTAATAACGATTGATTTAATTTTAGAGGGGTTTTTTATGGAAGTTAAAATGCTGATTAATGGAAAATATGTAGATAAGGATGAAAAAATAGATGTTTTTAATCCATACAATAATGAAATTGTTGGAAATGTTCCTATTGGTGATAGGGGTGATGTTAAAAATGCTATTATCGCTGCAAATAATGCAAAAGCTGAGCTAGCTGATTTTTCTGCTATGAAAGTTTCAAACTGCTTATTTGATGCTTATGAAAACTTAAAATCTCAGAAAGAGGAATTAGCTAAAATTATTACACTTGAAACTGGAAAAACTATTAATGATTCTCTTTTTGAAATGAAGAGATCTTGTGAAACACTTAAACTTGCAGCTGAAGAGGCAAAGCGTATTTATGGTGAAACAATACCTCTTGATGCAGGATTAGGTGGAAAAGGATTTTTAGCATTTACTCAAAAAATTCCTCTTGGTGTTGTAGCAGCTATAACTCCATTTAATTATCCTGTTAACTTAGCTATTCACAAATTAGCTCCTGCAATAGCTTCAAAGAATACTGTGATTTTAAAACCTTCAAGACAAGCACCGCTAGCAGCAATGAAAATGGCTGAAATAATAGCTAATGAATTTCCAGCAGGAGTTATAAACACAGTTACAGGTTATTCTAGTGAAATTGGGGATGAATTAACTGTAAATGAAGATGTTAATAAAATATCTTTTACAGGCTCTGTGGCTACAGGTCTTTTAATTTCAAATAGGGCGGGAATGAAAAAAGTAACAATGGAATTAGGGGGTAATGATCCAGTAATTGTTTTAAAAGATGCAGACCTTGAAAAAGCAGCTATTGGTGTGGCAAATGGTTCTTATACTTATTCAGGCCAATTATGTATTGGTGTTAAAAGAATAATTGTAGAAGAGACTATAGCTGATGAATTTATAGAACTTTTAGTTAACGAAACAAAGAAATTAAAAATAGGAAATCCTTTAGATGTAGATACGGATATTGGCCCACTTATTAATGAAAATTCAGCTATTAGTGTTGAAAAATCAGTTGAAAACGCTATATCCTCAGGGGCTAAACTTGTTTTAGGTGGAAATAGAAAAGGAACTTTCTTTGAACCTACTATTTTAGATAATATTGATTCTAATATGGAGATTGTAATTAATGAGACTTTTGGGCCAATTTCGCCTATAATTCGTGTTAATGATGTTGATGAGGCTATTAAAGTAGCTAATAACACACAATTCGGATTACAATCTGGCGTTTTTACCGAAAGTATTCATAATGCATTTAAATGTGCAAATGAAATAGAATCTGGGACTGTTTTTATTAATAAACAATCTACATTTAGAACTGATAATATGCCTTTTGGAGGTTTTAAATATAGTGGAATTGGAAAAGAAGGAGTTAAATATGCTGTTGAGGATATGACTCGTACAAAGTTAATTGCTTTAAATTTAAGATAATTTAAGGTAATTAATTACAAACCTCGATAATTAATTACAAAGATATGATAATTTAAATAAGGATTTTAATAGCTAATTATTTTAACTATTTAAAAATCCTTCAATGAGGTTTCTAGTTTCATTTAATGATTCAAGTGGAATTCCTTTAGGCATTTTTCCAGATTCTCCTTGAACATCTTTTAATATTCCTTCTCCAGCACCTAAAAACATCCCTTCACTCGTTATTCCCATAAATGTACTAGGGGGTAACATTGCAATAGCTACACTATTGCCTTCTTTAACTTCTAAATCGTTTGTAATAACTTTAACTGCTTTATCAGCTACTTTAACATTAGTTATCATTAAATTTTCAGCATTAGGATGTTTACTAACACTCATTATTTCTCCAACAACAATATCAATTCCAACAATAGGATCTAATATTGCTCCTGTAGCTAAACGTCCTCTAAGACCACTAAGTATATTTAAGAAGAATTTTACTTTGGCGGTATTTTCTTCAACTTTAGCTAACTCTTCTCTTTTAGCCTTATCATGGAATAAACGACTCCATTCTTCTCCTCCAAGAGCATCAACTAACCTTCTATGCTTTTCTTCGATATCATCTATTTGAGATGATTTTATTAAATCATCAATCTCTAAATATGAGTAGCTAATACTTTTAAAATCTCTTCTTAGTTCTTCAATAATATTTTTAGATTCATTTTTCTTCCAATGACCTTTAAAGCTTCCACTTGTAATTGCTTTTAAAAAAAGGTCTATTGATTTTTCAGCTACTAATAGTCTGTAGTCTTTTGTAGTATCCCACATTTTATTACCCGTCCATTAATTATTATAATTTCATTTAAATTAACTATTAACCATAATTTCAAGTTATAATCCTGTATATTTCTATTATTTATAACTGTATTATAGTTTTATTTTTAATCCTATTTTCAATCTTAATTTTAATCCTATTTTTTAGTTTATACAAAACTATTTATATCACTAATTAGCATAATATTTATTATTAATAATGAAATATAAATTTTAACTATATAGATAATTAAACTATATAATTCATTATATGATTCTTATTTAATATAATAGTATTGAATTAACAAAATAAAAAATGGGGAAGGTACGATGGTTGAAATTTCTAATCTTTATAATTTGGATATTTATACAGTTAATGGGCAATATGTAGGGCGAGTTGCAGATGTTTCTATTAATATTAGACATGGAAAAATATCTAAATTACGTGTAAGGGCATCTGAGCCAGGTAAAAAAAATGTTGGTATTAAAGATTTAGTTATTAAAGGATTGCAAATGGTTCCAGAAGAAGATCAAGTACGTACTCTTAAAGAAACTGTTTTAGACATTGATTATGAAAAAGTTAGAGCTATTGGGGATATTATGTTAATTGAGACTCAAAACCCTATTAACACACAATCAACTCCAGCTAATCCTAATACGAGTCCTAATACGATGGAATAGTTTAATTATAAATTATTTCATTATCTATTACCTTATTTCTTTTAGATTATTTAATATAACTATAATGGATATAATCAATAATTTTAATAACCATTTAATTTAACTATTTATTTTCCAATATACTAGTAATTTCACAGTTTTCACTATAAATATTGCTAATGATATTAATACTAATGTCCATAGTAGGTTTATTACTACTAATTCCTACTAATTACTACTAATATCCTTATTAATATTATTAATACTATTACTACTAATTTCAATACTTTATATACTGACATTTTAAGATTTTACTATGTTTTTGACTTTTTTGGAGAATATAATCATTCTTTATTTTTATACAAAAGTGATTTTATGAGAATTGGTATTTTAGGTTGCGGAGCAATTGCTAATATTATTGTTAATTATGCGATTGAGGAAAATATGGGAATTGAGTTTAAATATTTCTATGATAATGATATTGAAAGAGCAGAAAATATAGCCAGTATTTCTAATGGAGTAGCTGTTTTTAATATCGAAGAAATGTTTGATGATGTTGATTTAATTTTAGAGGCAGCGGCTCCATCGGCTATTGCAAAATTTGGTATTGAAATTTTAGAAAATAATAAGAACCTTATTATTATGAGTGTTGGGGCATTAATGGACTTTGAATTTAAAGAAAAACTAATTGAAGCTGCTTCAAAACATGGTTCTAAAATTTATGTTCCATCAGGGGCTATTGTTGGATTAGATGGTATTAAAGCAGCTTCTATTGGGAACATAAAGAAAGCTTCTCTTATTACTAGAAAACCTCCTAAATCATTAGGTAGGACAAGTGACTGTGAAGAAGTATTATTTGAAGGTAAAGCTTCTGAAGCTGTTAAAAAGTTCCCTCTTAATATTAATGTTGCCGCTGCATTAAGTATTGCATGTGATATGGATGTTGATGTTAAAATTATTGTAGATCCTAATGTTGATAGAAATGTCCATGATGTAGTTGTTGAAGGTGATTTTGGTGAATTTAAAACAACTACTAAAAATTTAAGGTGTAGTCTCAATCCTAAAACTAGTGTTCTTGCTGCTTATTCTGCTATTAAGCTACTTAAAGGATTAAATGAAAATTTTATTATTGGAACATAATGCATTAGTTACTGTTACTATTCCTATTCTTATTCCCATTACTATTATTACTACTTCTATCACTCTTATTACTCTATTACTTGGATACTATTTGCCTATTAATTATTATTATATTTGATTATGGTGTTAAAATGAAAGATTGCGAAGTTTATGCTGATTTAAAAGTTCCAAAGGGTTCTAGTATTATTTTACGCTTAGATGGAAGAGGTTTTAGTAAACTTTCTAAAAATTTAAACCTTAATATGCCTTATGATAGAGATTTTAAAAATATAATGGCTGAAGTAGCTTTAGATTTGTTTAAAGAGTTTGGACCTTTATTTATATACACATTTTCTGATGAATTAAATATTCTTTTAGGAAATATTCCATTTTCAGGCCGTATTGAAAAATTAGATTCTGTTTTAGCTAGTTTTGCATCTAGTTCATTTACAATGAAAATTAATAATAATTATTTTTTAAATAAAATTGATAATTCAGTTAAAGGAATATTCTTTAAAGATATTGGTGATTCTAATACAAATTACAACCTCCGTAATGCAGTTAATGATAATCCCCTAAATAATTCAGATTCAGATAATGAAAAAATTAATGAAACTAATAGAATAGCTCCAGTTTCATTTGATTGTAGGGTAATTCCTATTTCAAGAGAAATGGTTCCAATGTACTTTAAATGGCGTCAAGATGAAGCTTGGAGAAACTGTATTAATAGCTATGGATACTGGACACTTAGGGAAAAATTAACTAAAGAAGAAGCTACAAAAACATTAAATGGTCTTAAAATTAGCAATATTCATGAACTTCTTTATAATAATGGTCTTAATATTAATGATGTTGATAACTGGAAAAAAAGAGGATTAGCTATTTATAGGCGAAACCAAGTAGCTAATGTAAATAGTATTAATAATAACAATGGAAATAATGAAATTTTAAATAGAACTGAAATCATTGTTGATGAAAATATTCCTCAATTTAATGAGAACTTTTTTAGAATATTAAATATAATTTAATATAACTTTAATTCTAATATTAATTTTAAATGTTGTGTTAATATGAGTTTTGACTTAGATAAATTTATTACTAAAATTTTAGGGAATGATAAAAAAGAATTTTCTAATTTTAAAGTTGATGCTGAAGTTATTGATAATATTGTGGGCTTAGCTATTGAATCTGATCCTAATGAGTTTATGACTATGCTTGATGGCGAAATTAAAAATAATACTCTTTTTATTACTGGGCTTATATTTATTCCTATAGAAAGCTCAGATGAAGGTGCTGTAATTAATACATGGATGATTCCACCGTCAATGAGTACATTGGGGTCTGTTCATTCCCACCCCGGACCAAGTGCATTGCCATCGAATACTGATTTAGCTACTTTTTCTAAAATGGGCTTATTTCATATGATAATTTGCAGACCTTATGATATTAATTCAATAATGGCTTATAATCGTTTTGGTGAGCCAGTAAGATTTGAAATTATTTAAAAATATTTGGAGGGTTGTTTTAAAATGGTTTTTCATTGTGGTACTCAAAGTATTGAAACTGATAGACTTATTCTTAGAAAATTTAAATATGAGGATAATCAAGATATGTTAGATTATTGGGTAAGTGATCCAAAAGTTCAATTTTTATATTCTGAACCAATATACACGACTTATGAAGAGGTTAAAAAACTTTTAGATATTTATATTTCATCCTATGATAATATGGATTATTATAGGTGGGCTATTATAGAAAAAGATTCTGGGCTTTGCATTGGACAAATAGCTTTTTTCTTAATAGATTTGAAAAATCATTTTGGTGAAATTGAATATTGTATTGGAAGTAAATTTCAAAAAAGAGGATATGGAACAGAAGCTATTAAAGGTATTTTAGATTTTGGCTTTAACCAAATTAATCTACATAAAGTTCAAGTATGTCATAAAGAAAATAATTTAGCTTCTAAAGCACTTATTAAAAAATGTAATTTCACATATGAAGGAACATTAAGAGATTATTTCTATATTGATTGTAAATATATAGATAGATTGTATTATTCAATGTTAAAAAAAGAGTATATCCATCACTATGGGTGAAATATCTATTTATTAAATAATAAATTAAATGTTTGTACTATGAAATTGTAACTATTTTATAGTATTAGGATATTATATTAATTAAATATTTTAATATGTTAAATGAGTAGTAGGATTATAATTTTAATCCTACGGCATCATGGACATTATCTAATGCTTTTATTTTTTCTGTAACTTCTTCTGGTATTTCATGGTCTACTGTAAGGATCATCACAGCTTCTCCACCTGCTTTGTCACGTCCAACTTGCATAATTCCTACGTTGACATTATTTTCTCCCATCAAAGTTCCAACTGCTCCAATAGATCCGGGAATATCTTTATATTTAGCTATAAACATATTTCCTTCTGGTTTAACATCTACCCAATAGCCATTCACACGGATTATTCTTGGCTCATGTAAATCTGTTCCTTCAACTGAAAACGTATTATTTTCGCCTCTAGCTTCAATTTTAATTAATGAATCATAGCCACTTGCATTTGAGGTTTTACCTTCTGTAATTTTAATTCCTCTATTTTCAGCTATAGCTTGTGCATTTACCATATTTACAGGTTCATTTAAAATTGGATTAAGAATACCTTGAAGAATTGTTCTAGTTAAAATTTCTCTTTTAGGAACTTCTACTAATTTTCCACAATATACAATATCTAAATCCTTTATTTTTTCATTAATTCCTTGAACAACAAAACTTCCTAACTTTTTACATAATTCTAAATAAGGTTTCATTGTTTGATATGTTTTGGAATCAACAACTGGCATATTTAATACATTTTGAGGAGTTTCTCCCTTAAATAATTTTATTACTTCATTAGCTACAATTATTGCTGCATCTCTTTGAGCTTCTTTTGTTGAAGCAGCTATATGTGGTGTAGCTACTAAATTATCTAATTCCATTAACTTGCTACTGGTAGGAGGTTCTTTTTCAAATACGTCTAATGCTGCTCCTCCAACTATGTCATTTTTAAGTGCAGTATAAAGTGCATCCTCGTCAATAATACCTCCTCTTGCACAATTAATTATAAATGAAGAATTTTTCATTATTTCAAATTCTTTTGTTGAAATTAAGTGTTTTGTTTCTTCGGTTAATGGAACATGTATTGTAATAACATCTGCAGTTTTTAGTACTGTTTCTAAGTCAGCTAACTCTACTCCCATTTTTTTAGCTAATTCTGGTGGGAGATATGGGTCATATACAATTGCATCCATTTCAAATGCTTTACATCTATTAACTACTTGGGAACCTATTCTACCCATCCCTACAACACCAAGGGTTTTATTACGTAATTCAATTCCCATAAATCTGCTCTTTTCCCATTTATCTTCTTTAACAGACTTATCAGCTATATGGATTTTCCTAGCTAATGTTAACATCATTCCCATTGTGTGTTCTGCAACTGTTATTGAAGTAGATTCTGGTGCATTAACAACCATTATTCCTTTTGCAGTAGCTGCTTCAACATCTACGTTGTCCACTCCAACTCCAGCTCTTGCAATAATTTTTAAGTTTTCAGCTACTTCTATAATATCTTTTGTAACTTTTGTTCTACTCCTAACAATAATAGCATCATAATCCACTATAACTTTTTTTAATTCTTCAGGAGTAATATCAGTATCAACAAGAACTTCAGCTACTTCTTTTAAATCATCAATACCTTGTTGATTAATTGAATCTGCAACAATTACCTTCATTTTTTCACCAAATTAAGATTTAATCAAGATTTATAATTTTTATATTCTTATTTTTCTATTTATATTAAAATAATGTTTTTATAATTATTAATTATAATTTTTATAAGTATAATTTTTATATACTAAATATTATATTTTTATATTCTTATTTTTCTATTTATATTAAAATAATGTTTTTATAATTATTAATTTTACGAGTATAATTTTTATATACTAAATATTGTATTTTTATATATTTATATGTAACTTTATATTTTCCGGGTATAATTAAATGAAAGAGGATAATATGCAAATTTATAGATAATTTTATTACTTGTTAAAAACATATAATAATGTAATTAAATGTATAGTAATTAATGCTTTTAGGAATTTAAATAAGAATTTAAATTAAAAATTAGGTGATAAAATGGTTTCTGTAGATGAATTTATTATTTCAAGTGCAAATGATGTTCCAGGTTATAATATTATTGAAACAAAAGGTTTTGTTAATGGTTTAACTGTAAGAAGTAGAGGTCTTGGTGGCCAATTAGGTGCAGGGATACGTTCTATGTTTGGCGGGGAAATAAAAGAATTTGTTAAAATGATGGAAGAATCTCGTGATATTGCACTTCAAAATGCTATTAAACATGCAAAAGAAATGGGAGCTAATGCTATTATAGCTACTCGTTATGATTCTAATGATTTGGCTGAATCTATGCAAGAAATACTTGTTTATGGTACTGCAGTTGTTGCTGAGAAAATTGAATAATTTTTTAAAAGCAATGACAACATTAAAGGTTTTGATAAAATTTCTGAGTTTAGTTCTAATAATTTCAAGGAAAATATAGTCATTAATGGAAAAAAAGTTCCAAAATCTATTTTAGGTGTTGCTCCTTTTACAGGAGAATCATATTTTGGCCATA
This sequence comes from Methanobacteriaceae archaeon, assembly GCA_051649785.1. Lineage (GTDB taxonomy): Archaea > Methanobacteriota > Methanobacteria > Methanobacteriales > Methanobacteriaceae > JBOFHT01. The sequence goes on from JBOFHT010000026.1 coordinate 11,017, forward strand.
GGTCTCGATTATATCAATTAGATTTACATATTAATCCTAAAGCTGTAGCTAATATTATAAAAACTAGCTATGATTTAGGTGTAAGTGGAATTAATTTAAATACAGATGAGCGACTATTGAATGCGTGGGAAGAAGCTGTTTCTATGGGTGTTAATATGAAAGTCATTGGAACAGTGGCTAAAACTCTTGTAGATTATGTTAATCCTAATTATGAAAAAGCAATAGAAAATGCAAAGAAAAGGGGAGATGAAAATGAAAATAAAAATAGACTTCCTAGGTGGAAGGAAGATATTGACAAATTATCTAAATTTGATACTCCTTTAATGCTTATTGATGAATTTATTGTTGATAGCTATGATTGGGACTTTATTAATGAAATTCTTGATGGAATTAATGATTCTGGTTCTCTTGCAGGTTTAATAACTGCTTATCCATTTAAAACAACTAAAAAACTAATTGAATTAAGAGATAGTAACAGTAATTATAAAAATATTCTTAATAAATTTGATTTTTATATGATTCCTACTAATAAGCTAGGATATATGATGGATTCTCAAACATTTATGGAAAAAGAGAGAGAAGAGCTGTCTAATCTTCTTAAAGAACTTGATAAAAAAGTAATTATTAATAAGCTACTTGCAGCAGGTATTCAAATGCCAAATGAAGCTATTAATTTCTTAAATTCTCTTGATTATGCAGATGTTGTAGCTATTGGTATTAGTTCAACTGGTGAGGCTGAAGAGACATTTAATGCTCTTTTTATTTAGCTAATCAATCCGGAGAAAGAGATGAGCAAACTTAAAATTTTTATAAGTAGTAATCAAAAGGAATTTGAATCTGAAAGAGTCAAATTAAATGAGCTTATTAATGAAAATAAACATTACAATAGATTTTTTGAAGCTTTTATCTTTGAAATTAATGGTCCGGAAGGAATAGGGTCTGAAGAAGTTTTTAAAAGAGAAGTAAATGATAGTAATATTTTTATTGGGCTAATTGGTAATGAATATGGTTCTATTATGGATAATGGGATATCAGCAACTGAATGTGAATTTGATTTATTTAGATTGGGTTCAAATGCTTTAAATACTTATATGTTTATTCTTGAAGATATAGATGCTGATGACAACACTAAAAACTTTATTGGTAAAATAAAATCAGTTAAATACAGCCGTTTCAATAAATCTAATTTAGTAGATAAAATTGAAGAAACTATAACCAGTTTTATTTCTAGAGAATTAGCTAGTTCATTGGAAAATTTTGATGAAAAAGTAAATCAAGAATCCAGTATTGATGATCTAGATTTAGAACAAGTGAATTATTTTAGAAAAGAGAGTGGAAAAAGTCAAATAACAGAAGAAACCCTCAAAGACTTTATATTAGACATAGCAAAAGTTGGAGTAAAATCCAATGGAAAAATTAATATTACTAATGCAGGCTTATTGTTTTTTGGCAAAAATCCTAAAAAATTTATTAGACAGCATGAAATTAAAATGGTTAGATTTCAAGGAACTGACAGAGTACATGTTATTGATAGCTGTGAAATTAGTTATCCAATGCTAAAAATGCTTGATGAAGCAGATGCATTTATTAAAAAGCAAACTAATATGGGACAAAGAATTGAAGGATTTAACAGAATAGATATGCCTGAATACCCTTACGAAGCATTAAGGGAAGCTACAATCAATGCACTAGCTCACAGAGACTATAAATTAGATACGTCTTCAATAGCACTTTATATTTATAAAAATAGAGTTGAAATAACAAATCCTGGTGGATTAAAGCCACCTATGACATTAAAACTAATTAAACAAGAAGCTAACCATTATGAACATAGAAATGAAAAGATTTGTGACTTATTTAATCGCTCTCAAAAAATGGAAAAATACGGTTCAGGAATAACAAAAATGAATACTGAAATGGAAGAAATAGGACTAGGAAAACCAGAATACCTAGCAGAAGAAAACTTATTCAGAACCACATTTAGAAATAAGATAATAAACAAAGAAAAAATACAACCTAAAAAATACAATGCTTTGAATTTAAAAGAGTTAGGATTAAATGATCGTCAAATATCTGCATTAGAAAAAATAATCAATGATGATATAATATATTCAATTGATAGGTATGTTGAATATTTTGGAGTTAGTAGGCAAACAGCTGGAAAAGACCTTAATTTACTTGTTGAAAAAGGTTTAATCGATAAACAACCTATGGAAGGCTACAAAAAAAGAATGATTTACCATGCGATAAATGATAAATAAAAAATAAAAAATCATCATATTTATACTTAACCATTTTTTAACATGAAACGTGAAAACTTAACATGAAATTTAACATGAAAAAGAATATAGGGTACCTTGACAACCTGTGGGATAAGAAACATTTATAACGTATAGGTAACATAACACCCATACATAAAAACAATAAGGGGTTTAGTATGAGTAAAGAAGTTTTTTTTAAGCTAAAATTAGATGAAGACCTTAGAACAGAGATAAAAATAGAAGCAATAAAAAATAAAACTACAATGAACGAAATAATAATAAAATGCATAAAAAAGAATTTTAATAATCTATAATATAATAATAAAAACGAATTCAAATTTTTAGACGATATTTAGATGGATTCATTATACATGTAACATGAAAATAATAAGGAAGATTATTTAATGACATCAAAAACAAATGAGGATAAATACACAAAAACTAATGAAACCTTCTTAAATAAGAAAAAAAGAAGAGGAGATAGGTCCGATGGATGGATTTTAAAAGAATTAAATCCATTTACAATAATGGTTCCTTATTTAATGAAAACAAGAACTGGTTCATCTTTGTATATTAAAGAAGATATTGATATGACAAAGTTCTTAGAATATATTAACAAAAAAAATAAAAAACTTGAAGCAGTTAATAAAATAACATATTTTAACTTGTTTACAGCTGCATTAGTAAGAACTTTTGCTTTAAAACCTCATTTAAATAGATTTGTATTAGGAAAAAAGCATTATCAACGAAAGAAAATCGAAGTAGGATTTGTGGTAAAAAAAGTATTTAGTGAAGATGGTGCAGAAACCACAATGAAAGAGAGATTTGAAAGAGATACAACAATTCAAGATGTTGTAAATAGGTTAAATAAGAACATAAATCAAGTTAAAGATACTAATAATGGAATTGATGAAACAGAAGATTTAATGAAAAAATTTATTAAGTTGCCTCGTTTCATTATCATGGGTATTGAAAAATTCTTAGGTTTCTTAGATTTCTTTGGGAAATACCCCGAAGTCATTCGTAAAGATGATCCTATGCATTGTAGTGTCTTTTTGTCTAATTTAGGAAGTATTGGAATTGAAAATCCTCCATATCATCACTTATATGATAGGGGGACTTGTTCTATATTTATTTGCATGGGGAAAATACATAAAAAGAATGTTTATAATAAGAAAATAAAAGAATTTGAAGAAAAAGACATAATGGAAGTAGCTTTCACACTAGATGAACGTATAACAGATGGGTTTTATTATATAAATGCTATAAATTTCTTTAAAGAAGTATTAAGTAATCCTGAAGTATTAGAAACCAAACCTGATAAAATACCAATTGATTTTTAAGTTGTTTATAAATATTATTATTATTAATTTTAGGAATTAATGTATTCTTTTTATATTCTCATTTAAGTCGAAATGTTCATCGAATGTTATTATATTTATAATTCCTAAATTTTCCATCAAACTCATGAATACAAGATCAAAGAAAGGTATTCTTTTCTTATATTCTATAGTTTTCCTTACAGCATCATCAAAAACATAGCTATCATCTATGATAGTATAATCCTTCTTTAATTCTTCATAAATTCTCTCTATTTCGACTTTGTCAATTTTTAATTTGTTGTTTAGAAGGTTGATTGTTTCTGCTATAATTAATTTGGATATTATTTTTTCTTCATTCTTTATTCTTTCCATCAGTTCCTTAGCTCTTTCATGATATTCCTCTTCTTCTATAAAAAAAGAAACTAAAAAATTAGTATCAAGAAAGATCATAATTCACCTTTTCTCATCTCTCTTACAAGTTCTGTTGCACTGAATGGTTTACAATTTTTGACTATGCCTGCCATTTTCATAAGTCTTTCAGGGTCAGGGTTATAAGTGTCCTTATTAGTTATTAAATAGTTTGGAATTTTATTTTTTTTACTTTTTATTCCTCTTTCAATTATATCTTCTAAAACTTTTGTTTCTGTTCTATTTTCTCTTTTAGCTATTTCACTAATAGTTTTTAATAGATTTGGGTTTATTTTATCAAATACAATGTTCATATTAACACATCCTATTCATTTAGTAACTTTTTAATAGTTTTTTATCATGCTCTATCCCTTTTTTTAGATATTCTTCTAATAAAGCACTTTGTGTTTTGTCTAACTTGGTTGCCATTATTTTTAAATCTTTCATTAATTTATTATCTAAGCTTAAACTTGTTTTTTTCTTAATCATATTTATCATAACCTTTAGTTTATAATAAGTATTATTTACTATATAATTATTTTGGTATTTTGGTAAATATATTTAAATTTAAGCTATTATTATCGATATTCTATAACTCTTGTTGCTATGTTTTTACAATAATTTAAGCTAATATAACCAATTCAATTCATATTCATTAAATTATTAATCATTGAATTAATTATATTGACTTAAATCATTATGCAACAGTATAGTAGTAAGGACATATATATTCCATTTAACCTAATTATCTTTTCTTTCTCGTATTAACTTTAAAAACTCTGATGCCTCTGTCATTTCTTTGATTTCCCAGCTATTTATTATTGGAATCCCATCTAAACTGTCTTTAAACTTTTTATTATCAATAATGAATGCGGATTCTGATCCTGTAATAAGTGAAATATCTTTTAAACTAACTGCCATTGTTTTTAGTTTCTTTTCATTTCTATTTTGTTCTAAATTAGTTATTACTGCTGTATTATCTTGATTTTTTGGTATTTGGGGTATTGGGTTATTTATATTTAATTTAGTCAATGCATCAAATGGTGTTTTTTTAGTAGAAATTACCCCATATCCTAAATTAGTTAATGTTTCTGTACTTTGTTCAATGTTTACTGTATTAGGAGTATTAATAGTATCATCTATCTTGGGAACTTTTAAAATATTAATATCTAATGTAATTTTCATATTTAATATCTCTTCTAAGATAATAGCTGTTTCAGGATTTGATTTTACTAATCCATTTTCATATTTATATATTGTTTCTCTTGAAACATGAGCTAAATCTGCTAAATCTTTTAAAGAAAGGTTGTATTCATCTCTGTATTCTTTTAATAGGGGACCATTAACTTTAACATAATACCCCCCTCTATCGGCTATTATTTCAGGATACTCTCCATAAAGTATCATATTAGTTAGTGTTTCTACCCCTATTACTGGTAATCCCTGCCTTTCATAAACAACATCTTCTTCTAGCTTTTCATCTTTTGATTTTAATCCTACTATTACAGGCGAAGCTAAAAATGTATGAGCTACTTTTTTTATCTCTTGAACATTTTCTTTATTAATACTATCAATATTAACAAATACTTTTAACAATAACAACAACAACTTTTTACGTGCCGCCATATCAAAACAGCTTCTTTCATAAATATTTGAGGTTTCAAAACCTTGATTAAGTAATATTTGACTTATTTGTTGGATAAGTTGAAGCCTATTTTGGGTAATCATAATTAATGCCTGTTTAATATTTCTATTAATGATATTTTATATTATAAATAAATATTTAATGGCTAATAACTTTAATAATATTCTATATAATGTTTATATTTATTAAGTTAATAAGGTATATTCATTAGTTTTATTATTTATTAAATTTAGTCACTTCTGTCAATTTAAGGATTTTTTAAAGTAAATTTTTATAAAAATTCAAAAAATTATTTAGAATCTTTATAAGTAATTTATTAAATTTATTTAAGATTTAGTATTTAATTGCTTAAGTTGACAGCGTTGAAATTTAGTTAAAGTTTATTATTTATTCGATTAAGTTGACAAGTTAATAGTAGTTATTGGTATAATTTAAATAGATATATTAATATAATCTATTATAATGATTAGTATTAGTGAGATAAAGCAATAAACAAGATTGATGATAGTTATAATTAAAAGATATATTTATTAATATATTATTACAAGTTATTAAATATTACTATTGTATTTTAAAGGTGATTTTATTAAGGTTTTACATATTGGAATTGATGATACAGACTCTCCAAATGGGATGTGTACTACGTATTTAGCTTCAGAGATTATTAATGAGCTAAAATTAAATAATTTTGAAGTAATTGATTTCCCACGTCTTATTCGACTTAATCCTTTTGCTAAATTTAAAACAAGAGGTAACGGTGCAGTTCATATTAAAGTAGCCATTAACATTAATAACATGGAAAAAATTAAAAATATTGTCATTAATGCTGTTAATAACCTTTCTGAACTTGATAATGATAATACTAATCCTGGAATTGTCTTTTTTGAAGATACTTTAGATAGTGATGTTTCTAATAAGATGCATAGCTATGCTATTAAAGCAATTAACTCTATTATAACAATATCTGAAGCTAAATCATTTGCTGAAGAAATTGGAGCTGAAATTTACCCGATTAAAAAAGGTAGGGGGATTATTGGAGCACTTGCAGCCATTGGAATTCAATTAGATGATAAAACTTATGAACTACTTAGTTATAGGATTCCTGAAAATTATGGTATAAACCGTAGTATTGACTTTGATTCTGTTGTTAAAATGGATAATTTAACTGGTAAAGGTACTTTTGAAAATATTGATAATGGTTATTTAGCTATTGAGCCTCACACTCCTTGTCCTATTTTATATGGTATTCGTGGTGAATCTGGTAAAATTTTAATGGAAGCTAAAAGAATTGTTAAAGTTAATGAACCAGTTGATTCTTACTGTATTTTTGAAACTAACCAACATACTGATATTCATATTCAAAATATGGGTAAAATAGCTGATATGGAACAAAATTCATGTTATTGTGTTATGGGAACAGTTAAAGACAATCCTAGAGTTATTAAAGGAGGACATATTTTCTTTACATTAAGTGATAGTAGTGGTGAGATTGAATGTGGTGCTTATGAACCAACAAAGGATTTTCGTAAAATTACTAAAGAACTAGTTCCCGGAGATATTTTAAATGTTTACGGAGGCATTGGCAAAAATAATACTCTTAATATTGAGAAATTTAATATTCTCCAGCTAGCTGATAAATTTGATTATGAAAATCCTATTTGTGAGTGTGGTAAACGTATGACTTCTGCAGGTAGAAATAAAGGTTTTAAATGTGCTAAATGTGGTAATCGTTTACGTGATGCTAATAAAATAGCTAAAAAAGTTCCAAGAGTTCTTGAGGAAAAATTCTATGAAACTCCTATTTCTGCCCGTAGACATCTTGCTAAGCCACTTGTACGCTTTAAAGAAGATGAATTAAGTAATAAATGTAATTTTAGTAATTCAAGTTAGATAATAACTGTTCATTGTGTTTTGATTTTTATGACTAATTCATTAAGTAAAGAAATAGCTAAATTTGTTTATAATTTAAACTATGATAATATCGATTCTAATACAATAGCTAAAGCTAAGCTAGCTTTTTTAGATTATTTAGCTGTTACTTTAAGAGGTTCTAGTTCTAAAAGTTCCCAAATAGTTATTAAAACATTTAATGATATTGGTAATATTTCTACTTTAAATCAAGATAATTCTCATAAATCTTCTATTATTGGACACAATAATGCTACTGGTAAGAATAGTGTTCTTAAAAGTGATATTATCACAGCAGGATTTATTAATGGAATTTCTGCCCATGCTCTTGATTTAGATGATGGTCATAGTTTAGCTAAAATTCATAGTGGGTCTGTGGTATTTTCAGCGGCTCTAAGTGTAGCTGAAGCTTATAATTCTAATGGTAAATCTTTTTTAGAGGCTGTTATTGGTGCTTATGATGTAGCTATATCTATTGGAATGGCTATTAATCCTCAACATAGGAATCAAGGTTTCCATACAACTGGAACAGTTGGGGTAATTGCTTCAGCAGTTGTTAGTTCTAAATTATTAGGATTAGATAAAAATCAGATTATTTCAGCTATTGGTTTGGCAGGAACTAACTCTTCAGGCATTCTTGAGTCTAATCATAGTGGGGTAATGGGTAAACACCTGCATGTTGCTAATGCAGTTCGTAATGGTATTAATGCTGCTCTTTTGGCTAAAAATGGATTTACTGGTTCTCCTTCTATTATTGATGGTAATCAAGGTATTATGTCTGCTATGGTTAATGTTAATGATGTTAATTTTGATACAAATAGCTTAAACCAAGATATTATATTTAATATGGGTAATTTTAGCATTAATGATATTTATGTTAAAAAATATCCAGTTTGCAGACATTTACATAGTTCTATTGATGCAACTTTAACTATTTTGGATAATATTAATAAAGATAAGCAAACAAGCAATAATATTAATAAGAATAATATCCATACTATTATTAAGGATAATAAAGATAATACTAATATTGGCTCAAGCAATATTAATAATCTTAATATTGCTAAAGTTAATAATCTCAATGTTGCTAATCATATTAAATCAATTAATATTAACACTTATAAAATAGCCTGCGAGCATAATAATTACTATCCTACGTCACTTGAAGATTTACGTCAGAGTTTGCCTTATGCAGTAGCTATAACTATTGTTTTTGGTGACTTAACTGAAGATATAATTTCTAATTATTTTGACAATTATATTCAAGTTTCTAATAATACTACTACTAACACTACTAATACTACTAGTACTACTGATAATAAGTTTAATATTAATCTTAATAATCCTAATAATTCTAATACTAATGATAACACTGTTAATGACATTGACAATGTTTATAATGTAATTAATTTAGCAAATAAAATATCTATTAATCTTAATGCTGATTTTGAGAATATTGGAGAAAATATCAGACCTAGTACTGTTGAAATTACTCTTGCTAATAATATTAATGATTATTATAGTGAGAACAATATTAATAATATTAATAACATTGATAGTATTAATTATGCTAATACTAATAATTATAAGGATTTATGCTTATCTAAGACAGTTAATGTTCCATATGGAGAAGGTGAAAATCCTTTATTATTGGAAGATATTTTAGATAAATTTAAATCTCTTAATTCTGACTTTGATATTTCTAATCTAGATTTAATAAATAATATTGAATTATATAAAATTAATGACTTTTTAAAGAATATATTATAAAATATATTTTTAACAATACATTTTTAACTTTTATGATGCCAACTAGTTACTTATTCTTATGGCAAAGTATATATGTAGTAATTAAGTAATATATTAAAGAACAATAAATACTGGAATATAATTAAGATATATAATAAAGTTTGCACTTTTAAACTTATACATAAAATCGTAAATATTTATTGTAATATTTATTGTAATAATAGATTTTGGAGGTGAATTATGTCAAAAATCAAAGGAACTAAAAGAAGAACTCGTCAAAAACCAGGATATAGAAAAATAGGTAGTAAAAGAGGAAGAGGTGTAAAACATTAATTGTTTTCATTAATTCTTTTTATACTTTTTATACTTTTTTATAACTCGTCATATAACTTTATTTTATTTTTAAACAATTATCATATTAATATTAATTATTATTATTATACTAGTTATTTGTGATAATAGATGAATTAGGGTATTATTATTATTATTATTATCCATATTTTTATCAAAATCACTATATTTTCTAATTTATATTTCATATTTATAAATATTCTATTTTTAATATTTATATTTTCAATATTTATTTTATCATTATTTAACTTATATATCAAGGTCATTATAATGAAGGATACTAAAGACTTTTTAGCTAAAATTGGCATTAATGATAGTGTTAATCATAGTATGGACTATGTTAACAATGTTAGTAATCATAAAAATACTAAAAATACTTTTGATACAGCTAATAATAATATATCTAATAACATTAGTAGAACTTTCTCAGATGGTGGTCATTATCGTTTTGAAATTCCCGGAATTCAAAATCCTACTGCCCTTGAATGTGTTATTTCTGCATGTGATGATTATGAGTTAGATATTCATAGGGTAACTCAGACAAAAGGGATTATGCTTTTAGATGACTGTGAAATAGAAGCTATGGTTGATTTAGCTAAATCAAATTCATTGGAACTTTTTTTAAGTGTTGGGCCACGTGCTACTTATGATACTAGTGCTTCTGCTCAAACAAAGGAAGGATCTAAAATGGGGTATCGTCTTCGTGGCTATGATAACATAGTTTATGCAATTGAGGATGTTAAAAGAGCGGTGGCATTAGGAGTTCGAGGAATATTATTATATGATGAAGGGCTTTTATTTGTCCTTAATAAAATGAGAATGGAGGGTGAACTTCCAAAAGACATTCATTTTAAAGTTTCTGCCCATATGGGTCATGGAAATCCTGCTTCAGCTTTAATGCTACAGGAACTTGGTGCAAATTCTATTAATCCCGTTCGTGATCTTCAAATAAATATGCTTTCAAGTTTGCGTCAAACTATTTCTATTCCTCTGGATATTCATACTGAGAATCCTAAATCCTCTGGTGGTTTTATTCGTCACTATGAAGTCCCAGATATAATTAAAGTAGCATCTCCTGTTTATTTAAAAACTGGTGGATCTGTAGCTAAAAGTCATAACTGGAACACAAGTGATATTGAAGCTAAACAACGCGTTAAACAGGTTCATCTTGTTAATTCCATAATTGAAAGATATTGTGATGGTATTAAAGCTTCTAAAAAATAAACTAAAATTTTTACTATTATATTTCACTTTATTTTATTTATACAATTATTGCAGTTATTAGTTATGTAATTATTTTTTTATGTATTTAATAGGTTAATGTTTAATTGACACCTAATTTGGTGTTAGCTCTTAATAAATAACCTCATAACTTGTGAAATTATGAATATTATTAAAAAAACTCAAGATGCTGTTATTAGTGGCAGTACTAGTTATTCTAGAGATAAATTAAATTTAATTAGTTCTGCAATTGATAAAGAATATTCTCAGGGTAATGATAACGCTGTCTTTATTTTAAAGCTTATTTTAGAAAATGCAAAAATTGCAAATACTGAAAAACGCCCTCTTTGTGATGATACGGGTATTCCCCATATTATTATTGAAATTGGTAACG
>JBOFHT010000027.1:0-6921 GCA_051649785.1 Methanobacteriaceae archaeon
ATTTATAGTCAAAAATATTTTTTTCAAAAAGAAATTTCCTTAATTTGCTAAGCCAAAGCATTTTAAGTTGTTTTAATTTTTGAAATAGCGGATTTTGATATAAACTAGTGCAAAAATATAGGGTTTCTACAGAGCCAAATTTTCATTATTTTTTCATTATAAATGTTTTACTTTTATTTTCAATTTATTTTCTTTTAGTTTAATCTTATTTTATTTTTAATATCTTTTCAATATTTTCATTATTTTTCATTATAAATGCTTTACTTTTATTTTCAATTTATTTTCTTTTAGTTTAATCTTATTTTATTTTTAATATCTTTTCAATATTTTTTTAAATTTTCATTATAATGCTGATTTCAAAAATTATATTTCCTATTTTTATATAGTTTAATAAGCTCAGGGCAATATTGCTTTTTATTTTTAGTAAGATATATATAATATTATTAATACATTATTCTTATAAAAATACTAATATTTTTGATTCCAATAATTCTAGTATTAATGCTAACTTATTCTGTACTAAATTTAATAAATTATATGTAATAATTTACTTTGAAATAATTAAATTATTAATTAAAATTATATTAGTTCTTAAAGCTAATTTAACTCACATTGTGGTTATTATGAAAGTCGAAAACTATATTAAAGATATATTAAAAACTCGTAAAGTTCACTTAACTCTAATTGATCCGGATGAACAAAGTCCAGATGAAGCTGTTGAAATAGCTAAAGCAGCTATTCGTGGTGGAACTGATGGGATAATGTTAGGAGGTTCAACAGTTGATGGCAATGATGTTGATAATACTGCTAAGGCTTTAAATCAAAGTATTGATGTGCCTATAATTATTTTCCCTGGAAATACTAGTAATGTTTCTAGATATGCTGATGCAATATTCTTTATGAGCTACTTAAATTCTAATAATCCTTACTGGATTCTTGGTGCTCAAGCACTTGCTGCACCTCTTGTTAAGAAATCTCAAATTGAAGCTATTCCTATGGGATATATGGTTGTTGAACCTGGTGGAACTGTGGGATGGATTGGTGATGCAAAATTAGTTCCTAAAAACAAGCCTAAAATTCCCGCTGCTTATGCAATGGCTGCAGAATTATTAGGTATGAGATATTTTTATCTTGAAGCAGGTTCTGGTGCTGATGAACCAATTAATTCTAAAATGATAGCTTATGCAAAACAAGCAACAGATGATATGGTTTTAGTTGTTGGTGGGGGAATTCGTGACACTACTGCAGGATTTACTGCAGCTAAAGCGGGAGCCGATGTTATTGTTACAGGAACAATTGTTGAAGAAACAGATGATGTTGAAGCTAAGATTAAAGAAATTGTTACTGGTGTTTTAAAAGCATCTGAATAAATAAATTTTAGAATAATATAATTGGAGAGATTTTTAATTATAGAAGATCCCAATTCGAGATTAATTAGAATATCCATTTTTGCAGCTATAATCGTTATTTCTATTATTGTTATGAGTAATGGTATGTATGCTGCTGATATTTCTAAAATTGAGATTAAAAAAATCCAAAAAAATGATATAAAAAATAAATTTAAAGTCCTTAAATCAAAGAATTATTATAAAGTATGGCCTAAGTATATTGCTATATCTACAAAAATTGTTAAATCCATATCCAAATGTAGTTGTGGGGCTTGTGCTAAATATAATTGTTTAATTATTTAATTTTCAATTAGTTATTGTTTAAATATCTATTTAATAATTAGTTATTGTTTATTAATAGTTTATTATAGCTTAAGGTGATTATTTATTTTAGATTCTTTATACGAAGTTGCTATTAGAAAAAAAGACTCAATTTCTCGTAGCATTGATGACTTAGAAAAAATGGACTTGGATGTTTCTAAATATTGGGAAGAATATGATATTACTAATTTTGAGGATATTAATGTCAATATAGCTGCGGGTGATGGTAGTTTAATGAAGAAGAACTTTCTAAAGTTTTGTTTTTATACTATTTCTGCTGAATCTTTAATACTTACTTCCCGTAGTAGTAACAATAATAAAAATATTAATAATAATAACAATACGTATACTAGTATTAATACTAATAATAATTTTACTAATAATTCAAATAATCTAATTAAAGTTGAAAATAGTGATTTAGACTTAATTCACTATCACCACTTCTTGAATGATAGAATTCGAACTTATATGGGTATTTTTGAAGTTAAAAATGCCGTTGTTTCAATTAATAACTACGATGTTGATTATTATTTAATTGATGGGTCAATTATGGGGGATATTGTACGCCCTCATCCTCTTGAAAACAAACTTTCTAATAATATTAAAAATAGAATTATTAATGAAATTGTGCCTAAATTAAAAAATAAGCTAAATATTAGTTTAAATAATTACAATAATACTGCTAATATTAATAATAGCACTAATGTTGACAATACTAATAATTCTAACAATAATACGGCTAATATTAATAATAGCACTAATGTTGACAATACTAATAATTCTAACAATAATACTGCTAATAATGACAATATTAATACCCCTATTAATAATATTGGAATTATCTCTAAGAATTTTGAAGAATTAGTTAATAATATTGTTTCTAACAAATTTAATAGTGATATTAATAATATTAATGATAATGACTATTATAATAATCTAATAGATAATCCTAATAAGAATCCTCTTGATTTTAGTGAAGATAATCGAGGATTTCATAAATTTAATAATGCTATGATTTTTCTTGAAAGTTTGGAATACTTAATTTCTATTAAATCTCTTCTAGAGAATAATAAGAAAATAGTAGCTATTTCTAAAACATCTACTGCTAATGACTATTTTAATTACAAAATTCCAGATATGTCATTATTTAATATAAATTCAAAATATGAAGGTTATTCTAAGCCTATTTACCGTGATATTTCTAAGATAATGAAACATGACTTTATTATTGAAAATAGCTTTTTTAGGAATTTAAAGTTTACAATCTTTTATCTTCGTTTAGAAAATTATAAAAATATTCTAAAAGTTGAACTCCCTTATAAAGCTAATGAAGAAGAAATATTAGAAATTATTAAAGTTTTAAAGCGTGATGCTGTTGATGGTTATCCTTACCTTCTTAAAAAAACTCATAATGATGTTGAAATTAAAAGAAAAGACATTGAATCTTTGTCAAATATTGTAGGATTAGTTGAAAGAACTGGCAGGGACTTTTTGTAGTATTTGGCACTTAAATGCCATAATAATAAAAATACTTATAATATCTATAATAATTATAACTATAATAATCATAATATCCATAATAATTGTAATAACTATAATAATCATAATTACAATATTCATAGTCATTATAACTATAATAATATAATAAATATTAATTTTGAGGATGAACTAATGTTAGTTGGAACTGTAATTGGGGAAACATCACTTATTGGAGTAAATTTCATTTCTAATTCACTTCCAAAAGTTGGTGAATATGTTATAATGGAATATGATGGGAAAACTATTATGGGGATGATTGAATACCTTAGTCGTGTTAGCTTATCCATTAATGATGATATTAGTAGTGTAGAGATTATTGAGAAAATCAAAGCAATTAGTGGGAATGATTCCTATGTTAAAGGCACTGTTAAAATTTTAGGCGATATCAATGATAATTTACGTATTCCTCCAAGCCCAGCTCCTCCTGGAACTAATATTCAACTGGCTTCTAAAGAAATTCTTAAAGAAATATTTCATAGCACAGGTCTTAAATTAGGTACACTTATATCTCAAAGTGATGTTAATCTTCGCCTAGACATTAATGCACTTGTTTCACGTCATCTAGCTATTTTGGCTATGACGGGTTCTGGTAAATCTAATACTGTTTCTATTATTGTTGATGGCCTCTTAAAAGAAAATGGTTGTGTATTAATATTTGATATGCATTCTGAATATGTTTCTAATAGATTTGAAAATGGGGACGTAAATATCATTAAAGCTGAAATTAATCCTAATTACATGTCATTCTCTGAATTAAAGGAACTTATTAGTATTAAGGGAAATGCTATTTTACAGGAACGTTACTTTAGAAAAGCTTATGAATCTGCTAAAAATGCAGTGAAATTAGGTGGGAATAGCGAGCAGGAATTTCTTGAAATTATGGAACAATACCTTGAAAGGAAAACTAATGATGAAGAAATTGATGCTAAAAATAAAAAACCAATTTTTGATGTTTTAAATAAAATTGATGATTTAAAACGTCGCTATAGTTCTATATTAAATCTTAATGCTATAAATATATTATCTAAAATCCAATTAGGTCAAGTTAATATTGTTGATTTAGGTCAAAGTGATGACTTAGCTTCAGAAGTAATTGTTAGTCATATTTTACGCCTTTCACTTAAAGAAAGAAAAGACTATGTTAAAAGCCAAGGTAGTAGTTCTATTAATAATGCTAATATTAATATTAGCTCTAATAATAAGCTTAAGTTCCCAGTATTTTATGTTCTTGAAGAAGCCCATATTCTTGCACCACAAGGCAGGGATACTAGATCTAAGTATTGGATTCGTAGAATTGCACGTGAAGGGAGAAAATTTGGTCTAGGATTATGTTTAGTAAGTCAAAGCCCTAAAACTGTTGATAGTGATGCACTTTCCCAAGCAAACAATATGATTATATTACGTTTAGTTTCTCCAAATGACCAACGTCATGTCCAAACTGCTAGTGAAAACTTAAGTGAAGACCTTTTAAAACAACTTCCTTCTTTAAATATAGGTGAAGCTATTGTTTTAGGTTTAATGGTTAAAGTCCCAACTATGGTAAAAATTGATGAATTTAAAGGAACTTCAATTGGTGGGGATATTGATATTGTTAATGAATGGAAAAACCAGAAAAATGCAATAGAACAAGATTTAAAACGTCAAAAAAATGAATATAGTGAATTAGGTGGGGATTATTAGAATGGGTAATATTAAATTAATAAATATTATATATTATTAAGTATTATTATATTGTTTAAGGATAATAACAATAATTTTAACAATAATAACTATAACAAGAACAAATAACAACAATAAAAATAAAAATTTCAGTAGTTATAACTATAATAAACAATAATAACAATATAATATTAACAATTATAATATTAAAGAAGATATAAATGAAACTTTTTATTAAATGTTATATGGGTTTAAGGGGATTTTATGAAATTTGCACATTTATCAGATACTCATTTAGGTTACAGGCAATATGGGATTGAAGAACGGGAAGAAGACTTTTATAATGTCTTTAATGAAACTGTAGATAAAATAATTGAGGAAAGAGTAGACTTTGTTCTTCACTCTGGAGATCTTTTTGAAACATCTCGCCCTAGTACTAGGACACTTCTTATTTTTCAAGAAGCTTTTATTAAACTTAAAGAGGCTAATATTCCTATTTATGCAATTGCAGGAAATCATGATATTATTATGCGAAAAAATGCTATTCCCCCTCAACTTCTATTTAAGAAGTTAGGTTTAAAATTAATAAGCCCAAATTATCCTTCATTTATTCATGATGATATTTTAATTACAGGAACTCCTTATGTTTCAAAACCAAAAGCAGATATTCTTAAAGAAAAGCTAGCTGAACTTTCTAAACATACTGAGGAAAATTCCCGAAATTACTCAAAAAGTATTTTACTTCTCCATCAGGGTATTGATAAATATATAAATTATGGTGAAGATAGCTTTGAATTAGAAATTGGGGATGTTCCTACTAATTTTAATTATTATGCTTGTGGTCATTTGCATAATCGAATTATTGATGATTTTGGTAATGGTAAATTAGTTTTTCCAGGGTCTATGGAGATTTGGCGTGCTAATGAGCTAGATTATTATAAAGATAAAGGTAAAGGATTTTCTTTAGTTGATATAAGTGGGGATGTTCCTGAAGTTGAAAATATTAATATCGAGCTTCCAAGAGAGTTTATTAATAAAGTTATTAACTATAATTCCCTAGAAACTGAAATTAATAAATTAAATAAACACATATCTACTTTAAAAAATAATCCTATTTTAAATATTACTGTTAAAGGTAAAAATTTTAATCGTAGTGATACTTATGAGTTTATTGATAAGTCTATTTCTATTAAATGTCTTAGTTTAAGACCTAATTTTACTATTACAGAAGATTTTGATATTAGTGATATTGACATTAATGAATCTATTGGTTCTAAAGAACTAATGGTAGAAAGACTTAAATCTTTAGATAATGAAGATATTACTTTTTTAGCTACTAATTTAATGGATTTTTTATCAGTTAATAATCAAGAATCTGCTCGTGTACTTCTTAAATCATTTTACAGGTCTTACTTCCAAGAAGAACTTAACGAAAGCATTAGAGATATTGATTTAAGTGATATTGATAATATTATTAATGATACTTCTAATGATATAGGAATTGATAATAATATTATTGGCACAAATAATATTGATACGGATGATACAGGGTTTGATTTGGACAATAATCAGGATAATAATATTAAGCCCCATACTAATAATAATTCCAATACTAATAACAATAATATTATTAATAATTATATCTCAGATAATGATATTAATAATATTAATAAAAAAGAAAATAATAAAAGCTCTAAAAATATTTTAAATAAGTTTAAAAGAGGTAGTTAGATGATTATTAATAGTTTAAGTTTAACTAATTTCAAATCACATATTAATACTAAAATTGATTTTAATTTAGGTCTTAGTATTATTATTGGTGAGAATGGGGCAGGTAAATCAACTATACTCGAAGCTATTAGCTATGCTCTTTTTAAGCAGTTTACTGGTAAAAAAATAAATGATTTAATAAAAAGAAATCAAAAAAAAATGGTTGTTGAGTTGATTTTTAAATCTCATTCAAATGAATACAAAGTCATTAGGGAAAAAACACTTAAATCATCTAAAGCAGCAC